>CAZGYJ010000191.1:0-4943 GCA_964530345.1 uncultured Methylomonas sp.
CAAATCCCTCAATGATAGCAAATGCTTGATTTTTAGTCTATCAAAAAATAATGTCCGCAATTGAACAGTTCGTTTCTAAGCATATTTTAGTTACGACAAATTATTTGATTTGCTTTGGCGGCGGCATTTTTTGCAAGAGTTTTAAAAAGCGTTGATAGCGCTTGATTGAGATTTGTCCTTTCTCTGCGGCTTCTCTAACTGCACAACCTTTGTCATGGATGTGTCGGCAGTTATGGAAACGGCATTGGCCAAGGAAAGTTTGAAATTCCCTAAAACCAAAAGCAAGTTGCGCTTCATTGAGTTCAGCGAGACCGAAAATAGCAACCCCCGGGCTGTCGATTAAGTCGCCGCCATCGGGTAAATGATAGAGTGTGGCGGCTGTGGTGGTATGGCGCCCGTGTTTGGTGGTTTCTGAGATGCTATTGATTTTTAATTGCTTGTCAGGAATCAATGCATTGGTGAGAGACGATTTTCCAACCCCGGACTGGCCCGTCAAAATACTGGTGTGATGGTTTAAAGCTTGTTGTAATTTAGGAATACCCTCGCCAGTTTTGGCGCAGACTCTATGAATAGGATAAGCAAGCGACTGATAAATTAACAGTTCTTCTTCTGTTTTGACATGTCTTGGCAAATCAATTTTGTTGAAAATTAGTTCGGCATCAATGGTTTTATTTTCACAAATGGCTAAATATTGGTCAATCAACAAAAAATCACAAGGTGGCTCAACAGCAAAAACCACAAATACCTTGTCAATATTAGCAGCAACCGGACGTATTTTACCGTTTCGGTCAGGGCGCGCCAGTATTGTCTTTCGCGGTAATATTTTTTCTATTCTTCCCTGGTTATCTCCTACTGGCGTGAATAATACCTGGTCACCGACGGCAATTTTTTCCAACTGCCGCCGGGTGTGGCAGAGAACGGTTTTGTTAGTAGATTCAACGGCAAGTCCTTTGCCTAAATGAGAAATGACCAGTCCTTGTTGTAATTTTGTCATTATGCCGATTGCATTTTCTCTTCAATATGTGCGATACGAATGGCGGCAGGGGGGTGGCTGTAGTGAAAGGCAGAATATACTGGATCGGGGGTTAGTGTATTCGCGTTTTCCTCATAAAGTTTGACCAAGCCGCTGATCATCTTTGTGCCATCAGCATTTTCGGTTGCAAAATCATCGGCTTCAAATTCAAATTTTCGCTGAAAATAGGCGCTGATGGGTTGCATGAATGATGTAAAGGCCGGTGAAACCAGCATAAATAAAACCAAAGCAGCTGCATTTGAAGGTTCAGATACGCCAAGCCCGTGATAAAACCATTCTTTATCAATAAGCCAGCCTAGTATTGCAAAGCTGATCAGGCTCATAATCGCCGAAGCTATCAGCATTTTAATAACATGTTTGCGTTTAAAATGCCCTAATTCATGGGCTAGTACGGCTTCCAGTTCTTCATCAGCCAGTGAATCAACCAGTGTGTCAAAAAACACGATACGTTTGTTATTTCCCAGCCCGGTAAAATAGGCATTGCCATGGCCGGATCTGCGTGAGCCGTCCATGACAAAAATGCCTTTGCTGTGGAAGCCACAACGTTCCAGTAATTTTTGTATCCTTTCTTTCAATGGGCCGTCTTTCAAAGGTGTAAATTTATTGAACAATGGTGCTATCAGGGTAGGATAAAGCCAGCTCAATAATAGTGAAAAGCCCATCAAAATAGCCCATGCCCACAGCCACCAGAGCGTTCCAATACTGTCCATCACCCACAGAATAAGCGCCAGAAGTGGTAAACCAATAGCAAACATCAAGACTAGCTGTATTGCCAAATCTTTAAAAAACTGGGCAGGGGTGTTTTTATTAAAACCGTATTTTTCTTCGATAACAAAAGTTTGATAATAGCTGGTAGGGATATCAACCAAAGTCATCAAGAGCATTAATGTTGCTACAGCGCCTAATCCGGTCAGCAGTGGAGAAAGTGATAGGGAATTCCAGTAGTTAAAGATCATATCGATACCGCCGCCCAGAGTCAGTAACAGCAAAAAAACCAAGCTGATCAGGCTGTCGATATTACTGAGTTTTTCCTTTTCGATGGTGTAGTCTGCTGCTTTCTGATGTGCTTCCAGTGGCACTTTATCTTTAAAGGCATCAGGAACCTGGTTGCGATGTGTCGTGACATATTCAATTTGTCTTCTGGATAGCCAGAATTGAATGGCATAAGAAATGGTTAGCGCAGCTAAAAATATAATTGTAAAAGTATTCATTGGTGCCTATTAATAATGATATTGCGATAATTAGGCGTACAGATTAGCCAATGCTACAATTTACCGCAACCTTATTAATAAAATGGAATAAATAAATGACGCTGGATTCTCGTAATCTGATTTGGATTGATTTGGAAATGACCGGTTTGGACCCTGATAATGATTTTATTATTGAGATTGCAACGGTAGTGACGGACAAGGATTTGCATATTTTGGCGGAAGGTCCAGTTTTGGCCGTTCACCAGGAAGATTCCGTGATGGCGGCGATGGATAATTGGAATCAAAAACATCATGGGCAATCAGGATTGATTGACAGGGTCAAGAAAACTACAGTTGATGATGCCGAAGCGGAACAGCA
The DNA here is from genome assembly GCA_964530345.1 of uncultured Methylomonas sp. GTDB lineage: Bacteria > Pseudomonadota > Gammaproteobacteria > Methylococcales > Methylomonadaceae > JALSJK01. Next base: position 2,603 of record CAZGYJ010000191.1, read on the forward strand.
AACCCTGGATTTTTTACAAAAATGGGTTCCAGAAGGAAAATCCCCCATGTGTGGCAACAGTATTTGCCAGGATCGGCGGTTTTTATATCGCTATATGCCAAAACTGGAAGCTTTTTTTCATTATCGGAATTTGGATGTTTCAACATTAAAGGAATTAGCGGCACGTTGGGCGCCAGAGATTCAAAAAGGCTTCCAAAAACGGGCCAGCCATCAGGCTTTGGATGATGTTATTGAATCCATTGATGAACTTAAATATTATCGGGAAAATTTCATTAAGTATTAATACAAAATTATGAACCAGGTATTTGCAATTGCATTGGGTGGTGCATTTGGCGCAGTACTGCGTTTTTTTGTTTCAACCGGTGTTTATCAATGGTTAGGGCGGGGATTTCCCTATGGCACATTAGCTGTTAATGTGATGGGCTCATTATTAATCGGCCTGATGACTGAAGCATTGATTTTACAGCGAGTTGCAATTTCCCAGGAATATAGAGCCGCTGTTCTGGTTGGGTTGTTTGGCTCATTTACAACTTTTTCAACATTTTCCCTGGAAACCTTGTTTTTACTGGAGCAAGGAAATTTCCAAAAAGCTTTATTAAATATTCTGGTGAGTGTTAGCGTTTGCCTGCTTGCCGTCTGGATAGGGTTGCAATGTGGCCGAATTTTGTTTCTGTTTTCTGGCGGTACCATTCGTTGGATGGGGTGGGTTATTCCTTATGGCTTAATGACGGTGAACGCCATTGGTTCTTTCATCATTGGTTTGGTGATGGCAATTTTGTTCAATAAGGTCGATGTAGTGCTAGAACACCGGGTTGCCGGTATTATCCTCTTGACTGGGATTTTTATCACCTTGTCTGGATTATATTTAATACTTTATTTGCTGGAAGATGGGCATTCCTTAAGGCTCCACACTCCGGTGTTGCTGAGCGTGTTTCTGAGTAATACCATTATTTGCGCCTCAGTTATCTGGTTTGGTTTATGGTTGGGCAGAAAAATTTAATTCTTGGTTGTGATTTTAAAAAAGCAGTTTTCTCTGTTAATTCTATAAGGTAAAAAAATATTATGTTAGACCCCCGTTTATTCAGATCTGATCTGGAATATGTGCAACAACAATTAGCCAGGCGCGGTTTTGATTTTGATGCCGGTGCTTATCAAATATTGGAAGATCGTCGGAAAGAGATTCAGGTCAAGACTCAGGAATTGCAAAATGAAAGGAACACACGTTCAAAAGCGATTGGACAGGCTAAAGCGAAAGGCGAGGATATTCAACCTTTGTTGGATGAAGTACAAGATTTGGGTGATCAGTTAAAAGCTGCTGAAACTGAACTGGGTGAAATTCAGGCCAAAATTAATGAGCTGATAACGGGAATTCCTAATTTTCTGGATGAAGAGGTACCGGAAGGGAAAAATGAAGAAGATAATATTGAAATTTCCACATGGGGAGAAAAGCCAGAGTTTTCATTTCCGGTTAAGGATCATGTCGATTTAGGCGCGCACTGCCAAGGCATGGATTTTGAATTGGGTGCAAAAATCGCCAGCGCCAGATTTGTTGTGTTAAAAGGCCCGCTGGCCAGATTACAGCGAGCGATCATTCAATTCATGCTGGATACCCATATTACCGAACATGGCTATAGTGAAACTTATGTACCGTATTTGGCGAATTCAGATTCCTTGTACGGAACGGGACAACTCCCCAAGTTTGAGCAGGATTTATTTAAAGTTGAAAACGATCCCGCTTTTTACTTGATACCAACGGCTGAAGTTCCAGTAACCAATATTGTCAGGGATGTTATTGTTGATAGCAACGAAATGCCTTTGAAATTTGTTTGCCATACCCCTTGTTTTAGAAGTGAGGCGGGCGCTTATGGCAAGGATGTCAGAGGGATGATCAGGCAGCATCAATTTGAAAAAGTCGAACTGGTGCAAATTGTCAAACCTGAAGATTCTGTGCAGGCACATGAAGATTTAACGAGCCATGCGGAGAATATTCTAAAAAAACTGCAACTTCCCTATCGAAAAGTATTGCTTTGTTCCGGGGATACCGGGTTTTCATCCAGTAAAACCTACGATCTTGAAGTTTGGCTACCCAGTCAGAATACTTATCGGGAAATTTCGTCTTGCAGCAATTTCAAGGACTTTCAGGCGCGGCGTTTGCAAGCCCGCTGGCGTAATCCAGAAACAGGAAAGCCGGAATTAGTACATACCTTGAATGGTTCTGGTCTGGCTGCGGGACGAACTTTAATTGCGATTATGGAAAATTATCAGAATGAAGATGGCAGCATTACTGTGCCGGAAGTCTTGGTGGGCTATATGGGAGGGGTGGGCAGTATTTCTTGACAAA
>CAZGYJ010000192.1:0-4897 GCA_964530345.1 uncultured Methylomonas sp.
GCAATCTGGTTTTATTATATTTGTTAAGCAAGCCCTAGATTGCTTTTACATCAACGATAAAAGCTGATCCAATAACTTGCCATTGGTCACTAAAATCTGTTTTGGAAAAACTCCTTTATTCCCTTTAAAATCAGTTACTGTAGCACCAGCTTCCTGGGCAATTAAAGCCCCCGCCGCAACATCATACAGATTTAGCTCCTGCTCCCAAAAAGCATCAACTTGACCATCAGCGACCATGCAAATATCCATAGCTGCCGAACCAAATCTTCTCTGCCCGGTTGTTTTCTGGGCAATGCGACAAAAACGCTCCAGATTATTCTCTTCCAAATGATTACGAAGACAGGCAAAGCCCGTTGCAACCATCGAACTCTCTAACTGATCTTCTGAAGAAACCGAAATCGGTCGACCATTTTTAAAAGCACCTTGTCCAACCAAGGCAGCATAATAATCATCGACAGCTGGCACATAGACTGCGCCAAAAACCAACTGTTGATCTATTTCCAGAGCGACACAAATTGACCAAAAATACTGGCCCTTGGTAAAAGAATGGGTTCCATCAATCGGATCTACGATCCAACGATTATTCTGATTGTCGGTTTTACCGCTTTCTTCACCCCAGAAACCAAATTGTGGAAATTCCTCAGCCAGCTTGTCTTTTAAAAAAGCTTCGACAGCGACATCAGCTTTGGTGACTAAGTCTCGAGAGCCTTTTTTGCTTATTTCAAGATTTTTTAAATCGTCAAAATAAGTCAGAGCAATTACGCCCGCTTCACGAATGATTTTTTCCAGCAACTCAGCGTTTATAGTCATTTTATTCCTAATCAAACAAAAGCCGGATATTGTAGTTGAATATCTCACCGCCTCCAACGATAAAATTTAAAAACAAACTACAGAGAATTATAATATATGAAATTTATTAATTAGCAGAAAGCCCTTATTTATGATAGGGTATCCCTCGGTTAACAAGAGGAGGATTGAATCAATGAAAAACAATAAAATATTACAATCAGCTATTATTTTTGCATCGGCACTTACAATGCCGACCTTGGCATTAGCCAAACCTGCCGGAGCAGACCAAATACGGTTGATTACCAGTACCCCTAAAAAAAATGGCGATGCGGCTTTCTCCTATATGGTTGAATGGCGCAGAGGTAGTGATGTAACTCACAGAGCCAACGGCCTGACTTTTATTAGTGGTCCTGACAGTAAAAGACCGACAACTGATATAGAAGCAGCCAAAAAAATTGCCAAAGCACTTAATGACGCAATGACATACGAATCCCCTCATGATCGTGGCGCAACAGCCATAGCCACTAAGGGCAAACCTGAAGTGCTTATTGCCAATAAGGATGGTTTTGACTTTACCCGGGTAACTTTCAGGGACTACTCCAATCAAGAACTCAAATACAGCGTTCCTGGAAGCTTTTCTTCTGCCACCAAAGGCGTAGCAATCGATATTGTTTATGCTGCGGATGTTGAATATATCGAAGGTTTTTCAATCGGTGTTGAAAGAAAAACCAATGGCGGCTATGTCCGGGTACAAATCAATGGCGATGAACCTGTTGAAATTAAAACTGATGGAAAAACCACTCAGCAGATTGAGCAGGAACTTGCTAAAGCCCTTGCTGGCAAGGCGCAAGTTTCAACTATTCCTATTTATCCAAATTATGTTGAATCTGGCTCGAGAAATTACAAGCCCTTTGACGGTAGTGAAGTACAATTAACCAGTCTTAATACTGATTCAATTACAATTGATATCAATGATACTGGTTTGGGCGTATTGACAAAATTCAAATTTCCGGATGTAAACAAGCCAGCTGATATTGCCGGTAAAATGCCTTATTTTGTCGGCGCGCTAGTGATTGGCGCTATCGGATATTTTTTCTATATCAGTCGTAAAAACAAAGAACAGGAACAGCAAGACGAAGCTTAAAAATTTGCTTTTGCCGCAAGGATGCGGCATTGGTGGGTCAGGCTGGTTTCCCTGCCGCCCTATTTCTTCTGGCCTCTTTTGGATCCTGAATTAATGGCCGATAAATTTCTATTCTGTCGCCTGATTTAATTATATGGTCTTTCTTTAACACTTTCCCAAAAATTCCGACCTCAAGTTTTTTCAAGTCAATTTCTGGATATTCGAGCAACATTCCGGATTCAATAATCGCCTGTTCAATACTGCTACCTTTAGTAATTTTAATTTCTACAATTTTTTGTTGTTCGGGTTTTACATAAGCTACTTCAACAACGATGACCTGATCATCCATAAACCTGTTTTGCCCGTTGGGTAAAAGCACTAACCATGGTATTACAAATTTGATGAAATACCGCACCAAAAGCAAGGCTGGCCAGCTTTCCTGACATTTCAAATTCCAGATCAAGACTGATTTTGCTAGCGTCTTCTCGTAATGGCATAAAATTCCAGACTCCTTCCAAATATGAAAAAGGGCCATTCAATAAACTAATGGTAATTTTGCCGCCTGGATCAAGAATGTTTTGAGTAGCAAAGTTTTTTGAAAAACCGCCTTTAGAAATCTGTAACTCGGCCTCCACAACATTTTCTTTGCGACTTAAAATTCGGCTGCCTGCGCACCAGGGTAAAAATTGGGGATAAGATTCGACATCTTCAACCAAATCATACATTTGATGAGCGGAAAACTTCACCAAAGCGCTTTTTTCTACAACAGTCATGCCTACAAAATTCCAATAACATTCAAAAACACCAAGAAAACGGCAGCAGGCGATATATAACAGACCAAAAATTTCCAGAGCGTGTAATGCCAAGGTACACTCGATGCCAATTCTTCCCTGGTGTGCTCGGTTTTCATAATCCATCCTGCAAAAACAGCAATACAAAAACCACCAATAGGCAGCATTAAATTTGCCGTTAAATAATCCAGCAAATTAAATATGGTTTTATCAAAAATCTTAAATTCAGAACCAATGTTAAAGGAAAACACGGTGCCTAACCCTACCAGCCAAGTAATCACACCTGACCAAACACAAGCCACTTCTCGACTCATGTTCCGGTTTTCTACCAGCCATGCAACGGCTGGCTCAATCAATGAAATTGACGAAGATAAGGCGGCAAATACCAACAGAATAAAGAACAAAGTGCCAAAAATTAAACCACCCCCCATATTTCCAAAAGCAATCGGCAAGGATTGAAACAACAATCCTGGACCGGAACTCGGCTCAAGACCATTAGCAAAAACAATTGGAAAAATTGCGATACCAGCAAGTAATGCCACTGCTGTATCAGCTCCTGCAATTAATATTGCCGTTTTTCCAACCGAAATTCCTTTCGGTAAATAGGAGCCATAAACCATAATCGCCCCCATACCCAAACTAAGTGTAAAAAAAGCATGGCCCATTGCCGTTAACACACTCTCTCCAGTCACCTTGCTGAAATCAGGGTAAAACAAAAATTCCAGTCCTTGTTCATAGCCGCCACTGGACATGGCGTAACCAACCATCAATATCAAAATAAAAAACAAACTTGGCATCAAAAACCTAACCGCCCTTTCTATCCCCCCTTTAACACCTTGAGAAACAACATACATGGTGACTGCCATAAACAAGGTATGCCAAAACATCAATTGCAACGGACTGGCAATAAAACTGTCAAACAGAGATTTGATTTCAGCTGCACTTCCGTCAAAAAAGCTGCCGGTTACTGACTTGAGCACATAAGCTCCTGCCCAACCTGCAATGACGCTGTAATAGGAAAGAATCAAAAATCCCGCAATAACTCCAAGCCAGCCCAGCAAATGCCAGTTCTCATCTGCCCCTGCTTCTTTGGCCAGGTCTTTCATGGTGTTGATCGGACTTTGCCGTCCTCGTCGCCCCATTAAAGTCTCAGCCATCATTATCGGTATCCCGATAGCCAAAATGCATAGCAGATAAATAATCACAAATGCACCGCCGCCATTTTCACCAGTGATATACGGGAATTTCCAGATATTACCAAGCCCAACGGCAGAACCCGTTGCCGCAAGAATAAAAGCAAATCGTGATGACCATTCGCCGTGAATTGATTTTTTTGTTTCCGTCATTATTAAACCTGCTTCTAAAATCTTAACTGAATATGCTTCATACAACTTACCTTCCTGGATTCATTTTTTGTCCTGTACAAAGCGGATTAATTTATAATTGACGTAAAATACCAAAATTATCCTCTGACGTCAGTTTAAAAATCGTTTTTGCAAAAATATGGCTGGAAAAAAATCCAAAAAGAAACCCAAGCAACAAAGCAATATCATCACCAAAAACCGTTATATTTCTCATGAATATATCATTGAAGAAAAATTTGAAGCCGGTTTGGTTTTGCAAGGCTGGGAAGTTAAAAGCATCCGGGAAGGCCGGGTTCAGCTAAAAGAAAGCTATGTTTTTATTAAAAAAGGAGAGGTGTGGATTTCTGGCATGCATATTTCTGCTTTAGCTTCCGCCTCAACTCACGTTAATCCGGAAGCCACGCGGGTACGCAAATTACTCCTGCACCGCAATGAAATAAATAAATTGATCGGTAGCGTTGAGCGTAAAGGCTATACACTAGTGCCACTGGCCATGTATTGGAAAAAAGGCCGGGCTAAGCTGGAACTTGGTCTGGCAAAAGGCAAAAAGCTACATGACAAACGCGCGGCATCAAAAGAACGAGACTGGCAACGGGAAAAAGCCAGAATCATGAAACATCACTAACCCTCACAACATAGTCTATTATGTCTCTCAATACTTTCATAGACAAAATAAAAGCCGGCGAACCCGTCAGTTTTCCTGAAACCATGGCGGTCATAACAGATCATTACCATTACCAACCTAGTCGATTTAGCAATGGTATAGGAGAAAAACAATTGGTCAATGATGCTGGCAGCAATGAAGGCTCCTGTAAAATATTTGCTTTTGC
>CAZGYJ010000193.1:0-4888 GCA_964530345.1 uncultured Methylomonas sp.
AAAAAATAGTGCCTTTCACTTTTCAAATGTCTCTGCTTTGTTGATCAAAGCCGTTATCTCATAGAAAAGCACTGGCTTTGACCTCATCGTATCAATTAAAATGCCCCCTCATTCTCATCTTATGAGCTGACACGGCTATGAAACCACCGATCAAATTCAAGTTCAACCTTTATTATTCTCAACACTGCAAGCATCCAAAGCTTAAAGTTTCCTAATACCTAGGATTTGAACAAGGTATCAGTGTCTCCGTCCCAAATTTATATTGTTAAGGCTCATCCCGAACTCTTAAAAAAACAGCAAACCGGGGAATTCCTTTGTTTGTAAAACCTTGAAAACGAAAGGTAACCATGCTATTGATTGCCGGCGGATTTTCTCTTTCTTTATGGGAAAAACCACTGCCAATATAAAACTTTTTGCCATTATCCATTTTGACTTTTATCGCCCCCATTTTCCCAGCAAACTGTCCTTTACCTTGCCGATACCCGATAACCACAGCTTCCGCATCCTGATAAGGTTTGAGCTTGAGCAAATCATTACTACGGCCAGTTTGATACAAGCTTTGCTGATGATGCAGCATCAAACCTTCCCCGCCTCGTAAAATAACTTTCTGCAAATCTTGCATCAGCAATTGATTAGATGCCACTCGATATTGCCGGATGAAATTAACATACGGTGAATTTATTCTGTGCTTCAGCTCACGCATCGCTGCTACTCTTGAAGAAAAATTACCTGAATGCGAAGGCAAATCAAACACCATAAATTTAACTTTCCGCCAGCCTTGATGCGCTATTTTCTTTCTGACAATGGATACCGTTTGCTGATATTCTCCCCTTGCGATCCATAATTCTCCATCAAGCGACTCATCTGGAAAACCGTTGACGAACCAGTCCGGAGCATTGAAAATCACTCCTCCTCTGGAAACCAGCTTATGCCCATCCCAACGTGCTCGCACCCCATCCAGTTTTTCGCTGATCCAGTACTTGGTCACATCGACAGATGAATGAAAGACCTTGGCCAACATTAGCTTCGGCTTTTCCAGAACAACAGCCTGGGATGCTGGCAACAAAGAGAAAAACAGAATAATAATAAAGGAAACTTGAGATTTTGTAATCTTCATACACGACGAATAATCATTTGTTTTTTCAGCATTTCGAACTGGGATGAGGCAATTCTCCCTGGCTCTTGAGAAAAAAGATTAGCCGTCGCACAACATAAGGCAAATTTGATTGTTTCAGATATCGGCCATTTCCTCTTAATCGATACTGCAAAACCAGCAACCAGTGCATCACCACAGCCAATGCTGTTGACGATTTGTTGATGGTCCGCTTCTACGCTTGCCACAAAAGCGGCTTGCTCAGAAACCACAATAATGCCCTGCTCACCCCTGGAAACCACGACAAGCTGAGTGCCTGTTTCTTGCAGTTGTTTTGCTGCAGAAACAATTTCCACCTCATTTGTTAAATTACGCCCAAATACTTCCTCCAGTTCATTAATATTTGGCTTGATCAGGTACGGTTTTGCTTGAATACCCCGCATCAAACATTCTCCGCCCGAATCCAAAATAGCAATGGCTGATTTTTCATGGCACAGTTCTATCCATCTCTGGTATTGATTTGCCTGCGCTCCAGACGGAAGACTTCCCGAAAAAATGACGATATCTTGTTCAGCAATTCTGGCATCAAGTTTTTTTGTCAGTTGTCCACAATCATTTGTGGTAACATTAAAACCACTAGTCCTGATATGCATTTGCTGATTCAAGGCGTCAATCAACGTAATATTTGACCGGGTTTGCCCTGTAACGACAGTAAAATCAGTTTTGAGCATTTTTGAACTGAGCGCATTAAATTTATTCAGTGACGAATCCCCCACAAACCCCAAACAACAAACCTGAACATTTAATGATTCCAGAGTTTTTGAAACATTGATGCCTTTGCCGGCAGCATATTCAATATTGCTTTTTGCTAAAACTGCTCTCTCCAATGTTATTTGATCTATTTCAATACAGTGGTCGATGGCGGTATTAGCAGTGACAGTAAAAATTCTGGACATTTTTTTTGCAGACAATTTTATTTTGAATATCGATTAGTGTATTAGAAAATCGATATCACACACAGGAAATACATGACATTTGATCAACTCGATTTATCATCGCCTTTACTTCAAGCCATTACAGAACAAGGTTACGACCAACCTACTCCAGTGCAGGAAAAAGCTATTCCAGTCATTCTACAAGGCAAAGACATTCTGGCAGGCGCACAAACCGGAACCGGCAAAACTGCGGGATTTGCCTTACCTTTGCTGCAACTTCTCCATAATCAACCTCTACCCAAGAAACCGCATCCAATCCGTGCATTAATCCTCACGCCAACGCGTGAATTAGCCATGCAAGTTTATGAAAGCTTTAAAACCTACGGTAAACATTTGCCGTTTTTTTCTGAAGTTGTGTTTGGGGGCGTCAGTATCAATAATCAAATTAAACGCCTTGAGCTGGGAACCGATATTCTTGTCGCCACTCCTGGCCGCTTGCTTGATTTGCTTTATCAAAAAAAGATCAACTTGTCCCAAGTTCAATTTTTGGTGCTGGACGAAGCTGATCGCATGCTCGATATGGGATTTATCAGGGATATTCAAAAAATCATCAAAACGTTACCGAAACAACGCCAAAACTTGTTGTTTTCTGCTACTTATTCCAAAGAAATTAAAATTCTTGCCACCGAACTATTGCATAATCCTGTTGAAGTCGCTATCGAAAGAAAAAATGTGGCAGCCGATACGGTCTCTCAGCGCATTTATCCAATCAGAAGAGAAGATAAACGAGATTTGCTTTCCTGGCTGATTGGTCATGGCAATTGGCAACAAGTCCTGGTCTTTGTCAGAACCAAGCACGGAGCAGATCGTTTAAGCAGGCAACTGATAAGAAACGGAATCCGTTGTGCTGCTTTGCATGGCAATAAAAGCCAAGGAGCCAGAACCAGAGCACTGGAGGAATTCAAACAAGGCAAAGTGACCGCTTTGATTGCAACAGATATTGCTGCGCGCGGGCTTGATATTGATCAACTGCCACACGTGGTGAATTTTGATCTTCCTGCCGTTGCAGAAGATTATATCCATCGCATAGGTCGCACCGGCAGAGCGGGTTCAGAAGGGGAATCCATTTCTTTGGTTTCACCAGAGGAAGCCCATCTTTTAGCTGCTATAGAAAATTTATTAAAGAAACAGATTCCCAGAGTCGAAGATACTGGCTATGAAAGAGTTTCTTTAAAGGTAGAGAAAAAACCAAAATCCAAATCAAAAGCCACCTCAAGACGACCGAAAAGTGCCAGCCAAACAAATCCCAAACCCAAACCATCTGCAAATAAACCTAATTCAAGTTCTTCCCAGCGAAAACATAACAGAAAAAAAACGCGTGTTCAGAAATAACTATCAAACTTTTGTTTTAAATCGCATAAAACGAACTGTTTCTGCTATTTTTTTTAATGAAACAAGATAATACAACACCTTAAACATAAATAAGGGTAAGGTGACATCAGGATTACCATAAACATCTCCAGAAAGAATGGAAATCACCGATGATTTCATTTTCATCTGCCATTTGTTTTGCTTGGAATCATCTGAAGACATCAATAAATGCTGTAGTGCAGGTGTGTTAAAACGATAAATAAACCAGGAAATTGCTGCAATCCCCCGCTTAACTTTTCGTTGGTAAGCTCGAATCAGTTGTTTACAATTAGCCGGGTTTCGTAATAGTTTATCGACCAAATCAGCACCATCATTTGCGCTCTGCATTGCCAAAAACACACCACTTGAAAAAACCGGATCAACAAAAGCATAAGCATCACCGACCAGCAAATAGCCATTTCCAATCATGGTTGATGAAGCATAAGAATAATTACTCGTTGCTTGTACCTTTCCTATTAGCTCTGCTTCGCTAATTCTTTTGGCAACTTCGGGCAGCATATTCAGCGTGTTAGACAAGAAATCTTCCCGGGAGGTTTTTCGGGTTTTTAAAAATTCCGGCCAGCAAACAGCGCCTATACTCATCGCATCATCCCGCAAAGGAATCATCCAAATCCAGCCTTGTCCAAACCAATAGATACTGATATTACCTTCATCTTCGCCATTTCGGCGCTGGACATTTCGATAATGACCAAAAATGGCTGCCATTTGATGCCTTGAATTCTTTTTTTTGGATTTCAATTTGTTGGCCAAAAAGGTCTCCCGGCCAGAGGCATCAATAACAAATTTACAGCTATACTCTAGTTGCTGCTTGTCTTTAGACAATGCCTTGATGATTCGACGGTCAGTGGACTTCAAATCAATATCAATAACTTCAACATCCTGAATTGCCGTAACTCCATGACTTTCGCAATTTACAAACAAAAGTTCATCAAATTCAGATCTTCTGACCTGAAAAGCACAAGGATGATTAGAATCAATTGCCCGTGAAAAATAAAAAGTATCTTGCGCCAGCGAGGTTACAGTTGAATTAAACTCTGCTGCAAACTTTTTAATACCTATATTTCGTACTTGTTCGAGTATTCCCAAACGCTCAAAAATCGGCAAATTCATTGGCAATAGTGATTCGCCAATATGAAACCGAGGATGCCGAGCTTTCTCTAACAAGCAAACCGACCATCCCGAATCTGCAAGCAAAGTCGCAGTAGTCGTACCTGCCGGACCACCGCCAATAACAACCACATCAAAATCTTGTACGTTTTTCAATTATTTTAGTTTTCCAGAATTATTGATGATTGATATTATTACGTATTGTGTCGCATTTATGCGAAATAAAATTGAAAAATCGATTCGTATACGTTAGTATACCCGGCTCTTGGAGAGGTGGCTGAGTGGTCGAAAGCGGCGGTCTTGAAAACCGTTGAGGGTTTGT
>CAZGYJ010000194.1:0-4874 GCA_964530345.1 uncultured Methylomonas sp.
TACGTCCGTGTAGGCTTGATTGTGTCATCCATGACACAGACACTTCTTCCATAAGCCACTGATATTGAGTGATTTTAGCTTAATTAAATAGACTGAATAGTTACTCCGATTTTTATTTTCAAAATAAAGATGGAGAGAAGAATTAACAGGATATCTTATTATTTGAAGTGGCTGATTTTAAGCATCGCTTTCTTGTTAAATGCTTGTACTCTGGCTTATAAAAGTACCGGAAAAATAATGCTTGGTTATGCCGAAGATCAAGGAATTCCCTATGTTCTGGCATCGGATGATGCCACTTTGGGTTGTGATATGGCAACAGCATTCACGCCTTTTCTACTCAGTTTTTCTCAAGTTGCAGAGTCCCCCGATCATCTTGCTGTCTTGCTTTATATGATGGCAGGAAATTGTTCTGAAATTCAGGCATGGGAGCAGGAATTAAGGTATTTAAGAGCCGTTCACGCCAAAAATTCTTCTGAAGCGCAGGATGCCCGAATTGCTCAACAAAGATTTATACAGCAGGCTGCGTTTAGACAAATGACTGGCTACCGTCATTTAATAGTTGCGATTATCGAGCCGGGTACGAAATGTCCTGATTTTTCTTCTGAAAAAGACGAGTTTTATTGGTTAATCGGACTTCTTGATGGTCTACAGGCGGTCATTAATGATATTGCATCCGGGGGGCATGCCAATGTGCCGCTGGATATTGCAGCCAAAGTCGCTAGGGGTGCTGATTGTCTGGATAATCAAAAATGGTGGGGTGTTCCTGATGCAATTAAGGCGGCAGTTTGGGCGACTCTTCCAGGCAGTGAAGATGATGATAAGCGGCCATTACAAATACTGGAGCAGGCTATTCAGATTGGCTTGAATCAAGGGGTAGCCATATCTCAGGTTATGGCTGCACAGGTTTATTTGGGGCTGGGTGATATCAGGCGGGTCAAAAAAATTATCCACGAATTTGTTCAAGCAAAAAAAGCATTTTCTGCAAATAATAAATATAAATTACTGAATCAAATTGCTCTTATGCAAATGCGGGCCATTTCTGACCGGCTTTGGACTGAGGCCACAGGTAAACGAACGCCAATGGCAAAATTGGGAACTTTTTGGGATGACACTTATGAGCCAGTGGAAATGATAGATATTGACGACTTACTATAATTAATGAATTGGTTGGGTTGGTTAGGTCGGTTATTTATTGGGCCGCTTGATTATGTAATAGATTTTACGGTTTTTTTTCTGCAAGCTCTGGCGGTATGGCGGCCACATCGAAACATTATTAATCGTGCTGTTTATTCGGCAATTTTGGGGCAGCTGATTTTTACCGGTGTAGATGCGGTTGCGATGATTTCATTTCTTGCGGTAGTCGTAGGCATCGGAGTGACATCGCAATTGATCTATATCATGCAAGCCATTACCGGCGCCGGAGAAATTACAGAAATTCTCGCCAGATTATTACTGAGTGAACTGGGGCCATTGATCACTGCGGTTATTTTGATTGGCCGATCCTGTTCAGCAATGGCTGTTGATTTAGGAAATACCAAGGTGCATGGTGAAATTCAGTCGCTGGAATATCTGGGTATTGATGTCGATGATTACTTTGTTGTTCCCAGAATTCTCAGCATGGCAATATCCCAGGTGGTGCTGGCGCTTTATTTCTCAATTATCATGTTAATTTGCGGGGTTTTTTTTAGTGCGGCAATTTATCACTTTTCTGCTACCAAGTCTTTGACGGAACTGATTAATACCATGAGCTTTAATGTTCTTGGCGTGTTTTTTCTGAAAAATATTTGTTTTGGATTGGTTATCGGGGCGCAAGCTTGTTTTCACGGTCTGTCAGTGAGTATTTCCCCCACACAGGTGCCTCAGGAAATGCAGAAAGCAGTAGTGAGAAGTTTACTTTTTGTATCTTTGATTGATGGCTATTTCATATTATTATCGCTGTGAAATTTGATGAATCGGCAATTATTGTTGCGACTGAGGCGGTACCTTATTCCGAAAATACAGATTTAGTTTATCAGCCATTTAGCTGTTTGATCGAATCGAAAGGCCTGCTTTGTCTGGTTGGGCCACATCGTAGTCAGCTACGGGACTATCTGTTTATGCTGACCGGTATTTATCCTCCACGGTGGGGGCAGGTTAAAATGTTTGGCCAGGATACCCGGCTAGACCGGGAGAGTTGGAGTAAAATGCGGACACAGATTGGTTATCTTTCTGGCGTTGCGCCGTTGCTTTCTTCCCAGCATGGATTGATGAATGTGATGCTACCAGCGCTTTATCATCAAGACAAAAGTTTTCGTGAGACAGCAGACAGGGCGAGGCAATTATTAAACGAACTTGAATGTCATTTCGATTTTTTGAGTTTCCCTGCCTCTTTGAATCATTTTCACCGATTACAGCTTGGGTTGGCGCGTGCCTTAATGCTTGACCCTGCTTTACTGATTTTTGATGTGCCATTTCACGATCTTGGAGCCAATCAACGTGAAACAATGGCCAATTTGCTGGGTAAATATCGGCAAAATCGTACTGTGTGTATGATAGGAGGGTTGCAGTATCCCAGATTCTTGGAGCAACATGCCACGCAAATCAGTTTTATTTCAGAACAAAAAGTGATTTGTTTTAATTCCTGGTCAGCTTTTATTGATTCTGAAGATGAAGAAGTGCAGGGTTTAATTAGCGGTCAAAAGAATGTGGAGTAGAATCTATTAATGAAGTCTGAAAACACAGAAAATACAGGCCATTATATCCATCGCATCAAATATAATCGACGGGAACGGCTGGTCGGCATGTTTGTTTTTTCTGCTTTGGTGTTGTTTGCGGCATTGTTTTTTGTTAGTAGCAAGAGCCAGCATCTTTTTGAGCCTCATGTCAGATATTATATAAATGTTGATACCAGCGAGGGAATTAGTCAGGGTAGTTCGGTGACATTGCTTGGAACTGAAATAGGTTCTGTGTCTGGCGTGGAATTGGCGCATGGGCGTAAAATACGTGTGGCTCTGGACATTTACAAAGGTCAGCGTGAATTGATCAGGACAGATGCAAAAGTGATTGTTAATCGTTTGATTAGTCTTGGAAATGCACTTATTGAAATCAAGGTAGGTTCCTACGATGCGCCGATTTTGCCTGAAGATTCGACCATCCCGGTTGAAGAAACACCTTCTTTAAATGATCTGGTTTTAGGGATCGCCAGAATCGTTCAGTCAACTGATACCAGTGTGTTTTCCGAAATAGCGGAAATGATGCCAAGGCTTGAACAAACGATTGGAAATATTGACGTCATTATAACCCAAATAGCTACAGGGCACGGCACATTGGGTGCTGCTGTTTTTGATCAGCAGGTTGAGCGCGAATTGAAACAGGTGGTGACATCAGGCGCGGAGATATTATCTGAAACTGAAGGGGTGATAGATGTTGCCAAGCAAAGATTGGTTGAATTGAAGCCTGTTATAACCAATGTAAATCACGTGCTTAATGATTTTCAAGGGACCACCGGCGATCTTCCGGAGTTGGTGGCAGAGTTAAGGAAAACTATTGTCCTGACAAACACTGCATTACAGCAGGTTAACGAGGAGTTGCATTACTTGCCTGGAATTGCTCTGGATGTTCGCCGGACATTATCCGGCGCAGAAACAATTGTCGAAGGTGCTCAGGATCTATGGCCGTTATCAGAAGTAATTCAGAAGCCGGAAAAGCAA
Organism: uncultured Methylomonas sp.; assembly: GCA_964530345.1. Lineage (GTDB taxonomy): Bacteria > Pseudomonadota > Gammaproteobacteria > Methylococcales > Methylomonadaceae > JALSJK01. Next base: position 3,690 of record CAZGYJ010000194.1, read on the forward strand.
CCACTCATTCCACCGCAACCTTTACATGATTAAAATGAAAGTATTTTTATCTGATCTTTCGGTACGCGGTTTCCTACTTGTTGTTTTGATGCTGGTATTAGGCGGGTGTTCAGTGCAGCCGTCTAGGCCAATTATTATTAATGACGCTGAAAGGCTGAGTAATGAGGGTGTTCGTGCCTTTCAGGAAGCAGACTGGTATCGTGCGCAACAGTTGTTTTCAAGATCACTGTTGCTTTATCAGGGGACAGATAATCAACCAGGAATACTGCGTTCCTATATTAACTTGATTGAGGTTGCTTTAGCCGCTGGCGATTTCCAAACTGCGGAGAAAAATCTAATGATAGCCGCTGAAATGACTCGATCTGATGAGTTAAAAGTTTATCAAAATAGAGTGAGATTGCTGTTTTCGAAATTTGCGATCAAAACAAGGCAGTTTTCCAAGGCTCAACAATTTCTATCAGTCTTGTTGCCGGAATTTTACGGTTTCGAGACAAAATCAGCGCCGGATTTAATTCAGCTTTCAGCCATTGCTAATCGAACCCATGTCGCATTTGAACAAAATCTAGATGCTGAGCTTTGGGCTAAAAGATATGAACACTCCTTGAAGGTAACAGATGTTGATACAAGAGCTTATCAAGGGTTGTTGTTACGATTTCAAGCAAAATTATTGCTTCGAGAAAACAATTTTCAGCAAGCTGCAGTGAAATTGCAGCAAGCCCTGACTATTTATAAAGCCAGCCTGGTGCAACACGGAATTGCAGCGTCGCTTTCCGAGTTGGCTCAACTTTATTTCCAACAGGGCGATTGGTTGCAGGCGAAACATTATTTGAGGCGGGCTAACGGGGTGCTACGGTATATAGGTAATCGTGATAAGATCATTAAAAATACCGAAAAGCTTGCCTTCATTGAGTCTAAGCTAGGTCATGTTGAACACAGTAGGCGAATCAGGAAGTGGCTTGTTGAGCGTAAAAAAAATCAGTCGAAGCAAGAAAAAAAATATCTTCCCCTGCTGGAAGGTAAAGATTATTTAAGCTTTGATTAAGCTCTGTACACAAATTCTTAAAAGAACGGCCTAAAGAGATAAGTTGCTGATAATGAAATACTTTATATAGCAAGAGCAAGGATGAGATAGCGAGCTTTAGGGAAGTATTTAGGCGTGCCTTATAGTTTCTATAAGTTACCCCC
>CAZGYJ010000195.1:0-4854 GCA_964530345.1 uncultured Methylomonas sp.
ATAGAGGTTTTTAGGTGGATATAGCTTCTCTGGTTGGATTCCTGCTTGGCGTGGGGATTATTGTTGCCGCAATAGCGACTGGCGGCGATGTGATGCTGTTTGTTAATGTTCCATCGCTATTGATTGTGATAGGCGGAACATTTGGCGTTACCTTGATGCGTATTCCGCTGGCTGATTTTTTACGTTCCTTTGGGGTTTTAGGCAAGGCTTTTCTGAACAAGAAAGAAGACCCAAATGAATTGATCGAAGAGGCAGTTCGTTTGGCCGATGTGGCTAGAAAAAACGGATTGCTGGCATTGGAAGGTGAAGAAATCAGCAATCCTTTTATGAAGAAGGGAATTACCCTCTGTGTCGATGGTCATGAACCGGCATTTGTGCAAAAAATGTTAAGTAAGGAGATTAACCAACTGATCAGTCGCCATGAGGTCGGACAGGATATGTGGAAAGGCGTAGGCGATCTCGCGCCGGCAATGGGAATGATTGGAACATTGGTCGGTCTGGTACAAATGTTGGCCAATATGTCTGACCCAGCCAGTATTGGTCCAGCAATGGCGGTAGCGCTTTTAACAACATTATATGGTGCAATGGTGGCCAACTGTTTTGCGTTACCGATTGTAGACAAGCTGGCTTCGGTCTTGATTTACGAAAGAGGCAATAAAGAGCTGATTTTGGATACTATCACTGGTATTCAAGAAGGCATGAATCCCAAGGTGCTGGAAGCTTTGTTAAATTCATATGTTTCCGAGAAAAAACGCAAAACTGAAGATGGAGAATAGGTAAACAGAATGTCTGATTGTCCCAAATGTCCCCCTGCTGGTGCACCTTTATGGCTGGCAACTTTTGCCGATTTGATGTCTTTACTGATGTGTTTCTTCGTTTTGTTGCTTTCTTTTGCCACAATGGATGCAGCTAAATTTAAAAAAATGGCAATTTCGTTAGAAAATGCGTTTGGTGTACAAAGGGATATACCTGCAACTGAGCCTCCGATGGGAACCAGCATTATTGCCCAGCATTTTTCTCCAGCGCAGACCACCCCGACACCTTTGGAGGAAATTAAACAGACCACCAATAAACAGTCTGATACGCTGGATGTTGATGCTGAAAACATGGAACAAGTTAAACAGCAATTAATGGAAATCATGGTGGAAAAGGTTGAAGATCAGGCGGAAAAAATCAAGGAGGCATTACGGGATGAAATTGACAAAGGCTTGGTAGCTGTTGAAACTGATGGTTTGAAAATCATTTTAAGAATTCAGGAGAAAGGCTCATTTTCTTCAGGAAGCGCCATACTTAAGTCAGGTTTTGAGCCGGTGATGGATAAGATTACCGAAGCGCTCAAAAAAGCCAAAGGTAAAATTATTATTGCGGGTCATACCGATGATATTCCAATCAACACTGATTGGTATCGGTCAAACTGGGAATTATCTGCTTCAAGAGCTGTTACCGTTGCCCATCATATTTTGAGGCACAAAGGTATTGACCAAAATCGGCTTATCATTGAAGGCTATGCAGAAACTAAACCACTGGTTCCCAATACTTCTGCAGCTAATCGGGCCAAAAACAGGCGTGTAGAAGTGATTATTGCTCAGGACGACCCAACTGTTCAGGAAAATCAGGATCTGGTGAAAGATATCATTGAGAGCAAGGCCAAACGGTAACAGGAGACAAAGTGACAACTCAAAATACTCAATCTGTCAAAGGTGAAGATAGAAGGCGTTTTTTTCGTATTGATGATGAGGTTAATCTGACTTACAAAAAAGTCGATTCACAACAGGTATCAGAAATCAGTCATGTTGAAGACAATATCTTAGGGAATTTTTCATTGGCTGCTGCAATGGATGCCTTGAGTCAGGAATCTCAATTAATTTTACGCAGATTGGAAAAAAATGATTCTGATATTGCTGACTATTTGAAACTCATGGATGATAAAATAGAACTCATTGCCAGGGCGGTTTTATTGCAGGAAACCGACTTTTCAGCCGAAAATACGCGTGAAGTCAATATCAGTGCGACGGGTTTGGCTTTTGCATGTCAAGAAGCTTTAAATGCAGGCGATTTCCTGGAAATTAAAATGTTATTAACTTCCAGCATGGCAATTGTCATCACTTATGGTAAAGTGATTTATCGAAAAATGAATCATGCAGACGACAAAGAATATCCATATATTGTTGGTCTGGATTATGTCAATATGAAAGAACAGGATCGAGAATTAATTATCAAACATGTTGTTAAAAGACAAATGCAACAAATCAGAGGGCAAAAAGAATCCTGAAAAACAACACCTGACAATCTGCTTCATTCCATTTAAGCGCCAAATAAGGCGCTTGTCTTATCATTCATTTTCAAGTCAAACTTTATTCTCGCTAGAGAATTTTATTTTCAAGCAAAGATTCTCTGATTGTTTTGCTTCATTTGGAAGTTTATAACAATGGCTATTTCCAACACTACAAAAAAAATTCTGGAAATTCTTGCGGATGGCCAATTTCATTCAGGAACCGAATTGGCCGAGCAAGTTGGCATCAGCCGGTCTGCGATCTGGAAGCATATTCGTGGTTTATCAGAGCTAGGGCTTGAATGTCATGCCTTGAGTGGAAAGGGATATCGTTTAAATCATATTTTGGAATTGCTTAACGCGCAAAAAATTCTGGAAAACTTGCATCCCGAGGTAGAAAAAAACATTAGTGTGCTTGAAGTTTTTGATCAAATCGATTCTACCAATGGTTATTTAATGTCGGAAGCGGGGCGGCGAAAAAATTCAGGTGCTATTTGTATTGCCGAATATCAACGTGCTGGCAAAGGACGGCGAGGTAGAGAATGGGTATCGCCTTTCGGCAGGAATATTTATCTTTCAGTTCTATGGCATTTTTCCAGTAGTCCTGCCACTATCTCTGCATTAAGTCTGGTTGTTGGCGTGGCAGTTATCAGAGTTTTGCGTGAGATTAACATTCAGGAAATTGGTTTGAAGTGGCCAAATGATATTTATTGGCAAGGAAAAAAACTCGCTGGTATTCTGGTAGAAGTTAGTGGTGAGGCAGATGGTCCCTGTACTGCAGTGATCGGTTTGGGACTGAATATGTTTTTGCCGAAAAATGTAGCGCAGAATATTAGCCAGGAGTGGGTTGATTTGCAACAAATTCTTCAAGATAAACAGATATCAAGAAATGAACTGACAGCGCTGCTAATTAATGAACTGGTTACAGTTATTTCAACTTATGAAAACTTGAATTTTGACGCTTATTTTGAAGAGTGGTGTCGCTACGATTGTTTAAAAAACAAACAGGCAATGCTTTACATTGGCCAGCAGCAATTTTCAGGAAAAGTCTTGGGCATAGATACGCAAGGCCTGTTGCTTATGCAAGATAGTAATGGTGATACCAGAACCTTTGCATCCGGTGAAGTTAGTTTTAGTCGTAGAGGATGAATTTACTAATTGACATAGGCAATAGCCGTTTAAAATGGGCTTTGCATGAAGCAACGAATCTTACTGAAGGTGAGGCAGTTAATTATGATTCTGACTTTATAAAACAATTATTTTGCAGATGGCAAAACGTCAGCCAGCCTGGATGCATAGCTATTGCCAATGTCAATGCCAGCGAGAAATTAAATCAGGTGCAAGGCATTGCATATCAGCTCTGGCCGGGGATAAAAATATTCAGACCCCAATCTTTGGCAGAAGGCTACGGTGTTAGAAATGGTTATCGAGATCCTGAAAAATTAGGTATTGATCGCTGGCTGGCTTTGGTGGCGGCGCGAAATTATTTTCCGTTTTCAGTTTGTATCGTTGATTGCGGAACAGCAGTTACAGTTGATTTTCTAAACCAGGACGGAATACATTTGGGCGGTTTGATTACACCGGGATTGAAGTTGATGAAAAAATCACTGGCGCAAGGGGCGGCAGACCTTGAGCTTATTAGTCAGGATTATCCTGCTGGATTGGCAAATAATACAGAAGCTGCGATATATTCAGGTGCTTTATTTTCTATTGCAGGATTAATAGAGCACGTTATGCTAAAAACCCCTGGTTTTCAATTAATTTTAACGGGAGGAGATGCTGAAATCATTGCCAGGCAGCTGACAATTGATGTTATGGTGAAGTCTGATTTGGTCTTGTCAGGGCTGGCTTTGGTGAGCAGTCATTCTTCAAAGGAGCCCTAGCGAACTGATATGCGATATTTGTTTTTCTTGGTGTTGCTGGCTAATGTTATTTTTTATTTCTGGCAATGGAGGAGCGAGGCAATAAAACCATTGATAGAACCGAGCATCAGCGAACTCAATCATAGAAATCAGCAAATATTATTGCTAAGCGAAGTTAAAGATGTTGTCAGGCAACAACCGATTTTAGCTGAAAATGCCACAGAGATAGCTTGCTACGAAGCAGGCCCTTTCGAAAGTAAACAGGAAATGCTGCTGTGGGATAAACAAAATCAGATCAAAGCTGAAAACATAACCTTCCAATTCAAGGATGTTGAAGTGGTTGACGGTTATCTGCTGTATTATCCAGCCCCTGAAACTTTGGCTAAGGCTGAAGAAAATGTGGCTATTCTTGAAGCAAAAGGAGTCAAGGATTTATGGTTATTCCGTTTTGGCGATATGAAAGGAGCTATTTCCCTTGGCTTTTATGATACCGCAAAACAAGCGATTCATGCTCAGGAAGCACTGGAGAAACTTGGGGTGGATGCAAAAATCAGAAAACACGCCATGGTCAAAAATCATATTTTTTCCCGAATAATCTGGAAGGTCGATGACCAGAAAATTAATGAGCTTGTTGCAAGTTTTAGACAAAAATTTCCTGACAAGACATTGAAAAAATGTCATTTATCTAAATAAGTTTGGTAACTATTCAGCATATTTAAT
>CAZGYJ010000196.1:0-4709 GCA_964530345.1 uncultured Methylomonas sp.
AGGTATTGGTTACTTCATGAAGCTGCGCGGCTAATTCAACGCCCGTTGCTCCAGCTCCAACGATACCAATGGATAATTTGGTTTTGCGAGAAACATGACTTTTAATATAGGTTTCAACCAATTGTTGCTGAAAATCGAAAGCTTCAGCAACCGAATCCAGAAATCGGCAATTTTTATCGACACCTTTTATATTGAAGGTATTACTAACGCTGCCAACTGCCATCACCAAAGTATCATATTGAAAATCACGCCTTGGAATTAGTTCTTCGCCAGTTTTTTCACTTAATGTGGGTGCGACAGATATTTGCTTGTTTTTCCTGTCTAAACCATCCATCTTACCCAATCTGAATAAAAAACCGGAACGATAGGCTTGGGCCAAATACTCAACCTGCTCGGTTTCATCTAAAGTTCCAGCGGCAACTTCATGTAACAGTGGTTTCCAGATGTGCGTATGCGTAGCATCCAATAAAATAATATCTGCGAGACCCTTCCTACCTAATTTTTTCCCCAAATAAGTTGCCAATTCCAAGCCTGCAGCCCCGCCACCAACAATAACAACTTGATGTTTTCTGGTTTCAGTATTCATTTAGTTTATTCCTGCTTTTATTTGTTATTTATGTGTTTTACAGAGAACAGCAAAGTTTTCCCAAAATAAAGAGTGAAAAAAAGCACGCAATAATTGATAACGCCAAAAAAATTATATTCAAATTTGGCACCATGCCTTCAAAATCTGTAATATGATGATTATATCAATAGTTTATTTAAAGAGAATCTAGCATGCTTAGATTAATAATTTTGGCCACCTTATTTCCCGCACTGTGTTTGGCCGAGACGCCGGTCGACACAACTCAGGCACCGGAAGTTCCTGAACCCCCTTTACCTGTGCAAAGCGGAGAAGCCCTAGAGCCTGATATTACCATTATCCGCCGCGGCAAGAAGACCATCCATGAATATCGCTTGAATGGCAAATTAGTAAAGGTAAAGGTTATTCCAGACATCGGCCCACCTTATTATATGGTTGATGTTGATGGAGACGGGACGCTTGAAGAAGTAAGAAACAGCGATCTGGAAAAGGGAATTCATGTTCAACAGTGGGAAATTTATAGCTGGTAACAACCAGAGAAATTATCCAGAAATACCTTTATCGAGCCAAAGCGTAACTTCTCAGCGTATTTATTTTTTCAAAATCAGAAATTATGGTTATTTTAAACATGCTGATTAGTTTCGCTAAAGTTTTACTGTGGTTTGAAAGTTAATTTGTATTTGTATTTTGAATACTCCCAAATACCTAACCCTCATAGTCAGCCGACTTCGACCAGAAGGCGATCCATTATGCTTTCAGCCTGACTCAAATATCCAGAACCAAATAAATTCAAATGGTTCAAGATATGATAAAGATTGTATAAAGTTTTCCTGACTTGATATCCCGCATCCAACGGAAAAAAATCATTATAAGCCGCATAGAAATTTGCACTGTAACCACCAAATAATTCCGTCATTGCAATATCAACTTCACGGTCGGCATAATAACAGGCAGGATCATAAATGACGGGTTCGTTAGTATGAGTTACGCCAGCATTGCCAGCCCATAAATCCCCATGAACAAGTGATGGCCAGGGCTGATAGTCAGTAAAAAATACACCAAGCTGACTACAAAGCAATTCGCCTTTTTTTTGTAAACGGCCGGTATAAGCTTTATCGGCAGCCAGTTTTAATTGGAATTTCAAACGCTGATGACACCAAAAATCCGGCCAGAACTCACTGGAATCATTAACTTGGGGGGTACTCCCGATGGTATTATTTCGAAACCAGCCAAAATAAGGCTGTTTAATCCGATGAAGCTGGGCAAGTTTCTCGCCTAACATTGCATCGGTATTTGAAGAACCTCGTTTTAAATTCAGATTCTCCATCAATAAAAAACTGTAACGGTTGACTTGGCCACAAGAAATGGGCTTCGGAACACGAATAGTCCTGGTTGCAGCGATTTCATTCAAGCCTGCTTGCTCGGCTTCAAACATATCGACAAGCGCCGATTGATTCACCTTGACGAAATAGGATTGTCCGACACAATTAATCAAATAGGCTTGATTAATATCGCCACCACTTACCTGCTGTACCGAATCAATCTGGAAATTTTGATCCAGCTCTATAGCAAGATGTTGCTCCAGACTTTGCCAATCCATATAAGGAAATCATTTTGAGAAACAACTGAATATCAGTATTTCTCTTTTTTCTTATACCGGAAAACTTAATTAATTATACTGACCGCAAGAGATCACTCTCTTGCGGTCAAAGTACAGAAAATCGATCAGGAGGGTTGAACATTCTCCGCTTGCGGTCCTTTTTGGCCCTGTGTAACTTCCATCGTCACACGCTGACCTTCAAGCAAGGTCTTACGGCCAGAGCTATTGATTGCACTATAATGTACGAATACATCTTTACCGCCCTCTTGCTCTATAAAACCATAACCTTTTTCATCGTTAAACCACTTTACTGTACCTTCTACTTGCTCTGCCATATTACTCACTTATATTACTAAACTCGCCGGATTGAATCCGGCTTAAAAAAACTCACCGGTTAAAACCGGCACGAAATCAAATCATAGTTTGATCACAACTGCATTATAACCGGAAAGTTTGTAGGAAAATGAAGAAAATATTAAATAAATTCCATATTTAGAAAATTCCCTCTACTAAAATCGAATTTTTTTTAAAAAATAAATTGCCAACTAAATTCTGTTTTTATCAAACAGTTATCCGATAGAAAACAACCGCAATAACAATAACGTTTGTTTTCAGTGGCTTAAAAAACAGGTAAGCTTTGCAAGCCAATCAATATCCCTATTTATTCTGCTTGAATACATATTCGAAACTAATTTTATAAATCCTATAAAAAAATATTAATTTTTTCACCGAAACCGGCAATGACTGCCGAAAAAACTATTTCATCACATCCAAATCACGCCCAGTAGAGTTAATAGACTATAATTCGCATCTTATCTTTCATTAGTGTTTTTCCCATTACATCATGCATCGAGTTTTATATTACACGGTTCTACCACTTTTCTGGTCAATTTCTCTGCTCCCTATTTCAGTTCTTTATCTTTTTTCAGATTTTTTATTCTTTGTCATTTTCATTGTGCTTGGTTATCGTAAAAAGGTTGTACTGGAAAATTTAAGAAATGCTTTCCCGAGCAAATCTGAGCAAGAAATAAATCAAATCATGCGTGATTTTTATCATTATCTTTGCGATTTACTGGTAGAAGTGCTGAAAGGGGCCACGATGACCAAAGAAGAATATCAGCAGCGATGGACTGCCGATGCCATTGAAGTTAATAAAATTCATGCACAAAATCGCAGCGCCATTTTTATTCTAGGCCATTTTGGAAACTGGGAAGCAGCCGCCCCGGTTTGCACCTTTAATTCAAATTACCATGTCAACATTATTTATAAACCCATCGCAAACAGTTATGTCGAAAAACTAATCAACAAAATAAGGACCCGATTCGATAACAAAGTGACGCGGATGGATAAAATATTGCGGCAAATGATCAAGGACAAAAACAAACACGATTTGATTGCCTATGCCTTTGTCTCTGACCAATCACCATCCCCCAAAAATGCCTACTGGATGGAATTTTTGAATCAGGACACGGCCGTTTTTACGGGCGTTGAAAAAATCGCCCAAAAACTGAATATTCCTGTTATTTATATTTCAGTACAACGAAAAAAGCGCGGCCACTATCATATCCAGCCAACGGTACTGTTTGAAAACCCAAAAGAAACGCAGGAAGGTGAAATCATGCGTGCCTTTATGAAACATCTTGAGCAGGATATCATCAAAAATCCAGCTTGTTGGTTATGGTCGCATAGAAGATGGAAACATAAACGCACCCAAAGCCCATAAGTTAGCAATTTGCTATCATTTGGGTGCGACAAAATGACACATTCAAACTCTTGAGAAAAAGCGTTAGACTGGCCTAAACCTAACCAAACCAATTCTCTGTATTAAATGGACATAAACAGAAAGCACGACAAACCACCATCCAAGCCCATTAAATTTGATGCCAGTCTTGCCAAACGAACGGCATACCATGAAGCAGGACATGCAACAGCCATTTATCTTTACAACAAGCAGCACAAATTGCCCGCTGTTTTTTTTCAGATTTCTACCGGACAGTTTTGTGGTAATAAAATCGATCATAAACAAACTTCTTCTGCAAACAACACTTCTGTTGAGGGCGGTCTGTTAATCCAGAATTTACCCGTTTCAGCCATCGCTGCTAAAAACCAATCGTCGACTACAGTCCAGCAGAAACTACAAATAGCCTATGAAGCCGATATAGTTAATTTACTGGCCGGACCAATCGCTGAAGCTAAATATATTGCTTTACGAGACGACGAAGTCTTTAATCCGTTATTGATAACTGTTGAATCCCTTAAATTTTACGGCGGCAAAGCTGATCTTGAGCAAGTCAATGCTTATCTTGACAGCTTTATAGATAATTCGCACCAACGAAAACAAAAACTGGCCGAATTATTTACCAAAACTTTCCACTTTGTAGATGACAGACGTAGCTGGAAAGCGATTGCTAGCCTGGCAACCTATATCCTAAACAGTAAAAATCAGGTTATATCTTGTGAACAAGCTTTCAGTATTCTAGATGAATGCTATGTATTACTTTCTAAAGTCATAGAAAAAACGTAACT
>CAZGYJ010000197.1:0-4703 GCA_964530345.1 uncultured Methylomonas sp.
AAATTTCGGGCATCTATAGTACTGCCGTTGGATATTCAGGCGGTTTTACGCCAAACCCGACCTATGAAGAAATTTGCACAGGCTTGACCGGCCATACAGAAGTGGTTTTGGTGGTTTTTGACCCTGAAACGGTTTCGTATCAAGATTTACTTAAGTTTTTCTGGGAAAATCATAACCCCACTCAGGGCATGCAACAAGGAAATGATATCGGCACACAATATCGTTCGGTAATTTATACCTATACCTCATCGCAACTAGAACAGGCATTAGAATCCCGGTCTCATTTTCAGAAACGACTCAATGAAACCGGCTTTTCGACAATTACAACTGAAATCAAACCAGCTTCAGAATTCTATTATGCGGAAGATTACCATCAAGCCTATCTGGCTAAAAACCCTTCTGGATATTGTGGAGTTGGTGGACTTGGCATTGGCTATTAATAATTCAGATTAATCAATCTTAATGGGTAATGAGAATAGCCTGACTCTTGTTTGCCAGCTTTATCCTGCAAAAAATGTAACTACACAGCGTATTTATAGTTTCAATATCAGCTAAATTAAATATGCTAAGTAGCAACTATATCAAAAATTTGAAAAAAACCGTTCAAGTCATTTAGTCGGATGAATGATTACAATGAGCAATCTAAAAAAATTGCAAAAAAAAGGCGATTCATCTGAATCGCCTTAAAATCGTTTTAGAAGGATATTTGCTAATAAAAAACACACTTAATAATGTCCTCTTTATATGAAATACGTGATTATCATACCAAAGTATATATCCGACCGGAATGTGGCAAATTGTCGCAGGCAATGTTAATTTCATTAATATCAAATATTTTGTTAAGTAATTGAAAATAAATATTTTATTTGTGAAACAAGTATAATTAAGCTAGTTTAATGAGTTGATATCAAGTACTAGTAAAAATTTTATCAACAACCTTTCTAGATAATTTTGACTTAATTATTATCAATCATGTTCTTTTTTCACTAGATTATTATCAATTCAGTATGTTTATAAATTCAATTTTTTTGATTTTCTCGAAGAAAACCCCATACCCTTCGAAAATGTAACTATTCAGCGTATTTATAGATTCAATATCAGTGACTTATTCCAAAAGACGCCGTAAATACGTCCCTGTAGGCTTGGTTGTGTCATCCATGACACATACACTTCTTCCATAAGTCGCTGATATTGAATGATTTCAGATAAATTAAATATGCTGAATAGTTACTCGAACATTAATAACAGTATTCCATAACCGTATTAGAAAATTCTTACCCTTTACGAAATATCCTTTCTGAGTCATACTTTGTTGCCAGACAAATTCTAATTTTCGAGGGTTATATATGAGTGATGCCAAACATTGTCGTTTGTTAATTCTAGGTTCCGGCCCTGCCGGCTATACGGCTGCCATTTATGCGGCCAGAGCTAATCTTGATCCGGTTCTGGTCACTGGACTGGAACAAGGCGGCCAACTTACCACGACGACAGATGTTGATAACTGGCCGGGAGATCACCAAGGCGTTCAAGGCCCAGAATTGATGGAACGCATGCGTAAACATGCCGAACGTTTTGATACTGAAATAATTTTTGATCATATCAATAGCGCTGATTTATCCTCGCGCCCTTTTAAATTAACGGGTGATTCCGGGAGTTATACTTGTGATGCTTTGATAATTGCCACAGGTGCATCTGCCCGGTATTTGGGACTGGAATCGGAACAGGCTTATAAAGGAAAAGGGGTTTCTGCTTGCGCAACTTGTGATGGTTTCTTTTATCGTAATAAACCTGTTGCTGTTATTGGTGGTGGCAATACTGCGGTCGAAGAAGCGCTTTATTTATCCAACATTGCTTCCCATGTCACCGTTGTTCATCGCAGGGATAAATTCCGGTCGGAAAAAATTCTTTCCAACAGGTTGATTGAAAAAACAAAAAATGGCAATGTTACTATCGAATGGGATCATGTGCTTGACGAAGTGCTTGGTGATGACATGGGGGTGACCGGAATTCGTATTAAAAGCACAAAAGATGGTAGTACCAAGGAAATCGAAGTTCACGGTGTTTTTATCGCTATTGGCCATACTCCGAACACTGAATTATTTGCCAATCAATTGGAAATGAATAATGGCTATATCGTTGTTAAAAGCGGCCTTTCAGGCAATGCCACTGCCACCAGTATTCCAGGTGCTTTTGCTGCTGGTGATGTCATGGACCAAGTCTATAAACAAGCGGTAACCTCGGCTGGCGCTGGCTGTATGGCCGCATTGGATGCTGAAAAATATCTGGATGACCTTGAGGAACAATCCTGATTTTTTTGCGACAGAAGATAGCGAAGTTTTCCTGTCTTCTGTCATTTTAACCACCCAACTATGCAAGAATCTGAAAGAATTCTAAGAGTACTTGACCCCGAATTGCCTGACCAGCCCTTTCCACCTGCTACTTCGGCATTACATGATCCTGATGGGTTATTGGCAATTGATGGCTGCCTCTCCCCAACCCGTATTCTTAATGCCTACCGGCACGGTATTTTTCCCTGGTATTCAGAAGGCGAACCAATTTTGTGGTGGTCACCAGACCCAAGACTGATTCTGTTTCCAGATGACCTGATTGTTTCTCGAAGCCTAACAAAAACCTTGCGCCGAAAAAAATTTACAGTCACTTTGAACCAAGCTTTCCCTGAAGTAATTAAAGCTTGTGGTAATCTTAGAAAAAATCAGGAAGGCACCTGGATTACTGATGAAATGCGTTTAGCTTATAATAAATTGCATCGACTTGGCGTTGCCCATTCCATAGAAACCTGGATTGATGAAGAACTGGTCGGTGGTCTTTATGGCTTATCGATAGGACAGGTTTTTTTTGGAGAATCCATGTTCCACAAAAAAACTGATGCGTCAAAGGTCGCATTTGTTCATCTTGTACATTTATTAAAACAACTGAATTTTAAATTGATTGATTGTCAAGTGCGTACCGACCATTTAATCAGTCTCGGCGCCAAAGAAATTTCCAGGGAACATTTCCTGGCTTTGCTTGACCAATACTGTGAAAGTTCGCCTGACAAAACGCTTGAAAATACAGATTCTCAACTATCCAATTTTTCGGAAAACTAGTCACCCCCTTTTTTTCTTGAGAAGGTACAATAAATCATTTTAGCTCGTTGAATGGATACGCAACTGCTCCCCCAAAAACTAACTTTATTATCGTTCCTGATTTTTTTTGGTTTATGGCAAGGTCTTGCCATGCTCATTCAGAGCAATACTTTTCCACTCCCCATTGTCGTTATTGATGTTCTTTGGCAAGAAATTAAAAACGGTCAGCTACCTTATCATCTTGGCGTAACGCTTTTCAGGCTGATAATCAGTTTTACCATTTCCATGATTATCGGCTGTGCTATTGGCATATTGCTCGGTCAATATAAACAGTTAAATGCCTTTTTCGATAATTGGCTGGTTATCTTTTTGAATATCCCGGCATTGGTCACTATTATATTGTGCTACGTTTGGTTCGGTCTTATTGAAACATCGGCTATTCTGGCCGTCGTCATCAACAAAGTTCCCAATGTTGTTGTCACTATTCGCGAAGGCACCCGTACGCTGGATAAAGATCTGATGGAAATGGCTGAATGTTACCAATTCGGCAAATGGAAAACCTTTTTACATGTTATCTGGCCGCAGTTACATCCTTTTGTGATGGCGGCAGCACGATCCGGTCTGGCGCTGATCTGGAAAATTATTCTGGTCGTGGAACTTCTGGGCAGAAGCAACGGCATGGGTTATCAACTGCATTTGTTTTTTCAGATGTTTGATGTTGCCAGCATCCTGGCTTACACCATTGCTTTTGTCAGTGTGATTCAAATAATTGAATTATTTATTTTGAAACCACTGGATCAAAAAGCCATGAGGTGGCGAAGATGACAGATGTTACCATCCAAATTAATCACAAATCCTTTCTTTCCCCTGATTCCGGAGCAGAAAAAACTGTCATAAAAAACCTGAACATTTCGCTGAAATCAGGTGAATTTGTCTGCCTGGTGGGGCCTTCAGGTTGCGGCAAAACCACCTTACTCAATATTTTGTCAGGGCTGGACAAAAAATTTCAAGGTTCAATCAATCTTGGCCAAAGTCAAACTCATACTGATATTGGTTATGTTTTTCAAAACCCAAGATTACTACCCTGGCGAACAGTCAAAGAAAACCTGAAGCTTGCTACGAATGCTACTGATGATGTCCTGGAACCGTTGCTTGAGCTGATGAAACTAACGGATGTTCAGCACAGCTACCCAGAGCAACTGTCATTGGGCATGAGCCGCAGGGTTGCCATAATTCGGGCCTTTGCAATTGATCCTGAGTTATTATTAATGGATGAACCTTTTGTTTCGCTCGATCCGCCAACTGCCCGTCAAGTCAGACAATTGTTGATTGAATTGTGGACCAATCGCCCACACACCATTTTATTCGTTACCCATAATTTGCGGGAAGCCATCGCTCTGGCAGACAGGTTGATTTTTTTATCAGCTTCCCCTATGTCTGTCGTGACTGAAATACCCGTGCCAATTGCACGAAAAGAGCGACTGAATGAAACAGAAATCGAATCATTCAGGACAAAAATATTTTCAGACTATCCTGATATTGCCAGTTTGGTCTAACTTATTGATCTTTGTACATGGCAAAAATTGATGAAAAGGAGTGAAATTATGTAACTATTCA
>CAZGYJ010000198.1:0-4631 GCA_964530345.1 uncultured Methylomonas sp.
CACCCTTTATGAACTCCGAAACTTTAGTTATAATTTTAAATTTTTCTGAACCAGCAAATCCCGCAGTTGCTTCTCAGTATCCGATGTCAGAATCTGGCGTCTCCCATCCCATCTAATACCTCCCAGCTCACTGGAAATGATATGAATGGTTTCAATAAGATCATCAAAAACTACCAATGCATCATTAACCAACTTCGGCTGAAAAAAGAAGGTGATTCCAGGGCAAGTGAATGAATCAAAATCTTGTTTCGGGAAAATGCCTGGCTCAACAATACTGGCGACAGCAAAATCAACCTGGTCATATTCGTCCAGACGCTCGAAAATCTGGTTGGAACCAAATTTCAAGCCCACTTTTTCAAGTGCCTGACGTAATTGCTTGCCATTAAAACTTTTTCCCTCAACCGCCACAATTCCAAACTGCATAATATCGGGAACCTCTTTTAAAGGCTCGGGCTCAACTTCTGCCGCATGATGTTTTAATTCGGGTTGATAAGCATCTGCGACCTTTTCAACAGAATTAAACGAATCATTTAACTGTGAGCCATCCAGATTATCCTCCGAGTTGACACTCCCCAATGGAATTATGTCAAAATCATCATCTTTAGTATCGATTACCAAAGATTCATCAATCTTTTCCAATGGATCGCCATCATCAAAAAAACCGATTCCACGCCCTCGCCTGCTTTTAAAAAAATGCCATGCCAACATTCCAATGATCACCAATGCCCCGATACTTATTATTACTATTCTTAAAATATCTTTATCCATTAACTTTCCGCCATCTCAACTGCGTCTTCAATATCAACCGCAACCATGCGAGAAACTCCTGGTTCTTTCATGGTAACACCAGCGAGTTGTTTTGCAATTTCCATTGTCACTTTATTATGTGAAATGAACAAAAATTGCACTGATTCAGCCATTTCTTCAACCATTTTTGAAAACCGGACCACATTGGCATCATCAAGAGGCGCATCCACTTCATCAAGCAAACAGAATGGCGCAGGATTCAAATCAAAAATAGAAAAAACCAACGCCACGGCTGTCAACGCTTTCTCCCCACCCGATAACAGATGAATTGAACTATTTCGTTTACCTGGCGGCCGCGCAACAATATTTACCCCTGCTTCCAATAAATCCTGCTCTGTCAGTTCCAGATAGGCTTGCCCGCCGCCAAACAACTTGGGAAACTTGTCTTGCAAGCCGCCATTGATTTTATCAAAGGTTTCCTTGAACCGCTGCCGACTTTCCTTGTCGATTTTACTAATCGCCTGTTCCAGTGTATTCAGGGCATCGACCAAATCTGCATGCTGTTCGTTCAAAAAATTCATGCGTTCAAATTGTGATTGATATTCTTCAATCGCACTTAAATTAATTGCGCCCAGGCGTTCAATCTGTGTCGTTAATTGCTCTACCCTGGCTTTCCATTCCTGCTGATTGGCATGTTCAGGTAGCTCTGTCAGCACTTGCTCGGCATCGGCGTCAGTTTCTTTTAGTTGTTCCGTAACAGTTTGCTGGCGCACAATGCTTTCCTGCTGATCAAAGCGTAATTTATCCAGTTTTTCCTTTTGCTTTTCAAGATCGCGTTGAACTTGAACATGCTGCTCGGAGAATGTCGAAATTTCAGCCTCAACTGTCTCCAGTTGGCTGCGCGATTTTTTCAAGGTCTCATCGAGTTCAGTTTTAGTCACCAGCAAGGTTTCGAGCTCTAATTGCTCATCATCAAGCGGCGTCAAAGTCTGCTGCAATTTATTTTCCAAATCGGCAATTCGATCAACAAAATTTTGATGCTGGGCCTGCAATCTTTCAATTTGGGTTTTTAAAGCGACTTCAGATGTTTGCAGTGAGGCAATTTTTGCCTGATATTGGTGAACCTGTTGCCGTGCTTCCGTCAACCTGATTTCCACTTGTTGGTTTTTTTCCTGGACATTTAAGCGATTATTTTCAAGCAGCTGTTTTTGTAGATTAAGTTGTTGAATTTCCTGCTCTGCCTGATTTTTTAATGTTTCTGCTTCAAGCATCGCTTCAGTATTCTCAGAAATTTCCTGGCTAATATCGTCCATTTCATCGCAAACCTGCTGCAAGCGCTGTTGTTGCTGCTCCAAACGCGCTGATTGGGCGCTTAATTCAGAACTTTTGTTGGATAGCTCGCCACCCAGCATTTTTTCCTGTTGCTGCAGCTCTTCCCTTTGATGCTCAACCTGTCTCAGATTATCTTCAGTATCATCAAGCTGTTGTTCCAAAACAACGATTTGATCCTGTAACAAATTCTGTCGCTCCTGAAGTATACGTAATTCTTTTTGCCGCTGTAAAACCCCGCTTTTACCGTCATTCGTTCTAACCACTTTAATCCAGTCAGAACCCAACCAAACGCATTCAGGAGTAATAATCGACTGATAGGGTTTTAAACTGGACAAATGTTGCTTTGCAGTTTCTGCATCTTCAGCACAAAAAACACCGTTCAACAGTGTATCAACAGGCCAGGGCGTCTTAAGCTTATCAATCAGACGAGGCAAAAAGCCTTCTTCAGAATTTATTGTTTTCCCCTGAATTTGAAAAATTGAAACTGATTCATCCTCTAGAGCCGACAACTGCAACATCACCTGCTCCAGATCGTCAATACAAATTGCTTCCAGGTAACTCCCCAGAACTGTCTCCACTGCTGCTTCCCAACCATTTTCAACTTCAATAAATTCAGCTAAACGTTGTTTGTCCGATAGTTGCACCTGCTCCAGCCATTGCCCCAGCTTTTTATTATCCTTGCCCATGGCGTGCTGCTGCAATAATTCCAAAGAACTGATCTTGCCATTGATATCGTGTAATTCGGCGCGTGAAGTATGGAGTTTGTCATGAAAACTTTTAACCTGTTGCCGTAATTCCTGGGTTTGCAGATGCAGTGCCTGCAATTGCTGGTGTATTTCATCCCGGCTGGCGCTTATGCTTTCAATCGACTCTTCCAAAGCAGCAATATTTTCCTGCAAATCATTGTCGGACAGGGTTTCTCGCTCCTGCTGCAAGCGATCAAACCGGACTTGCAGTTGCTGATTATGATTTTGCAAATGACTGATTTTGGTTCGCTGTACTTCCAACTGCTCCTGAAATGTCGCACTTTGGGTTCGAAAAATCTCCCAGTCTGACTGCCAGATTTGCTGCTCTTGCTGGGCGTCTTGCTGCGCATCAAAAGCTTCTGCTTCTGTTGCTTTCGCCTCAGTTAACGCTTCATTGGCTTCCATTAACTCCTGAATGATGGCCTCTAATTGTAATTTGTCATCTTCCAGATCAACCAGCGACTGCTGCGACTGCTGCCTAAGCCGTTCCAACTCCAGATTGGTTTCTTCCCTGGTTTGGCGGCTATGTTTGATCGCCTGCTCCAAACGACTGACCTCTGAAACAGCATGGTAATACTCGCCCTGAATGGTATTTAATTGCTCCTGTTGGACTTTATAATCATCGCGTTTTTGAGTAATTTGCTGATCCAGTTCCCGCTGCTCTGAAAACAGTTGATTATGCCTTTCCGCGACAGCTTGTAATTTTTGCTCCATTTCCTGGGCAGACTGATGATGCGCCTGCCAACGCATTGCCAATAATTCCAGCTTGTATTGGCGTTCATCGGCTTTTAATGCAGTATATTTTTCTGCTTTTTGCGCCTGTTTTTGTAGATGATTCAGTTGTTTTTCAACTTCATCACGTAAATCTTCAAGACGTTCCAGGTTTTCCCGGGTATGGCGCATGCGGGTTTCAGTCTCATGCCGGCGTTCCTTGTATTTGGAAATTCCAGCTGCCTCTTCAATATGCATACGCAAATCCTCGGGCTTGGCTTCTACCATACGGGATATGGTCCCCTGCTCAATAATGGCATAACTTCTGGCGCCTAAACCTGTGCCCAGGAACAAATCGGTAATATCCTTACGGCGGCATCTGGAGCCATTCAATATATATAAAGATTGACCATCCCGGCTAACCTGTCGTTTAATGGAGATAGTATTGTATTTGGCAAATTCACCGCCAGCGCGGCCTTCGCTGTTATCAAAAACCAATTCCACAGATGCCTGACTGACCGGCTTTCTGCTTGAAGAACCATTAAAAATAACATCTGCCATATTACCGCCACGCAAATGTTTCGCCGAACTTTCGCCCATGACCCAGCGAACTGCATCAATAATATTGGATTTACCGCAACCATTCGGCCCGACTATGGCGATCAAATTCCCGCTAATTGGGATGGTGGTTGGATCAACAAAGGATTTAAAGCCTGAAAGTTTAATTTTTTCCAGCTTCATTACTGGTAAAAAGCCCGCTTTTAAAAAACAAGCTATTATACTTAAATATCAGATTGATTACTTTTTCATACCCAATCCCGAGAAATTTTCCATCAATTCTGCTCATGATAGAGAAGGCTCATCAAAATCTTAAAGATTCAGTTCTTAATGCACATTAAACACAAACTTATTGGGATTGGCATTAGTCTTCATTTGCTGTATTCAGCATAAATTTGCAAATTTTAACCCATCTTCGCAGCTTTTATTGTCAATTTCCTAATATTTCAATCAGTTAAAATTTTATTTTGTCTCAGTTGGCCCTACAGATTTTTTATTATCAATAATCGTTTTATATTTTCCGATGAGGTCAGGTTT
>CAZGYJ010000199.1:0-4518 GCA_964530345.1 uncultured Methylomonas sp.
AAAAATTTATTCCCTTCCTTACAAAGCACTTTTACTTAGAAAATAGTCCCTGCAAAAAAAAGTAGTAACGCCTTTTTTCATACAATTTTTGCAGTGTATTTACTAAAAAAACAATTCTCTACTGTATTTTTCGCATCGAGCAAAAACATAAACAACCACTTTGCACATGACAAAAAATCGTAATAAATAGGTAAGTCATTGAAAATATAATACTTCTATCGCAGAAATGCGATAGGGAGCTACGGGGATGTATTTACGTGCGTTTAATATTTTTCAATAACTTACCTATTTCCTAAAAGGAAATAAAATTTTTGTCGTGTACAGAGAAATAACTATTAAAGTTGATATTGAATAAAAAACAGTCAGTTAGCATCAAAAAAAACATCACGAAAAAAAACCCATTTAAGCCCTTAGGATGGCATGTATTATGCTTTATCGTATCTAAAGTTAATCCCAAAATCATTGCTTGCCAGGTAATTTTATGTTCATTTGGTATACAGCATTTTTGGATGACTTATGTGTCAACCATTAATTCACTCCAAATCATTTTTGTGAAATTAAAAGTTGGCTTTATCTAAACAATTATAGTTGGGGAGAAATTTACAATGGCAGCCCTTATTGATAGCTCAATCTTTAAAAAATATGAATCTGAAGCAAGGGGATATTGCCGACGTTTTAACCCGATATTTTCATCGGCCAGCGGTAGTATTATGAATGGTAATGATGGCAGGAAATATATTGATTTTCTCGCGGCATGCGGCGCATTGAATTATGGCCATAACGATCCTGATATGAGTAGTGCCTTGCTCAAGCATATTTCGAACAATGGCATTTCTGCCGGTCTCGACCTTTTCAGTGTCCCCAAGGCCGATTTTTTGAATAGTTTTCATCGCTTGATACTCAAACCTCGTGGATTGGACTATCGCGTACAATTTACAGGGCCAACTGGAACCAATGCCGTTGAAGCTGCAATGAAGCTAGCGCGCAAAGTTACCGGTCGCACCAATATTATTGCCTTTACCAATGGCTTTCACGGAGTATCTCTTGGCGCATTAGCAGCGACTGGAAATAAATATAACCGCATGGGAGCTTGTTTTTCGGGTGTTTCGCGAGCACCTTATGAACACTATATGGGAACCGATTTCGACACAGCAGAATATCTGGACAAGTTATTATCAGACCCCTCGGGAGGAATTGAAGCGCCAGCGGCAATATTACTTGAAACAGTGCAAGGCGAAGGCGGCCTGAACACTGCATCAGCCGAGTGGCTAAAACGAATTGCAACGTTGGCAAAACGTCATGGTGCATTATTGATTGTGGATGATATACAAGCAGGATGTGGCCGTACAGGGACTTTTTTCAGTTTCGAAAAAATGGGTTTTGAACCTGACCTGATTACACTTTCCAAATCAATTTCCGGCTATGGACTACCCATGGCCCTGGTTTTAATAAAACCCGAATATGATATCTGGGAACCAGCCGAACACAATGGTACTTTCCGCGGCAATACCCATGCCTTCGTGACGGCAAAAGTGGCGCTGGAAAAGTTTTGGTCAGATGACAACTTTAGTAACGAAATCACCTTCAAAGCAGCCCTAATCACAGAACGCCTGGCGCTTATCAAAAAACTCATTCCTGGATCACACATCAAGGGCCGTGGCATGATGCAGGGTATCAGTGTCGGTTGCGGAGAACTGGCGGATAAAATCTGCCGTTTAATTTTCAAAAAAGGCTTGATAATCGAAACCTCTGGTCCCTATGATGAAGTTATCAAAATTCTTGCTCCATTGACTACACCTGTGAACTTACTTGAGCAGGGACTTGACACTATTCAGGAGGCAGTTGTTGAAGTGATGAACAAATCACTAGTTGCTGACGTGGATCAGCTGCAACAAAAAGCAAAGTTTTCAAAATCAGTCGCTGCTAACCTACCCTTTGTCCAAATTGCAAGTATGAGCAAGACACATGAAAAAAACTGCGATTATGATTTATTGAACCATTAGAGAATCTTCATGCTTAGAAAATCTGATGCGTATTTGCAGCCTGCGGATTGTTATAATCCAGCCCCAATAAATTTCCAAAGTTCATCCAATACTCACGCAAACGGTTCGGATAATATCCTTATTTGCCATGACCGGGACAATACTATCCGCTGGCGACCAGGCGACAGATTACATCATCTGTTTGAACAACGAGTAGATGAGTTTAAAAAAGAACAAAATAACCGGCATTTGGCGATCGATTGTCTTGAAGGGCAATGGAGCTACCAAGCCCTTGACGAACGCGCCAATCAAGTAGCTCGCTACTTAAAACTTCAAAATTTGGGCGATGGTGATGTTATTGGCCTGCTGTTTGACAAAAGTGTCTATAGTTATATTGCAATGCTGGCTGTATTAAAAATTCACGCTGCTTATGTACCTCTAGACCCTATTTTCCCAGAAAATCGTATTAGCTATATTGCAAATGATGCCAGTCTGAAGTCAATTCTAACTTTGTCCCAGTTTGAAATGCTTGCTCTTGAGGCAGACACATCTATTTTATGCCTGGATAAACTATCAAAAGAAATTGATACTCTTGCAAAATCTCGGCTTGATGAAACGGAAACGGGGCAAGCCTCAAGCGAATTGTGCTACATCATTTATACATCCGGTTCAACAGGCCAACCTAAAGGGGTTCCAATCAATCAGGCCAGTATTTGCAATTTTGTTCGTGTCGCCGCTGAAGTCTATGGCTATCAATGTGCAGATCGTGTTTACCAAGGTCTTACCATCGCTTTTGATTTTGCTGTAGAAGAAATCTGGGTGCCATTAATTGTTGGAGCGACCTTGCTTCCCAATCAAACAGGGAATAGTTTATTAGGTAGTGACTTAGCCACTTTTTTGCTCGAAAACAAGGCGACTGCGCTGTGCTGTGTACCGACACTTTTAGCAAGTATTAACGAGGATATTCCGGACTTACGTTTGCTCATTGTCTCCGGTGAAGCCTGTCCTCAGGATTTAATCAAGCGTTGGTATACCTCGGAACGTACTATTCTGAATGCTTATGGTCCTACTGAGGCAACAGTGACAGCAACCCTCTCCAGACCAAAACCGAACCAGGCAATCACAATCGGTAAACCATTACCCACCTATTCGGTGATTATTTTGGAGCCGGGAACTAAAAAAATTTTGCCTTTTGGAAAAGAAGGGGAAATTGCAATTGCCGGCGTTGGTGTTGCACAAGGTTATTTAAACCGTCAGGATCAAACGCAACAAGCTTTCATAAAAGATTTTATCCCAATCGAAAACAATCCCTCTGGGCTGATATACCGTACCGGTGATCTCGGTCTGATTAACGAAAATGGTGATATTGAATATCGTGGCCGCATCGACCTGCAGGTCAAGATTCGTGGTTACCGTATTGAGCTTACTGAGATAGAATCAGTTATTTTAAAAATACCCCAAATTGCCCAGGCCGTCGTTGACACATTTGAACCCTACTCTGGTGTTAAGGAACTGGTCGCCTATTATACGCTTCAAGATGATGCAGGTACTTTTGCTCAAGAAACGCTGATCGCCAAACTGCGTACCGAGTTGCCCGGCTACATGGTGCCTTCCTATTACGAACATCTGGATGTTATGCCGTTAATGGCCAGTGATAAGGCTGATCGTAAAGCCTTACCTAAGCCATCGAAACGTATGAACACTGAACAACGTGAGATTGTCAAACCACAAACGCCTACGGAATCAGTCCTCGTAGAAGCACTTACTGATTTGTTAGAACTTGACACAGTCTCCACAGAAGATGATTTCTTTGATGCCCTGGGTATCGATTCTCTTTTAATTGCCATGTTCGGAGCGGCAATTCGTGAACGACTCCCTAACACAGATGTTTCTATGAGGGATGTTTATGCTCACCCGAGCATCGCTAAACTGGCCGCACATTTAGACAGCAAACCGAATGTACAGCACGGTGAAAGTAAAGTTGATAAATTCCGTATTCCAAGCATGTTAGATTATTACACTTGCGGCGCCGTTCAGCTAGCAAGCTATTTTTTATTCGTGTTATTCGTTACTGTGCTGCTCCAGGAAGTTATTCCATGGGTTTTTGCTGTCAAAGCGCCAATGGACATCTATTTACGTCTCTGTGGATTTCTTGCCGGACTATTTTTCGTCTGGACCAGCTTGGTTATTGCAGCCAAATGGATTTTTGTCGGCGCATGGAAAACCGAAAAAATTCCTATCTGGAGCTTCAAGTATTACCGCTTCTGGTTGATTAAACAAATCATTCAGTCCAGTCCGATGGCGCTGTTCAAAGGATACCCGCTCTATAACGCCTATCTCCGGTTAATGGGGGCGAAAATTGGCAAAAATGTGGTCATGGAATGCCAAATAACACCGTTATGTGCCGACTTGCTGAGCATTGGTGATAATAGTATTTTACGTAATGACTCAGTGCTAGTCTCTTATAAGGCCAGGTCGAATTATATCTACACCGGACCTATATCTCTTGGTAAAAACGTGATTGTCGGTGAAGGCA
>CAZGYJ010000200.1:0-2785 GCA_964530345.1 uncultured Methylomonas sp.
GAAACTCCTGTTTGGTTGGCTACTAATCCAATTGGACAAATTAAAACAGGGAAATATTTTGAGCATTTGAGAGAGTCGTCCTGTACTTTTTGCAGCGATAAGCAAGCTGTAAAGAATCTTTTTGATGTATGCCACAGTTACCAATTTTAAACTGGCTAAACTACTTCTTTATTTTTGAGCTGATTTGTTATAACTGTAATTTCATAAAATGTAGAAAAGAATCGTGTAACTGGAAAAGGCAGGAAAAGTCATTTATAATATATGATTATTCGAATATAAATATTAATAAATTAATGCTGTCAATTGAGCAATTTTTTAAATGTTTGTCTGATACAACGCGCTTGCGTTGCATTATTTTGCTACAAAAAGAAGGCAAGCTTTGTGTTTGTGAATTAACTGCTGCGCTCGATTTATCTCAGCCTAAAATTTCCAGACATCTGGCCTTATTGAGACAATGCGGTTTGCTATCGGACAAGCGTGAAGGACAATGGGTTTTTTACCAGATTAATTCTGAATTACCATCCTGGGCTTATCCAATTTTGGATAACGCAGTCACTGCTGTTAGTAATAACAAGCAGTTTAAAGATGATTTGGAGCGACTAGATAATATGGCCAGTCGGCCTGAAATAAGTACTTGTTGCTGATATTTTTTACTTTTAAATATGGATTTATCCATATATCGCATTATAGGAATTCAAATGAAAAGATTACATATCCACTTATCTGTTGATGATTTAGAACAGAATATTAAATTCTACAGTACATTATTTGCGTGTCCACCTTCAATTCAGCATGCTGATTATGCTAAATGGATGCTGGATGATCCAAGAATCAATTTTGCTATTTCTGCTCGAGCTGCTAAAACGGGCCTGGATCATCTTGGTTTTCAGGTTGATGAGGAACAGGAATTACAGGAAATCAAGCAACGCCTGGATGCTACCCAGCAACCCATTGAAACTCAAGAAGCTACATCTTGTTGTTACGCCCGTTCTGATAAATACTGGATTACTGATCCGCAGGGTATCGCATGGGAATCCTTTCATACGTTATCTGAAATTCCTACATTTAATGAAGCTGGAGAAACAGATGCTGAGAATCCTTTTGCCTGTCGGACAGCAGATGATTCCGGTTCTTCATGTTGTGGCAGTTAAGAAATCTTCAAGGAGCTAAAAACGATGATTAACGTATTGGTTTTATGTACTGGTAATTCTTGCCGCAGTGTTATGGGAGAAGCTTTGTTGAATGATTTGGGAAAAGGGCGTATCAAGGCTTTTTCTGCAGGAAGCCATCCGGTTGGAAAAATTAACGATGGCGCATTGGCGACATTAGATCGTCATGGTTTACCAACGGAAGGATACAAAAGTCAGTCCTGGGATGAGTTCGAGGAACAACCATTTGATATTGTTATCACCGTTTGTGACAACGCTGCTGGTGAAGTCTGTCCAGTTTATCTGAATAATGCAGTGCGAGTGCATTGGGGGGTATCGGATCCGGCTCATCTTGAGGGGAGTGATGAAGAAATTCAGGCGGCATTCGACAAAACCTTTGAAATTTTGGAGCATAGGGTTAAAAAAATGCTGGCATTACCTTTGGAGGAAATGAATGAGCAGGAGTTGACTAAGGAACTGAACGCAATCAGCAAGGAAGCTTGAATGATGATTAAAGTGTCAGTATCTGAAAAATCGAGTATATACGGATTTAGAAGGAGTTTGGAAAAATGAGTTTCTTTGAACGTTATCTGTCTATCTGGGTAATTTTATGCATGGTGATTGGTATTCTGCTTGGAAAACAGTTTCCAGAAGCCACTCAATTATTGCGTAAAATGGAATTTGGTCAAGATACTCATATCAATCTGCCAATCGCCATATTGATATGGTTAATGATTTATCCGATGATGCTGAAAATAGATTTTACCAGTGTTTTGGAAGTGCGAAAAAGACCGAAAGGGATTTTGATAACATTGTTTGTCAACTGGTTGGTCAAGCCTTTTTCCATGGCCTTGATCGCCTGGGTTTTTTTCAAGCTCTTGTGGTTGCCTTTCATCGGTGCTGAACTGGCGGACCAGTATATTGCCGGCTGTATTATTCTAGCTGCAGCACCGTGTACTGCAATGGTGTTTGTCTGGTCTTATCTGACTGATGGTGATCCCGCTTATACTCTGGTTCAAGTATCTGTTAATGATTTAATTATGTTATTGCTGTTTGCACCAATCGTTGCTTTTCTGGTCAACGGTGCCAGTAATCTTACGGTTCCCTATGATATCCTTCTATATAGTGTTGTGGCGTTTATCGTTATTCCATTGGCATTAGGTAGTTTCAGCCGATTGATTTTGATTCGCTGGAAAGGTGTGGACTGGTTTGAAAACCGTTTCATCAAAATTTTTCATCCCATTACCGTCATCGCCTTGTTGTTGACTCTGTTATTTATTTTTTCCTTTCAGGCTGACAATATCACTAACAATCCTTTACATGTGGTTTTGATCGCAGTTCCGTTGTTGATTCAGGTATATTTTAATTCTTCGTTAGCCTATGGTCTGATGAAACTGTTTAATGTACCTTTCAATATAGCCGCTCCAGGGGCATTGATTGGCGCCAGTAACTTTTTTGAGCTGGCTGTAGCAACAGCAATTGCCTTATATGGACCGGAGTCTGGTGCTGCATTGGCAACTGTTGTTGGAGTACTCGTTGAAGTTCCAGTGATGTTGTCGGTAGTCAGCTTTTGTAACAGAACTCGGCACTGGTTTCCTGAAACTGCTAACACCTGAATCGGTGATTTCAATGCGGAT
>CAZGYJ010000200.1:2885-4353 GCA_964530345.1 uncultured Methylomonas sp.
CAGTAAATTGTGGAAGACCACCGAATCATGAGCATACTCATCATCACTGGCTTTATCCGTTGAAGCATACACAGAAAAATAACTGATAAAAATACTTTGTTGAAATTGGGAGGGGAAAGGTGTAGTTTCAATATATTAATATTGACTAATATAATAAAGAGGTGGTTTTAATGTCTACAAAAACAGATAAAAAAAGACGTCAGTTCCTTCAGTATTCAGCAGCTGGGGCCGCCGCTTCATTTTTACCCCAGGTTTTGCTTGCCCAGACTAATACAGTAAAAAGCAGGGCTTCTGCAAATTTTCACCCCGATGTGGAAATTGAATTCACCACCCGAAATGCATTTGTGCCCATTTTTCAGCAAGGGCCAAAGACGGCTGTGTTTAAATACGATGCGCGCGTATTGAAAGGCCCGCAGAATACTGTTCGCCCTCTCAAAAATAATTATCTTGGCCCTATTCTGAATTTTATTAAAGGTCAAAAAATCAGAATCTATTTTAACAATAAACTCGATGAGCCTTCGGTTATTCATTGGCATGGTTTGCATGTGCCGCAAAAAAGTGATGGACACCCCATGTATGCTATTCAGCCTGGTGAGCAATTCGTTTATGAATTTGAGGTAAAAAATCGGGCTGGCACCAGTTTTTATCATTCCCATACTCATGAAAGAACAGCAACGCAGGTATATAAAGGTCTTGCGGGGCTTATTCAGATTACAGATGATGAAGAACAAAAGCTGGATTTGCCTTCCGGTGAATACGATATACCGATGGTTCTTCAGGATCGGTCATTTAACAGCCGGAATCAATTGACTTATTTGCGAGGTATGCGGAGTCGGGTCATGGGATTTCTGGGCGAACAAATATTGGTGAATGGTAAGCCCAATATGCGCTTTGATGTTAAGACTAGAGCTTATCGATTTAGAGTTCTTAATGGTTCTAATTCCAGAATTTATAAACTAGGCTGGGAAGATGGTACTCCTTTGATTGCTATGGGTACGGATGCAGGGCTTTTGGAAAAACCTGTTTCTAAACCCTATATTATGCTTGCTCCAGGGGAGAGAGTGGAGTTATGGCTGGATTTCAGCGGCAGGAAAGTTGGATCAGAATTGTTAATGTACTCCCTGCCCCATTCCGGCACCATGCCCATGATGTATGAACGAATGCACGGTCGAGGCGGTATGGGCATGGGAATGATGGGAGGCAGGCGTGGTGGTATGGGAATGATGTCCGGCGGTATTCCTCAAGGTAGCAAATTCAAGATTGCCAGTTTTCATATCAGCAAAAAAGTCACTGACTCGCCCACCCTTCCCAATCATTTAGTTAATATCCCGCGTTTGACTGAACGGGATGTTGATAATGCTAACAATCCTATTCCTATCGCTTTAAGAATGATGCCGATGATCTCACCGAGATTAAACGGCATGTCATTTTCTATGGACCGGGTGATTCCATTAGAAGAAGTTGAATT
>CAZGYJ010000201.1:0-4175 GCA_964530345.1 uncultured Methylomonas sp.
CTAACCCAACCTTGTATATTAAAGGCAGTGGGATAGCAGGGGGCAAGATTTTGGTTTAGTACGGGATTTGAAAAAACCTTAGTTTCACCTTTAGGTTAAGCGGGCATTTTTTCAACCCGTGATAAATCAAGAACTTGTCACCAGTGCCGTATTGAGGTCACAGATTAAGGTATTATTGAAAAACCTTCAAAGCCCCTTCAGCCATCATAATTGCTTCACCACCTATTCTTAAAGGCAATTCATCCTCGCCCTTATGATCCATTTCCAGATTAATCACACTTCTGCGAGTTTTTTCTTCACCTCTTTCCACCGCGAATGCGTATGTTCCTTTTTGTAACTGATCAAACGAACATAAATAAGCAGCAAAAGCAGACAGAGCCGTACCTACGGGAGGATCATCACGCAAACCAATATTTGGCCCCACCAGCCGTAAGGCAAATTCTGAATCCGGATTTGGTGTTTTAGAAGAAAACAACAAAATTTCTTGAGCCCCGGTCTGAGGAGCATTAGACTGACTCCATGAGTTATAATCAAACCTTGCCTTTCTAACTGTCTCATAATAAAAAAGCGGTACGACAAGATATGGGTAGCCTGCTGAAACCAAACGAACCCGGTATTTTTTTTGATCAATATGAGTTGCGTCAAAACCTAAAAATCCAGCAATTTCTGCTTCGGTAGGGGTGTAAAAATCTACAGTGGACTTAACCTTGTTTGCATACTGCACAAAAATTGGACGCTCATCTTTCCAGCTTACACTTATCTCCATAGCCCCTGTATTTTGTACAAACTCCAGCGACGAATATGGCTCCTGTTTATTGATTTTCCCAACATTCGCTAATACATAAGCTGCTGCAATAATGGGATGACCCGCATAATCCAACTCCCGCAAAGGTGTAAAAATTTTCATTTTCCAACTGGCTTTATTGTTATTATCCTGAAACAAAAATACCGTTTCAGATAAATTCAACTCCCTGGCAATCAACATCATTTGCTGATTATTTAGCCCATCAGCTTCTGGAAAAACCGCCACCTGAGCGCCACTAAACGCCTTGTGGGTAAAAATATCAGCGATATAATATTTATAATTCATTTGATGGCACCTTAAACCTTGATTTCCACTCGATCATTATCAATGCGAACTTCGTAGGCATTGACTTTGACATTCTCATCATCAAGGCAAACACCTGTTTTCAAACTGAAATGCTGCTTATGTAAGGGCGAGGCCACCATTGGCTCACCATGAATATCGCCAACTAACCCCCGGGATAATACATTTGCCTTTCCAAAAGGGTCGTAATTGTCGATTGCAAACACCTCCTGTTGTTTAGGTATATAAAAAATAGCAATCTGCTTGCCATCAACCAAAGCACAAATACCGGAGTCTGGCTGTAAATCAGCTTTGCTGCACACATTAACCCAATGACTCACTCTACTTCCTCCACAATTTTAATGTGTTTGCGTTCTTCTTCATTGGCAGGACGAATCTGCCCTCGTTCTTCGACGAACAAGATATTATCGTCGGGCTTATCACTGTTAACAAAATGACGAAACCTCTTCAGCTTCTCTTCACTTTCGATAGTGGTTTTCCATTCGCACTGGTAAGTATCAATCACATGCTGCATCTGCGCCTCAAGATCTTCACAGACCCCTAATTTATCATCAATCACAACCGATTTGAGATAATCCAGGCCACCTTCCATATTTTCCATCCAAACCGAGGTTCGCTGTAATTGCGCGGCCGTACGTACATAAAAAATCAATAATCTGTCGATATATTTAATCAGGGTTTCATTATCCAGATTAGTCGCAAACAAATCAGCATGACGGGGTTTCATGCCGCCATTCCCGCAAACATAAAGGTTCCAGCCTCCCTCAGTGGCAATCACACCAATATCCTTACCTTGGGCTTCTGCACATTCCCGGGTACAGCCAGACACCGCCATTTTAATTTTATGTGGAGCACGCAAACCCTTGTAGCGATTTTCAAGTTCAATCGCCAAACTAAGGCTATCATCCACACCAAACCGGCACCAGGTACTGCCCACACAAGATTTTACCGTTCTCAGGGATTTACCGTAAGCGTGGCCACTTTCATAGCCGGCATCAATCAATTCCTGCCAAATACGGGGTAATTGATCGACTCTAGCTCCAAAAAAGTCAATACGCTGCCCTCCGGTTATCTTGGTGTATAACTGGTATTTTTTGGCTACCTCGCCCGCAGCAATCAACATATCCGGCGTTAATTCACCTCCGGTAACACGCGGGACAACAGAATAGGTGCCGTCTTTTTGCATATTCGCTAAAAAAGCATCGTTGGTATCCTGGACACCAATATGCGGCTTTTCAAGAATATGTTCATTCCAGTAAGAGGCCAGAATAGAACCAACTGCTTGCCGACAAACCTCACACCCCAGCCCTTTACCATGTTTCTCCAACAATTCGCCAAAAGTTTTAATTTGACCAACCATCACCAAATTATAAAGATCCTGACGGGTATATGCGAAATGTTCACAAATATCAGTATTGACTTCAATACCGGCCTTTTCCAGCTCGCAATCCAAAACTGATTTTAAAAGTGCCTTACAGCCTCCACAGCCTGTCGTAGCCTGAGTGGATTCGGCCAAACTGGACATTGAAGTGCAACCCTCTTCAATCGCCGAGCAAATTTGCCCTTTGGAAACATCATAACAAGAACATATTTGTGCCGACATTGGAAGCGCATCAGGACCTAAACCAACCGATTCGTCTGACCGATGCGGCAAAATCAATGAATCGGGATGCTCAGGCAATTCGATTTCATTCAAACAATATTGCAGCAAAGTACCATATCCAGACGCATCTCCAACCAGTACAGCGCCCAATAATTTTTTGTTGTTCTCACTGACAACAATTCGTTTGTAAATTTCCGCGTCACCATTTTGATAGGTATATACCATTGCTCCTGGAGTTTTACCATGGGCGTCACCAATACTGGCAACATCAACCCCCATTAACTTCAATTTGGTGCTCATATCGGCACCAGAAAAGTCAGCTTCGGCATTCGCCAAATCAGCAACAACGGTTCTGGCCATGCTATAACCCGGTGCTACCAGGCCAAAAATCTTGCCATCCCATAATGCACATTCGCCAATTGCGTAAATATTGGAATCGGAAGTCTGACATTGATTATTGATAACAACACCACCTCTCGGACCAACTTCTAATCCACAACTTCTAGCAATATCATCACGAGGGCGAATACCGGCAGAAAACAACACGATATCTGTTTCCAATTCTTCACCGTCTGCGAATGTCATTTTATGAAAACATTGATCGCCATCGCCAATATTTGTGGTATTTTTACTGGTATGAACAACGACACCAAGATCTTCAATTTTTTTTCTCAGCATTGCTCCACCGCCTTCATCCAGTTGAACAGCCATTAAACGCGGTGCAAATTCGACAACATGAGTTTCCAGCCCCAAGTCACTTAAGGCTTTTGCTGCTTCCAGGCCTAACAGGCCACCACCGACCACTGCGCCGATTTTTGATTTTTTAGCGGCTGCCGTAATTTCCTCAAGATCCTCAATGGTTCGATAAACCAGACATTGTTCTCGATCATGTCCTGGAACGGGCGGAACAAAAGGATAAGAGCCAGTTGCCAAAACCAGCTTGTCATAATGTATTACAATGCCTTGTTCCGAAATAACCTGCTGTTTTTGTCTGTCAATTTCTACAGCCTTATCACCGATATGAACCTGAATACCATGCTCATCAAAAAAACCATCTTCAACTAAAGACAAATCGTCTGCTGACTTACCATTAAAAAATTCCGTTAAATGAACTCGGTCATAAGCAGGCCTGGGTTCTTCGCAAAATGTGATGATATCAAATTGATCTTTCAATTCACTCTCGACCATGGTTTCCAGAAAATTCTGGCCGACCATCCCGTTACCAATAACAACTAGGGTTTGTTTATTACTCATTTTTTACCTTTGGAAAATACAACTACTAAGAAGCAAGCAGAGTTTGTGCCATTTTAATCAAATTATTGATATATAATAAATATCAAGGAATAATAGTAGAACATTTGCTTCATTTTGGGGCATAAAAATTCAAATGTGGGCGGCAACCTTACTCTATTTATAAGTATAAAAGCAATCATTAATCTGCCTTTCTTCAATTATTGTTACTTA
>CAZGYJ010000202.1:0-4104 GCA_964530345.1 uncultured Methylomonas sp.
TGTATGCCACTCACCAACAAAATAAGCCCACTCAGTCATTTTTTAGTTACGCTTCCTTATCCGGCTGAGTAATATCGTGTCACATTATTTCAAATCTAATAAGGAGGCCATATGTATAAAAAAATGTCCATAACCACTAAAATACTAATTGCCATGGGTCTCGGTCTTTCAGTTGGCATTCTGTTGAACAATTTTGCATCAGATATTAATTTCGTGCAGACTTATATTGTTAACGGGCTGTTTTATGTGGTGGGTAAAATATTTATCAACGCATTGAAGATGTTAGTGGTTCCTTTAGTGACATTCTCGTTAATTTGTGGAGTTTGCGGCATTGGCGATATAGGAATGTTGGGACGTGTCGGCTTTAAAACTTTTATGTTATATATGCTAACGACTGCCATGGCAATTAGCCTGGCTTTAGCTGTTGCAATTATGCTTGGTCCTGGAAAGGGCGGAGAAAAGCCTATTATTGAGAACACAAGCTTCACCGCGAAAGAAGCGCCGCAGTTGACTGATGTTTTCATTAACATTATTCCCAGCAATCCCATTCACGCATTTGCAAATGGCGAAATGTTGCAAATTATTTTCTTTGTGATTTTATTTGCTATTGCCATGTTAATGACCGGACAATCGGGTAAAAGGCTTACTTATGGTGCAGAAAATTTGAACGAGGTCATGATGAAAGTCGTTACTCTGGTTATGGGTTTTGCCCCCATTGGTGTTTTTTGTTTGATGGCAAAAACCTTTTCTGAGCAAGGGCTTGAACTCATTATACCTATGATTGGCTATTTTTCAGTGGTAGCGGGTTGCCTATTACTTCACATGTTAGGTACATTAAATCTACTATTGATGATATTGACTCGACTAAACCCAATGATGTTTCTGAAAAAAATAAGGCCAACACAGATCTTTGGCTTTAGTACAGCCAGTTCCAGCGCTACCATCCCTGTTACACTTCAGGCAGTCGAAAAACGCATGGGAGTGCATAACTCTATCGCCTCTTTTACGGTACCTTTCGGCGCAACAATTAATATGGATGGAACTGCAATCATGCAAGGTGTAGCAACCGTATTTATAGCCAATGTTTACGGTATTGAACTGGGAATGAGCCAATATCTCACTATTATTGGTATGTCGGTGCTGGCTTCAATTGGTACCGCTGGTGTACCGGGGGTAGGACTGATAATGCTGGCGATGGTGTTTAATCAGGTAGGTTTACCAATCGAAGGCATTGGTTTGATTCTAGGTGTCGATCGCTTGCTGGATATGATACGCACGGCAGTCAATGTTTCTGGTGATGCAACGGTGACGTGTATTGTTGCACATGGTGAAGGAAAACTAGATTTAGATGTTTATAATGATCCTGAGGCTGGCGTGATAGATGAAGTGGCGTTACCTCATAAAAAACAAAGTACAGCACATTCCAAACTACTTTACTTAGTTAAATGATGATGGACTGGATCCAACAGATACAATTTCCTGATGGTAGTCTTGGATTCTTACACGCTTGGTTCAATAAGCAACTCATCTTTGCGATGGGTCAGCGTGTAGCCATCATCTTTGTGATTGCTTTTTTGTTCAGTAAGTCGAAGGCCTTTGAACTGCTCGTAAAAAATACCATGCAGAAACGGGACTGGGGAGCTCTATATGTGATATTTTTTCTCATATCCTTTATGGGGTCGGTGATTGCTGATCAAGTTACCATTCAAACCCCTGAAAATCATTGGGGGAATGCAACCATCACAAAAATTGAACCTGCACTGTTCGCTGACAACTCAATGGATAATCCGCTGACCGCCACGACACAAGTTGACGCACGATCTATTGGCGCTGTACTCGCTGGATTATTAGGTGGCCCAATATTAGGTGCAGCAGTTGGTGTTAGTGCGGGCTTGGCTCGGTATTTAATGGGCGGGGATGCGGCGTTGGCCGGAGCAACCGGCACTGCTCTTGCGGGTTTAGTTGCTGGTTTGATCTACTTACTGATATTGAGAGTAAAACCAGGCATGCGATTTAACTGGAAAGTCGCTTTTTTCACCGCCTGTCTTGTTGAGGTAATAATGAAATGCTTGGTATTAATTACTAACCCCCCCTTAGCTAAGGGGCTAGCTATGATTCAGATAACCGCTATTCCCAACACCTTGGGAAATGGAATCGGGACTGCATTGTTTGTCAGCATTTTGAATGCCTATGATAAAACAGCCGCATCTTTTTCAACCAATGCGCTACGAATGGCCGAATTCTTTGCAAAAGTTCTAAAACGTGATTTACCAAGGCAACGAAAGGCTGCCCGAATTGCTCGCTTTATTCAAAAAGAAACGGGTATTGCCGCCGTGGCTATTACCGATCAAACACAATTAATCGCTTTTAATGGCATAGGTGCTGACCATCACCATGTTGGAGATGTTATGGCAACCGGCTTAGTTAAAAAAGCGATCGATACTAATGAAATTATTTTTATCGATGGTTTCAATAATCATTTTCGCTGCAAAAAATCTCAACGCTGCCCGTTACACTCCGCGCTCATAGCGCCTGTGGTTGTTAATGAAGAAGTTGAGGGGACTATTTTATTGTTTGAACCCAAGCATCGTTTTTTTCCGAAAATGAATCACGAACTAGGAAAAGGCCTGGCGAGTTTGTTATCTGAACAAATATTAGCCTCGCGCTACCCTGAATTGTTGACGCGAGCAGAGGATCAATATATACGTACTAGAGTCGATCCTCATTTTTTTGCCAATGCTCTGACCACTATTTCAGCTATAACTAGGAAAGACGTGGGCGAAGCACGTTCGCTAATGAGAAAACTGGCATCGCTGATGCGAGAACGCATTAATTCAGAGCAGGGCACCAATACTCTCAAGCAGGAATTGGCTTTTCTCAACGATTATATTGCTATCGAAAAAGCCCGCTTCGGTGATCAATTACAAATTGAGGTAAAAACAGATAATTCACTTCTCAACATGGTGATGCCGCGGTTTGTGTTGCAATTGTTAGTCGAAAATGCCATCAAACATGGCATCACCCGGTTACTTGAAACGGGTTTTATCGAGGTAAATACCTACCGATATGAAGATGAATCAGTTCGAATTAATGTGAAAGATAATGCAGGGCTATTTTGTGAAAATGAAGTAGCCAAGACAAGAGGTCATGGTATGAAACTGGCCGATGATCTTATTAAGGCTCAATTTAATTCTAACGAATATGGCTTGACTGTGAATTGTCAGCCAAACCAGTACACTATTGTCACAGTGACTTTACCGTTAGTCGTTGAAAATGCAGAAGAAGAAAGTGAAGAAAAAGCAGTACACGACAGTCATTACTAATTTGGAGTAATAAAGATGAAAGTTATAGTTATAGATGACGAGCCACCTTCACGAAAAGAAATGATTTGTTTGTTGGACGGATACAAAGATGTCGAGGTCGTTGACGAATGTGGTGATGTTTTTTCAGCATTACGAGCAATCCGTGAACATCGGCCCGATGTCATGTTTTTAGATATAATCTTACCAGGCCATGATGGTTTTACCTTACTCGATTATATGGAGACAGATGAATATCGGCCTCATGTCGTTGTGGTTTCGGGTGGACCGAGTGATTTTGCAATCCGTGCTTTTGGCGATGGGGTACTGGATTATTTAGCTAAGCCGGTTGAAGAAGAGCGCTTAGCAGTGACGATGCAACGAATTCGTGAGCAGCTTTTGAAACCTGGCGAGGAAGCACTGCCGTACCCGGATAAGGCATTGGAATTTATTCCCTGCGTTTTTAATCGTCGAATCAAATTTATAAAGCCTGAAGATGTCGAGTTTGTACGATCTGATGCCAGCGGGGTACATATTCTTTGTCAGAATAATGGATATTATACGGAAGTGACACTGAAAACATTGTTGCAAAAGACAGATTTGGTTCAATGTCACCGACAATATTTAATTGCGCTAAGTGCGGTTGATGAAATTAGAAAATTGGATAATGGTTTGGCTGAAATTCGTACTCATTCCAATAAAACTGTACCAGTGAGTCGTCATTTCAGGAAAGATGTAGAAAAAGCGTTAGGATTACAAAAATATTAGTTCTTTCTTATCCCTAAACTAAACAGTGGCAATTAGA
>CAZGYJ010000203.1:0-4078 GCA_964530345.1 uncultured Methylomonas sp.
AAAGCTCAAGGGAAAATTTAGATTACATTTGATTGTTTCACTGTGATCGAGTTATAGTTTTCTTGAATACTCATAATCCCTCTCAAATTTCGGGCATTGGATAAACAATAAGCTCCCTTCTCCAGCGGGAGAAGGTCAGGATGAGGGGGAAAGAAAAGGATTAATTTATTTAACTGATCAACAGGATTTCGTTTTATGCTCAAATCCCTGCAAATAGAACCAGAAAAATGCACCGGCTGCCTGCAATGTGAGCTGGCCTGTTCCTATCACCATGAAGGGATATTTAACCCTTCCAAATCCCGAATCAAGGTATTTACTTTTCATCAGGAAGGGCGATTTGCTCCTTACACTTGCACCCAATGCACGGAAGCCTGGTGTTTGCATACTTGTCCGGTTGAGGCGATTGTAATTAATGATGCAACCGGGGCAAAAGAAGTGATTGCTGATCGCTGTGTTGGCTGTAAGGTTTGCACTATTTCCTGCCCGTTTGGTACGGTCAATTACAATGTAGATTCTGGTGTTGTTGATAAATGTGATTTATGCGGCGGCGATCCTGAATGTGCGACTGCTTGTCCTACCGCTGCCATTACCTATGTAGATGCCGAACACACAGGGCTTGCCAGAATGCAGGCGCATGCCGCACAATCCATAAAAGATTTGTAGGAGGTTATTATGGCCTGGACCAGAAATGTTTTACGCGTTAATTTGACCGAGCTTAGCTGTAAAAAAGAACCGCTCAATATGGAATGGGCCAGTCAGTACCTTGGTCAAAGAGGTTTAGCCAGTAAATATCTGGTTGAAGAAATTGATCCTAAAGTTGAGCCACTGTCACCAGAAAATATTTTAATCATGGCAACCGGGCCATTAACCGGCACTATGGCCTCCACTGCTGGCCGTTATTCTGTGATTACCAAAAGCCCTTTAACCGGGGCGATTGCATGTTCCAATTCTGGTGGCTTCATCGGTATGGAATTTAAAAATGCAGGTTGGGATATGATTATTTTTGAAGGCAAAGCCCCATACCCTGTTTATCTTTATCTCGAAAACGACCAGTCAGAATTGCTACCTGCTGATGAAATCTGGGGCAAAACCGCTTGGGCAACCGACGAGTGGTTGCATAATCAACATCAAGACCCTTTGTTGCGCATTGCCACGATTGGACGTTCTGCCGAAAAAGGCTGTTTGTTTGCCGCCGTTATTAATGATTTGCATAGAGCCGCTGGCCGCTCTGGTGTTGGAACGGTAATGGCATCTAAAAATCTTAAAGCCGTTGCAGTTCGCGGCACCAAAGGTGTTGGTAATATCAAAGACCCAGCTGCATTTATGAAAGCGGTGAATGAAGGTAAAAAAGTGCTGGCTGAAAATGCCGTTACGGGAGAGGGTCTGCCAGCTTATGGCACTCAGGTATTAATGAATGTCATTAATGAGGTCGGTGCCATGCCGACGCGCAATATGCGCGAAGTGCAGTTTGAAGGTGCAGAAAAAATCTCCGGTGAAGCCATGCATGAACCCCGGCCAACAGACGGTAAACCCAACCTGGTAACCAATGCCGGCTGTTTTGCCTGCACCATTGCTTGTGGCAGAATTTCCACTATTGACAAGGGCCATTTCAGTATTCAGCATAAACCGCAATATTTTGGCGCTTCCGGCGGGCTTGAATATGAATCGGCCTGGGCCTTTGGTTCTGATACCGGCGTGGATGATCTGGATGCACTCACTTATGTCAATTTTCTTTGTAATGAGGACGGCATGGATCCGATCACTCTGGGTTCAACCATTGCCGCAGCCATGGAAATGTTTGAACAGGGCGACCTTACTTTAGCCGATACTGGCGGCTTGGAACTGAAATTTGGATCAGCAAAAGCGTTGGTTGAAATTGTCGAACTAACAGCGCGAGGCGAAGGCTTTGGCAAGGAAATTGGCTTGGGTTCCAAACGTCTGTGTGAAAAATATGGCCGTCCAGAATTATCCATGACCGTCAAGGGGCAGGAATTTCCCGCCTATGATCCTCGTGGTATTCAAGGAATGGGGCTGGCCTATGCCACCTCCAACCGAGGCGCATGTCATTTACGCGGTTACACGGTTTCCTCTGAAGTTATGGGTATTCCGGAAAAAACTGATCCTTTAGCTACGGAAGGCAAGGCCGAACTGGTCAAAGCCTTTCAGGATGCAACTGCGGCAGTAGATTCATCTGGACTTTGTGTTTTCTCTACCTTTGCCTGGTCAATGTCCGATATCGCCCCACAAATTGCCGCCGCTTGTGGCGATGAATGGACAATGGATACCCTGCTTGAAGCCGGGGAAAGAATCTGGAATCTGGAGCGAAAATTTAACATGGATGCGGGTTTAACAGGTGCGGACGATACTTTACCCAAGCGACTACTAAAAGAAGCCGCTAAAACCGGCCCGGCAGCCGGACGAGTAAATGAACTGCATAAAATGCTGCCGGAATATTATCAACTTCGAGGCTGGAGTGAAGAGGGCATCCCCACGCCAGAAACCTTAAATCGTTTCGGAATTTAGGAGGCCAACATGCATCATGTCATCATTGGCGCCGGTCCCGCCGGAATAGTTGCCGCTGAGGCACTAAGAAAACTCGATAAACAATGCGAGATCACCATTATCGGTGATGAGCCAGAGCCTCCTTATTCCCGAATGGCACTACCGTATTATTTAATTAAAAAAATTGACGAAAGCGGTACTTATTTAAGAACTGAGGCCAATCACTTCCAGAGTAACAATATCAAGCTTATCCAGCAACGGGTTACTAAAATTCTTCCTGAACAAAAAAACCTGCAGTTAGCTAATAAAACTCTGGTTCAGTATGACAAATTATTGATTGCAACGGGATCAAGTCCAATTAAGCCCGCCATCCCCGGAATCGGTTTACCTGAAATCTACAATTGCTGGACCCTGGAAGATGCCCGAAAAATCAGCAAGCAAGCCAAACCAGGGAGTCGAGTGGTTTTAATGGGCGCTGGTTTCATTGGCTGCATCATTCTGGAAGCCTTGTTTAAAAGTGGCGCTGATTTAACGGTTGTTGAAATGGGTGACCGCATGGTTCCCCGAATGATGAATAAAAAGGCTGGACGGTTAATCCAGCAATGGTGCGAAAATAAAGGCATTAAAATTCATACCGGCACAAAAATCACTTCTTTTACAAAAGGCCAAGACAAGCTGCAAGTTACTTTGGACAATAAAAAAACTCTGATTGCTGATTTTGTAGTTTGTGCAGCGGGTGTTAGAGCCAATACTGATTTTCTGGAAGGCAGCGGAATAAATACTGATCATGGAATTCTCGTTGATCGGCATTTGCAAACCAATGCTTCTGATATTTATGCTGCGGGCGATGTTGCACAAGGTCTGGATTTTTCCACTGGTGAGTATTCGGTTCAGGCTATTCAACCAACAGCTACAGATCATGGTGTTATAGCCGCCTTAAATATGGCAGGTTCCAAAGAAGCTATTCACCGTGGGAATATCAATATGAATATATTGGATACCCTGGGTTTAATTGCCTGCTCTTTTGGTTTATGGAATGGTGTTGAGCAAGGTGAACACGCTGAACAATATAACCCTGAACGATTCCGTTATATCAATCTACAATTCGATGGCGAATATCTGATAGGAGCCACCGCAATTGGCTTAACTCAACATGTTGGTGTATTGCGTGGCTTAATTCAAAGTAAAATAAAATTAGGTGAATGGAAAGAACGCCTAATGCATGATCCGCTTAGAATCATGGAAGCTTATTTGAGTCGCACCCAAGCAATCGGATTTAATGCCAGTATATTGTGAGAATCACTGTTAAATTGTTTGCCACTTTTCGCCAATTATTACCTGTCGAAAATAGAATAAACGGTATCTCAATTGAAGCACATAAATCAATTACCC
This sequence comes from uncultured Methylomonas sp., assembly GCA_964530345.1. Taxonomy (GTDB): domain Bacteria; phylum Pseudomonadota; class Gammaproteobacteria; order Methylococcales; family Methylomonadaceae; genus JALSJK01. The sequence goes on from CAZGYJ010000203.1 coordinate 3,895, forward strand.
CTAACCAAATCCTGAAGCAATTGAATATTCCAGTTGAACAAGCACATATATTGTTAATAAACGGAGTTTTCGTAGAACCAGAAAGAAGAAATTTGGCTATTTTCCACGATAATGATATTTTTTCAGTATGGCCTGCTGTTGCCGGTGGTTAAGGAATTAACCAAAACCATGACATTGACAAAGG
>CAZGYJ010000204.1:0-4071 GCA_964530345.1 uncultured Methylomonas sp.
TTAATCTTTGGCCTTAATTATGCACCAGAACTCATTGGAACTGGTAAATATACTGGTGAATTAGGAGCCTGGCTATCTGAGCATAATCATGATGTTAGAGTTATTTGTGCGCCGCCATATTATCCCGATTGGAATGTTAGTGCTGGTTATAAAGCGTGGTGTTACCGTTCTGAAATTGAAGATGGTGTTAAAATTTTCAGGTGCCCATTATATGTACCCAAAAAACCTAATGTCTTTTTACGTTTGCTTCATTTAATTAGTTTCTCCGTTTCGAGTATGCCACTTTTATTTTTTCATGTTTTTTGGAAACCAAACATTGTCATTACTATTGAACCTACCTTGTTTTGTGGCCCAGGAACATTGCTTTTGGCGAAATTATCAGGGGCTAAAAGCCTGCTTCATATCCAGGATTTCGAACTGGATGCAATGCTAAAACTTGAGATGGGAAAACATGGTTTTTTTACTCGCCTAGGTTATAAAATAGAATCATGGATTATGAGAAACTTTGATGCTGTTTCAACTATTTCTCATAGTATGGTTAAATCGGCAAAGAATAAACTCAATGGCCTGAATACTCCAATTTTTTATTTTCCTAATTGGGTTGATGTCGATTATATTAAGCCAAGCATGGATGATGATTTTTTTCGGCAGAAATGGGGTGTTTCGGCTGATAAAAAAGTGGTTATTTATTCTGGAAACTTGGGTGAAAAACAAGGTTTGGAAATGGTTTTGGAAGCTGCCAGCAGACTTTCTAGCGATGAAGATGTGATTTTTCTATTAGTAGGATCGGGTGCGGCTAAAGATCGTCTAATAAACCTAGCCAGACAAATGGGGCTAACAAATGTTGAATTTCATCCAGTTCAACCTTATCATCAGTTGCCTGCATTAATGGCCATAGGTGATATTTTTTTGGTTGTACAAAAAAAAGGGGTGGCTGATGCGGTATTGCCATCAAAATTGACCACAATTCTTGCAGCAGGAAAAAATGCATTAATTACAGCTGAAAAAGAGACCGAATTAGGTCTTCTATGCGATCAATATCCCGGTATTGCGAAACGTGTTGTTCCTGATGATCCAGGCAGTTTCACTCATGCCCTTGAAGAAATGTTGCAAGAAATTAACACCAAAAATTCCAACATTAACCAGGTGGCCAGAAAATATGCCGAAAATTTTTTGGACAAAGAAAAAGCGTTAGGAGATTTTTCCCGCAACTTGAATTTATTAGTGGCAAAAAATTGATTTATACAATAGTCGTTGTTTGTATTAAAAATTAAAAAACGGCATAAATTTCGGAGTTTGTCAGCATGATTTTTGTAACAGGTGGTGCGGGTTTTATCGGTTCAAATTTTATTTTGAATTGGATCAAAAGCAATGCTGAAGAGGTTGTTAATTTAGATAAATTAACTTACGCCGGCAACCTAGAAAATTTGGCTTCTTTACAAGCTAATTCCAAGCATATTTTTATTGAGGGAGATATTGGTGACTTAGAATTGGTCACTAAATTGCTGGATAAATATCAACCAAGAGCAGTGATTAATTTTGCCGCTGAATCCCACGTTGATCGTTCTATCCATACGCCAGAGGCATTTGTAAAAACCAATATGCTAGGTACATTTTGGTTGTTGGAGGCGGTCAAAAACTATTGGAACAGGCTCGATGAAATTGCGAAAAATAATTTCAGGCTTCTGCATGTTTCAACGGATGAAGTTTATGGAACATTGGATAAGCAAGCTCCGGCTTTCAATGAAGAAAATCGTTATGAACCGAATAGCCCGTATTCGGCCAGTAAAGCAGCGAGTGATCATTTGGTTCGTTCTTATCACCATACCTATGGTTTGCCTGTCTTGACTACAAACTGTTCTAACAATTATGGCCCTTATCAATTTCCTGAGAAATTAATCCCACTAATGATAGTAAATGCACTAGAGGGAAAATCATTGCCAATTTATGGTGATGGCCAGCAAATTCGAGACTGGCTTTACGTTGAGGATCATTGTGTGGCAATCTGCAAAGTTTTAGAATCTGGCAGTGTGGGAGAAACTTACAATATAGGAGGTTGGAACGAAAAGCCTAATCTTGATATTGTTCATGAAGTTTGTTCAATTCTGGATGAGTCAAAACCACGTTCAGATCAGAAAAGTTATCGAGAACAAATAACTTATGTGAAAGATCGTCCTGGCCATGATCGCCGCTACGCTATTGATGCCAGAAAGATTGAACGCGAGTTAAACTGGAAGCCGGCAGAAACTTTTGAAACTGGCATTCGCAAAACAGTACTGTGGTATTTGGAAAACCAACAATGGATTGCAAATGTACAATCTGGCGTTTATAGGGATTGGGTTGAAAAAAACTACGCTGGCCGCACTTGATGAGGATATTGTTGCTTGGGAAAAATGGTCAGCTTGGATGGGAACTTCAGCGCAGTCTATTACCTTTGGGGGAGGTGATTGTTTTAGCAAGAGATAGTCAGAATTTTTGTGGCGATCTAATGAATTTAAAAGGTTTAGCTAATACAGTAAAGAAAATAAGGCCCGATGTTATTGTTAATGCTGCCGCTTATACTGCTGTAGATCAAGCGGAAAATGAAGCTGATTTAGTGCGTATTATTAATTCTGATGCACCAGAAGTTTTGGCAAAAGAAGCAAAAATATTAGATGCTTTACTTATCCATTTTTCGACGGATTATGTTTTTGACGGCCAGGGTGATCATGCCTGGTTGGAAACAGATGCAACTAATCCTCTGAACGTTTATGGTGTAACAAAACTAGCTGGCGAGCAGGCAATACGAAATATAAACTGTAACCACTTAATATTTCGTACTAGCTGGGTATTTAGTGCTCGGGGCAATAATTTCGCAAAAACCATGTTAAGACTGGCCCAAGAGCGAAACAGTCTGACGGTTATTGATGATCAATATGGTGCCCCGACTGGGGCGGAATTACTTTCAGATGTAACAGCGCATGCTATTCGAACTGTGCTGCAACAATCCGGTTTAGAAGGGTTGTATCATGTTGCTGCTGCTGGTGAGACTAGTTGGTATCATTATGCACGATTTATTGTCGATTCTGCGTTAAAAGCAGGGGTAAATTTAAAAATCAAACCTGATCAAATAAAGTCGGTTCCCAGTGAGGCATTTCATGTCGCTGCGAAGCGGCCAAAAAATTCGCGTTTGAATACAGCAAAACTCGAAAAAGCGTTCAATCTAAAAATGCCGCATTGGAAAACTGGAGTTTCCCGAATGTTGACTGAAATTATAGAGAACAAGTTATGACACAACGCAAAGGCATCATTTTGGCCGGCGGTTCTGGAACGCGGTTATATCCAGTCACCCAGGTTGTTTCCAAACAATTATTACCCATTTATGATAAGCCGATGATTTATTATCCCCTCAGTACATTGATGTTGGCTGGGATCAGGGATATTTTGATTATCAGTACGCCTCAAGACACCCCCCGCTTTCAAGAGTTATTAAAAGATGGCGCTGATTGGGGGCTTAATTTACAATATGCAGTGCAACCAAGCCCTGATGGGCTGGCGCAAGCTTTTATAATTGGAGATAGTTTTATTGGCAGAGATCCTTCCGCATTGGTGTTGGGGGATAATATTTTTTACGGACATGATTTGCACTTGGTTTTAGAACGCGCAGCAAATCAAACTGATGGCGCTACTGTTTTCGCCTATCGTGTTAATGATCCCCAGAGGTATGGCGTTGTTGCGTTCGATGGGCTTGGCAAAGCCACTTCTCTAGAAGAAAAACCACAAAAGCCAAAAAGCAATTATGCAGTGACTGGGTTATATTTTTATGATAACCAGGTTGTTGATATCGCTAAAGAACTGAGGCCATCCGAACGGGGGGAGCTGGAAATCACGGATGCAAACCGGGTTTATCTAGAACAAAAACAATTAAATGTAGAAACTTTAGGGCGTGGATATGCCTGGTTAGATACTGGAACCCATGAAAGTATGAATGAAGCGAGCTTGTTTATTAAAACTATCGAACATCGACAGGGATTAAAAGTGGCCTGCCCTGAAGAAATTGCTTATCGAAATGGTTTTATTGATGCGGAAAAA
>CAZGYJ010000205.1:0-4031 GCA_964530345.1 uncultured Methylomonas sp.
TTTCAAGATTAATTGAGTGAAGAGAAATGGCTCCAATTCAATTGGGGCTGTTTTTTAATAACCATATTCCAAGTTATTAATTTCCTTCAAAACACCGTCACGGAAAACCAGTTCCTTGATGAATTTACGTGGACCAAAATTGTATGTCCAGACTTCTATAAATTCTACATGACAGATTGGGAATCTGGTTGAGTCGTATCGGTTATTGTAGTAACCATATTGATTGCATCCTGGGGGATAATATTTTTCTCGGGTTTCGACAAAGTCTGGTTCACCGCATCTGGCAAGGATTTTATACTTTGAATCGCCAGTATTAATGATTTTAGTGCCACATCTTAGGGCATGGCTTTGAACAGAACACAACAGCAGGGAAATAAGCACTAATAATTTATTTATATTCATAGTCTTTTTCTGCCTGGATTAAGGAATTTTAGAGGGTTTTGTTTGCTGTTCAACATTTACTTTCGGGTTTAAAGTAATTTGGGACAGGCCCATAACCAAGCATGGTTTTATAATTTGCCAAAAAACAAGCCGGAAAAAAAGATGCCTGCCAAGAAATTTGTGCGTTAAATGCTCCGAATGATTTCAGCTACAAGCTCTGGACCTTTATAGATTAAACCGCTATAGATTTGTATTAAACTTGCGCCAGCAGCAATTTTCTCTTGTGCATCTTTAGCGGACATAATTCCCCCTGCGGCGATGATGGGAATTTTCCCGGATAATTGTTCGCTCAATTTGGCAACAGTAGCAGTCGATACTTCTTTAACAGGTGTGCCGCTTAAACCACCGGTTTCGTTAGCCAAAGGGTGATCTTTGATTCTATCACGACTAATCGTGGTGTTGGTGGCAATAATGCCGTCCAGTTCCAATTCAATTAATAATTCAGCAATATGAGCTATTTCATCGGGTAATAAATCGGGAGCTATTTTAATAACCAGCGGCACATATCGGCCATGTTTTGCATGTAATTGGGTTTGTTGTTGTTTCAATGTGTCCAGAAGTTTTTTGATCTCGTCACCTTGCTGTAATTGACGCAAATTTTTGGTGTTGGGCGATGAAATATTAATAGTTATGTAGCTGGCCCAAGGGTAGGCTTTTGTAAGTCCGATTGAATAATCATCAATGGCTTTTTCAATCGACGTATCTGCGTTTTTACCGATATTAATACCTAGTATGCCTTGATATTTGCTTTTTTTAACCTGCCCTATCAAATAATCAATCCCTTTATTATTGAAGCCCATTCGGTTGATAATAGCTTGATACTCGGGGAGTCTAAACATGCGTGGCTTGGGATTTCCGAATTGTGGGCGCGGGGTTACTGTGCCAATTTCAATAAATCCGAAGCCCAATGACGCCAAGGCGTCAATGTAATCGCCGTTTTTATCTAGACCTGCAGCTAAGCCCACTGGATTTTTAAATTCAAGCCCCATGACAGTGACTGGAGCATCATTTGTGTTTTGGGTAATCAGCTTGCTAAGCCCAATGATATGAGCGATTTTCAAAGATGTAAGCGTGACGCGGTGAGCAGTTTCGGGGTCTAGTTGAAATAATAAAGGTCGGATTAAAGGGTATAGGTTCATTTTAATGTTGGGCGGATAATTGATAGGGAGTTGGGTCAATGGATGTTGGCTGATTCATAATTAATTCGGTCAATAATTTTGCAGAAGCGGGGCCCATCACCAAGCCGTTTCGGAAATGGCCGGCATTAATATATAAGTTCTCTATTTCAGGATGTTTGTCGATATAAGGGATGCCCTGTTGGGTGCCTGGACGGAGGCCAGCCCAATGGTGAGTTACTGGATATTCGGCTAAAGCTGGAAAAAGTCGTGTTGCAAAATTATAAAGTTGTTGTTTAGCGTCGCTGGTGACTTGTTTATCGAACCCCGAAGTTTCAACCGTACTTCCAGCCAGAATTTTGCCATCACGTCTTGGAATCAGGTAGCGATCGTCATCGAGAATCATGTGTGCAAGCAGACCAGGTTGAGCATCAAATAGCAGCATTTGTCCTTTTACTGGATGTATTTCAGGGGGATTCGTCTGCGAGGTTGAGAATAAATCTTGCCATAATTCCCCTGTCCAGGCCCCAGTCGTTAAAATCAGTTGGTTTACAGCGATTTTTCCATGGTTTGTAGTAATTGATTCAATACGATTGTGTGTTAGCTGGGCTTTATTGAGAGAGCAATGTTCATGGAATATCGCTTTTTTTGATTTCAGATCTTGGATTAATGCAGTGAGTAGTCTTGGATTGCGGACTTGGGCAATTTCTGGCAGCCAGATTGGATTCAGTGCGTTGCTGTGAAAGGCTTTTAATTGTGCTTCGGTTCCCGGCAGGCAGGCAATCAGGTTGCGTTTACACCAAGCTTCTGCCAGAGTGAGGTCGGGGTTTTTTGTAATTAACAGACCGCATTGGGTCCACTCAGGGTCAATACCGGTGTGTGATAAAAGTTCGGTATTTAACTCAGGGTAGATTTTTATGCTGATTTTTACCAGTTTGGTTATGGCTTGAGCTTGTCGCCAGGGATAAATAGGGAGTAAGATACCTCCGCCGGCCCATGAAGCTTCTTTGCTCAATTGGTTTTTTTCGATAAGTGTCACTGTTGCACCCGTTTTGATTAGCTCGCGGGCTGTGAGCAGGCCGTTAATGCCGCTGCCAATGATGGTAAAGTCAGAAAATATGGACATGAGAATATAAAATGATCTGTGGAATATCTATTTTAAAGGAAATGACTTTTGAAATGGGAAAAGTGAGGTTTAATAATTGTTGGTCGTTACATAATCTGGATAATCAAAAAAATAATGCTGAAAACCTAAATTATAATGTTGTTTTTTTGATAATCCTTACAATAATAGTCAGATATATACTGCTAGCCAATGATGTTAAAGGACTTTTCGGGTTCTTAAAAAACCGTATAAAACTTGTAAGGATGGGGTTTTATTGTTATTATTAAAGTGCCTAAAAGTTTTTTGTTGCATTTTGGCAAAAATTTATAACTTGTTGTTACCTCATGAGGGGGATGAAATGAACTTTAAGAAAACAAAAATTGCGTTGGGTGTTGCAACAGCAGCATTGACAATGGCGGGTGTTTTGGTCGCACCTCAAGCTTCTGCAGCTTCAAAAGCAGAAAAAGTGGCAGCCGCCATGGATAAGAAAGTTGTAGCGATGGAAATGCAGATTCAGCAAATGTCCGGCATGATGGAAGCCATGCAGGCCGAGTTGCAACGTGTGAAAACGGAAGCAGCCAACAACAATAATGACGGTCGTTTTATGGAGCTGGAAAACTGGATGGCTTCAGTGAAGAATACCCCGGCTGTTGTTGAAAGTAAAGATAACATGTTATTTTTCCGTGGCGGTTGGGTGAAAAATAACCAATCAAGAGATGGTGTTTCTATTCATTCAGACACCATTATTGGTAGTGGTGCGTTTACTGGCACAGGAGGTGGTGGGAAAGGGGATGATGAAGGTTGGTATCTTGGTGCTGGACTTGATTTCAGCCTGACCAATAATTTATGGGGTTTCATGGATAATACCGAGGCTTTGGCAGAACTTCAGGTACTCTATAAAGATTTGGGTACAACGCATAGTAATGTACTTAGTGCAGGTAGGACGCTGAATACAACATTGGTTTCAGTTAATTCTTTAACTGTTTCAGCTTCGCCAAAAATCAAATTCATGAAGGGTAGTAAATTCAGACCTTGGATTATTCCTATTGGTTTTACTATTAATGTGATTAGTCCGCCATCTGAGAGTGTTACGGTATTAAAACCTGGTATGGTATTTGGCTTGGGTGCTGACTACAACATCTGGGAAGATTTTTATGTAGGTATTGATGGCCGCTATAACAACGTTGCAGATGTTGACGGTGTGGATATGGATGGCTTTGAAGCAGGTGCTTATATCGGTATCGGCTTCTAATCAAGTTTTTTTAAAAAGCTGTTAAAAAAGGGAGGGCTTAAAACCCCTCCCTTTTTTGTTTCCGATTTGTAACTATTCAGCGTATTTATAGATTCAATATCAGTGACTTATTCCAGAA
>CAZGYJ010000206.1:0-4029 GCA_964530345.1 uncultured Methylomonas sp.
CTAAATTGATAATTGAATAGCCTGAGTCTAGCCACTTTAGGGAGCTTGCTTCTGATTTAGTCCATTCAGCCAGTACAAATCGTTGTGCTGGTTGATAGTCAATCAGAAAATCATGAACAGCGGGTCGATGCGTGTGGCCATGAATTAACCGCTGAACACCGTATTGGCGCATGGTGTCAATGACAGTATTTTGATTGACATCCATGATTTCTTGATTTTTTTTGCGTTTATGAAGGAAACTGCGGAAGCGATACCATCGGGCATAAAGAAGTCTAAGAGGCAATGGTTTCGACAGTACATCATTAATCCATTCCGGGGTATGCGATTTTTCTCTAAAAGCCAAATAAGGGAGATCGTCACTACATAATAAATCGCCATGCATTAATAAAGTTGGCGTGCCAAAAAGATCTATTACGGCGTAATCTTCCAGCAACGTCACCCCCGTTTCCTGGCAAAACTGTTTACCAATCAAAAAATCACGATTTCCGGGCTGAAAATAGACAGTTGTTCCTGATGTTGTCAGCTTTTTTAAATGTCTTTTGATTTTATTGCCTGGCGGCGTAAAATCATCGTCGCCAACCCAGGAATCAAACAAATCCCCCAGTATATACAAAGATTTTGCTTTGTTTGCGTAAGTATCTAAAAAATCAAGAAATCGCTTGGTGACTTCAGGTTTTTCGAAAGCAAGGTGAAGATCAGAGATAAATAGAATTTCGTTCTTCAAAAGAGATGTTGTTAGGAAGTAAGAGTAAGCAATAGCCAGCCACAAGCAAGTTAACTGCCCGTGGCTGGAAAACCAAGTGCTATTCGACTATTTCAGCCTTGGTAATAACGATGTCAGTTTTGGGTACATCCTGATGAGGGCCATGATTTCCGGTGGGCTGTTTTGCCATTTCATCGACCACATCCATGCCTTCAATAACTTGACCAAAGACAGCATAACCCCAGCCGCTGGGAGTTGGGCTGGTGTGATCAAGAAACGAATTATCTTTAAGATTAATAAAAAACTGTGCAGTGGCAGAATTTGGATCGGAAGTTCGGGCCATAGCAATTGAGCCGCGTGAGTTTTTTAGGCCATTATCAGCTTCATTTTTGATGGGATCCCGAGTGTTTTTTTGCTCAAAATCAGCAGTAAAACCGCCGCCTTGTGCCATAAAGCCAGGAATAACCCGGTGAAAAATGGTGCCATCATAAAAGCCCTCTTTAACATACTGGATAAAATTTTTTGAAGAAACAGGTGCTTTTTCAGTATCCAACTGGATGACGATGGTGCCTAAGGTAGTGGTTAATTTTACTTTATTTGGAGTGTCTGACATTTTGTTTTCCGTTGCAAAAATGGATGTTGAGGTTAATAACAGCATCATGGAAAAAAATATTATGCGCATAAAGTTATCCCTGTTGGTGATGCAAATATGAAATTCTATGTGTTTTTTACTTGAAAGAGAAGCCTTAATATTGTTAGATTGAACAGCTTTAATCAAAGTCACGTTCAATTTCAATAATATGCTGAAAATATATAACACTCTGACGCGCCAAAAAGAACAATTCAAGCCTCGGGTTGAAGGCAAGATAGGTATGTACGTTTGCGGGATGACGGTTTATGACTATTGTCATATTGGCCATGCCAGAGTTATGGTGGTGTTTGATGTTGTGTCGCGGTATTTTCGCTATTTGGGTTACGATCTGACCTATGTTAGAAATATTACAGATATTGATGACAAAATTATCCAGCGCGCTAACGAAAATAATGAGCAGTTTTCTGATTTAACCGAACGCTTTATCGATGCCATGCACGAAGACGAACGGGCATTGGCAGTATTACCCCCTGATCTGGAGCCCAGGGCTACCCAGTCGATGGAAGATATTATTAAAATGATTCAAGCCTTACTAGATAACGGTTTGGCCTATATTGGGGCTAATGGCGATGTTTATTATTCAGTGAGTAAATTTTCAGATTATGGGCAGTTATCGGGAAAAAATCTTGCTGATCTGCAAGCTGGGGAGCGTGTGGAAGTTGATCAATCAAAACAAAATCCTCTGGACTTTGTATTATGGAAAATGGCCAAGCCCGGCGAGCCTTCTTGGGATTCACCTTGGGGCGCAGGTAGGCCGGGCTGGCACATAGAGTGTTCAGCGATGTCGACGGGATGTTTGGGTAATCATTTTGATATTCATGGCGGAGGCATGGATTTACAATTCCCACACCATGAAAATGAAATCGCCCAGTCTGAGGGTGCAACGGGTGAACATTTTGTTAATGTCTGGATGCATAATGGGTTTGTACGTGTCAATGAAGAAAAAATGTCCAAATCTCTGGGAAATTTTTTTACAGTTCGTGAGGTTTTAAAGCGCTATCGACCAGAAATTATACGGTTTTTTATTTTATCTAGTCACTATCGAAGCCCGCTGAATTATTCGGAAGAACATTTGGATGAAGCTGCTACAGCACTAACAAGGTTCTATACAGCTTTACGTGGAATTAAAGCGAATGAAACCGAAGTTGACAGCCAATATAAAGAACGTTTTCAACAGGCGATGGATGATGATTTTAATACCCCAGAAGCTTTAGCAGTGTTGTTTGAAATTGCCAGAGAATTAAACAGAATTAAAGAGGCAGATCCGGAAAAGGCAGTAGTTTTGGCGGGAACCTTGAAAAATTTGGCAGATGTATTAGGTATCTTGCAAGATGAACCAGAACAGTTTTTAAAAGGTAGGGGCGATGTTGAGGGTGGACTTTCTGAAACTGAAATTGAAGTTGCCATTCAAAAACGTCTGGAGGCAAAGAAAAATAAAGACTGGGCAATGGCAGACCAGATTAGAGATAAGTTAAAGACACAAGGCGTTGTTTTGGAGGACGTACCCAGTGGAACCAACTGGCGCCGGGAGTAATGATGAAGGCCGTAAAAGATCAAACAATCCAAGATTTTTTAGATCAATTAGCGAGTAAATCACCTGCACCTGGAGGTGGCAGCATAGCAGCAATGATGGGAGCCAGTGCAGCAGGATTAATCAGTATGGTATGTAATCTCACTATTGGTAAATCTCAATATGAGGATGTTGAAGATGAGATGCGGGCATTACTGCAAAAATCAGAGGCATTACGGGAGCAATTTACCGAATTAATTAAAAAGGATGTTGAGGCATTTGAACTGGTTATGGCAGCTTATCGTTTGCCGAAAATAACCGCTGATGAAAAAAGGATTCGTAATGAAGCCATTCAACAGGCTCTAAAAACAGCAACCAGTGTGCCGCTGGCTTGTGTTAGAGGCAGTGCCGAGGTGATTCAATTGAGTCGAAATGCTGCTAAAAAAGGTAACAAAAATTTGATTACTGATGCGGGTGTTGCCGTGGAAACCGCACGGGCTGCTTTAAAAAGTTCCGCACTTAATGTTTATGTCAATATTGCTGGAATTAAAGATCAGTTGTTTGCCAAAGGCGCAGTTGAAGAATTAGAAAAAATATTGAAAGATTCCGAAATAGCGGCTCAGGAAATTTATCAACTAGTGAAAACTCAGCTATAAATCCCATGGTAATTTCTGTTGCTTTAAGTCACCCAGAAAACAAAAATAACCATTGACGATTAGCGTAAAACTAAGTATTATTCTCGTTTTTAGCGTTGCTGGCAAAGACTAGCAAGAGCAAAAATAAATTGTACGGGGTATAGCGCAGTTTGGTAGCGCGCCTGCTTTGGGAGCAGGATGTCGGGGGTTCGAATCCCTCTACCCCGACCAATTATGCGCTTGTAGCTCAGCTGGATAGAGCATCGGCCTTCTAAGCCGAGGGTCGCAGGTTCGAATCCTGCCAAGCGTGCCATTCTCTAGTTTGACTTTATGGTGAGCGTAGCTCAGTTGGTAGAGCCCCGGATTGTGATTCCGGTTGTCGTGGGTTCGAGCCCCATCGTTCACCCCAATTATTTCAATTTGTTACATTGTTCAGAAATCAAAAAAGTTGCTCCCATCCCCTGGTTCATAATTCTACTTACTGAAATTGCAGCCACCCCACTGATAGCTTTTCGGCCTCAGTACCATA
>CAZGYJ010000207.1:0-4008 GCA_964530345.1 uncultured Methylomonas sp.
CTACACTTTGCCTTAACTTAATGGCAGTGTAGCATAGGGTGCTAACTGCTTATTCTCAACAGTCAATTTTGATCCAGAGCTGCCAAGGCCTCCGATAAATTAGTTACCGGCAATACAGTTAAGCCTGGAATTGATTTTTTCGGTGCATTTGCTTTGGGAATTATGGCTTTTTTGAAGCCGTGTTTTGCTGCATCATTGAGCCTGGCAAAACCATTGGCAACGGGTCTGATTTCACCATTCAGGCCGATTTCGCCAAAATAAAATGAATCGTATGCAATAATTTTATCTTTCAGACTGGAGACAATCCCGGCGACAATAGCCAGATCAGAGCTGGTTTCGGTGACTTTGATTCCACCAACGACATTGGCATAAATCTCATCATTAGCAGTAAAAATACCACCATGACGCGAAAGTACGGCAAGCAGCATTGCCAAACGATTCTGGTCAAAGCCAACTGCCAGGCGCCGAGGATTACCATATTGGCATTCCGTTACCAATGCCTGAATCTCTACCAGCAAAGGCCGGGTTCCTTCCCATAAAACGGTTACAACGCTGCCTGATGACGGTTTTTCCGAACGGGACAAAAACATCGCTGAAGGGTTTTTCACCTCTTTTAAGCCTGTGCTTTCCATCGCAAAAAAACCCAACTCTCCGATACTGCCGAAACGGTTTTTATCGGCGCGTAGCACCCTGAACCGGGAATCATCAGTTGAGGACAGAATCACCTGAGTATCGACAATATGACTCAAGGTCATGGGGCCAGCTAACGACTGGTCTTTGGTGACATGGCCTACCAGAAAAATCGACACGCCATGCCGCTTGGCATATTGAGTCAGAAAACTGGCAGATTCCCGAACCTGGGAAACAGAACCCGGCGCGGATTCAGTGTCTTGATGATGCATGACCTGTATCGAATCAATCACCAAAACCTTTGGGTGCTCCTGATCTAGCACATCACAAATCCTTTGTACTGATGTTTCGGCAAGCATTTTGATATTTTGAACAGGCAAACCTAAACGGTGCGCCCGTTCAGCTATTTGTTGCAGGGATTCCTCCCCGGAAACATATAAAACCGCTTCATTACGCTGCGCAATTCGGGCTATAGCTTGCAGCAAAATAGTACTTTTCCCTGCACCTGGTGCTCCGCCAATCAAAACTACACTACCGTGTACAATCCCTCCACCTAATACCCGGTCAAATTCGCCGATTCCTGTTGATATTCTTTCTGCTTTTGCTAAATCCACCTCGGCTAATAACTGTACTTCCGAGCGACTTCCTGCGTATCCTGAGTGGCGGTTACCAGATGCTGTTTGACTGCCGCCCAAACGGACTTCTTTCACGGTATTCCATTCGCCACAACTGCCGCACTGTCCTGCCCAGCGAGGAAAATCAGCGCCACATTCGGTACAAACAAAACCTATTTTAGCTTTCTTTGCCATGATTATTTTTCGATAATTTGTACTCGCTGAGTGATTCCACATAATAGGGTATATGGAATAGTTTCAGCACAAACAGCTATTTCTTCAACCGGCAAACCCTGCCCCCATAAAAGTGCCGGATCACCTGGTTTGGCTTCAGGACAATTATCAAGATCAACAGTAATCATATCCATAGAAACCCGGCCCACCAGAGGTACTCGAACACCATTGACCAAAACTGGCGTTTCGGGATGGGTATGACGCGGATAACCATCACCATAGCCAATGGCAATAACACCCAGTTTAGTGGGTTTTTTACAACGCCATTGACTGCCATAGCCAACCCTATCTCCAACTTTCAACTGTTTGGTTGCAATAATTCTCGAATGCAAACTCATAACCGGGCGAAGTTCATAACTTTCAGCCGTGTCTTCCAGGAAAGGCGAAACGCCAAATAACATTATCCCTGGCCTAACCCAATCTGTAATGGCATCCGGCCAGGCCAAAATACCAGCAGAATTGGCGATGCTTAATTCTCCAGAAAAAGATCTAACAGCCTGCCTGAATTCCCCAATTTGCCGCAATGTAGCAGGATTTTTCGGGTCGTCTGCATTGGCAAGATGAGTCATTAATCGAATTGGTTTTTTAATGAGGCGACTTTCTTGTAACTGTCTGTAAGCTAAGGCGAAGCCTTCTTTGTTAAAACCCAATCGGTTCATTCCAGTATCCAGTTTCAACCACGCAGAAAAAACTTCATCAGTTCTGAGTTCTTTTAATAAAGCTAACTGATGTTCTGCATGAATGACGGCTTCAAGATGAGAATTCAGAATGTCTTTTAATTCATCCAAGCAACTGAATCCTTCCAAAACTACAATTCGGCTGGTAAATCCGCTTTTTCTCAAACGAATCGCCTCATCAACCCTGGCCACAGCAATAGCTTCCACTTCCTGCAAAGCCGCTGCCACCCGCGGCAAACCATGACCATAGGCATTGGCTTTAATAACTGCCATGATCTTTGCATTTGGGGCTTTATGGCGAACGATGTTCAGATTATGGCGTAAAGCATCTAGATCCAGTTCTGCATAGGCAGCTGGATTCATCAATAACCCTCGTCTGCGTAAGGATCAGGAACAAAATTTTCGAAGCGGGTAAATTGTCCCAAAAATGTTAATCGGACAGTACCAATTGGACCATTTCGTTGTTTGCCGATAATAATTTCGGCAACGCCCTTGTCTGGGCTATCTTCGTTATAAACCTCATCCCGGTAAACGAATACAATCACATCCGCATCCTGTTCAATACTGCCTGATTCCCGTAAATCCGACATGACTGGCCGCTTGTTGGGCCGTTGTTCCAGGTTTCTATTAAGCTGAGACAAAGCCACTACCGGAACATTCAATTCTTTAGCCAAAGCCTTCAGGCCACGAGAAATATCAGAAATTTGTTGTACCCGGTTGTCACCGCTAGAAGGTGATTGCATCAGCTGCAAATAATCCAGCACAATCAGACCTAACTGACCATGTTCTCGAGCCAGGCGCCGTGCTCGGGAACGCACTTCTGTGGGTGTTAAAGCTGGCGTATCATCAATAAATAATTTAGTTTCTGCAAGAATATTAATAGCAGATGTCAAACGTGGCCATTCATCATCATCTAATTTGCCGGTACGAACTTTATGCTGATCAATTCTCCCCAAAGAAGACATCATCCGCATGGCCAAAGCATCGCCCGGCATTTCCATACTGAATACGGCAACCGGCTTGTCGCCTTTGATGGCAATATTCTCGGCCATGTTCATGGCAATCGTGGTTTTCCCCATCGAAGGCCGGCCAGCAACAATAATCAGATCTCCGACCTGTAACCCGGAAGTCATTTCATCAAAATCGGTAAATCCGGTGGCAGCACCCGTGATTGAACCTTCCTGTTCAAATAGTGTTTCGATTTTGTCAACGGCATGGGCTAATAATGATTTTATTGGATTAAAACCACCCTCACCTCGCTGTTTTTGCTCCGCAATTTCAAAAACCTGGCGTTCAGCATTTTCCAATAACTCAGTGGTTTCCCTGCCCTCGGTATTAAATGCTGAATCAGAAATTTCAGTACCGACATGAATCAATTGCCTTAAAACCGACCGATCCCGTACGATATCAGCATAGGCTTTGATATTCGCGGCACTGGGAGTATCCTTAGCTAATGTTCCCAAATAGGCCAAACCGCCAACATCTTGCAGATTAGCATTTTTTTCCAGTTCCTCAGATAAGGTAACGACATCAAAAGGAATCTGTTTTTCTGATAATTCAGCAATAGCTGCAAAAATCAAGCGATGTTCCTTGCGATAAAAATCCACTTCAGAAACCCGGTCTGCAACTTGATCCCAGGTTTCATTGTCCAGCATTAATCCGCCCAGTACAGACTGCTCTGCCTGGATGGAATAAGGAGGAACCCTTAACGATTCAACTGAACGATCACGCTTGATTGTAGAAAATTCGGCCATCTTGATATGTTTTAATTGATGTCATAATGTAACTATTCAGCATATTTAATTTAGCTAGGATTACTCAATATCAGTGACTTATGGAAGAAGTGTATGTGT
>CAZGYJ010000208.1:0-3941 GCA_964530345.1 uncultured Methylomonas sp.
GGTATAAACCCTCTTTAAAACTGTACCAAGGTACAGTTGTTCAGTACAGCCCCCAGTCATAGAATAACCTCACAAATAAAGTAAAAAGAGGATATCCGAAAAAAATCGGGGTCCGAATAAGCTATATTTTAGTGCAGTAACTTACTTAGGGCTAAATAGAAACTTTATATGAAGATAATTTCTGTAGAAAATCATTACACCGGTAAAGAAATTAAATTTCCTGTCGAAACAGTGCCGACGAAAAGTAAAAACTCAATCTGCAAAATCGGCCGTACTGGCAATAAAGCAAGTTTAAAGTTAGTCCGAGATATTGAGAAAGTTGCCAGATCTTGCTCTTCAGTTTTGATTACAGGCGAAACCGGCACAGGCAAAGAAGTTGCGGCCAATGCCATTCATAACCAATCAGACCGAAAAAACTATCCTTTTATAGCTG
Source organism: uncultured Methylomonas sp. (assembly GCA_964530345.1). Lineage (GTDB taxonomy): Bacteria > Pseudomonadota > Gammaproteobacteria > Methylococcales > Methylomonadaceae > JALSJK01. The sequence goes on from CAZGYJ010000208.1 coordinate 434, forward strand.
TTAATTGTGGCGCACTTCCTGCGCAACTAATTCAATCAGAACTTTTTGGACATGAAAAAGGAGCTTTCACGGGCGCCCATCAGCGAAGAATCGGTCAAGTTGAGCAGGCCAATAAAGGTACTTTATTTCTTGATGAAATTGGCGATTTACCTTTAGAACTACAAGCTACGCTATTACGCTTTTTACAGGAAAGAACCTTTGTTCGCCTAGGTGGAGCTGAACAAATATCTGTCGACATCAGGATTATTGCGGCGACTCATGTAAACCTTGAATTAGCCATTGAAAAAGGCACTTTCAGAGAAGACCTGTATCACCGACTCAATGTATTACCTCTGACAGTTCCTACTTTGAGTGATCGATACGATGAAATAATGCCTTTGGCACAATATTTCCTTGAAGAATATACAAATAATAATCAAACAATTGCTGTAGGCTTTACTGAAGAATCTATTGGCGCCATGCTTGCCTATAAATGGCCTGGAAATGTGCGGGAACTAAAAAATCGAGTACACCGTGCAATCACCATGACCGACAACAAATTAATCACACCGGAAGACTTAGGTCTGGATCGGCGTATCGTCAGACCCCATATTCAAACACTGGATGAAGCACGCCGTGAAACTGAAAAACATCTTATCCAGTTTACTTTAAGGAGAACCAACAAAAAAATCACTAAAGCGGCTCAAGTCCTGGGAGTAACCAGAGCGACGCTTTATCGTTTAATGGATAAACATAAAATCAACTTAGGTTAAGGCCTACCTAAAAGAATCGGTGAAAAGCGATGCCAAAAAAAAATTTATTAAGCAATCTGGAATCGCCCCAAAAGTTCTGCTTGAATGCTAACGACTCCAAGAAAGTCTCTTCGACTGTTTCCCACTCGTCAACAATAATCAACATAAAACAGATTAAACCTCAAAATAATTTTTTTCTGTCAGCTCTATTGCAATTTATTGCTGTGCTTTTAATCTTTTTTATCACGACTGAAACTCATGCTTCAGTCGTTACTGGGTTTGAAGCAGAGTCAAACAATTGGTTTTACGATGATGGAGAGGATGGACTAACTTATCTCGATATTCAAATCCGTGATATATCTCCTGTTTGGATTGAATTAAATGGCTCCTGGCAAACGGGTAAAACAGATGAAGATTTCGCTATTTCGCTTTGGAATTTAACAGGCACGTACTTGACTGATCTCCGCCTTCGCTGGGAAAAACTGGATATTAACCTGTCAGACGCCCCAATCTATACAACCGATCTCAATCTTCAATTTTTATCTAGAGAAAATAACAGTGCGACTATTTCCAAGCAAAATAGTGGATCAAACTATCATGAACTCTTGATTGATTTTGCTCAGGGCATGGGATCAGGCGTCTTATTAATTGATTTTGAATGGTTAAATTTTAATCTACCAACCGGTGATTTCAAATTATTAATTGATTTTAACTCAAACAAAACCAATCCCGTCCCAATTCCTTCCGCATTCTGGTTTTTATTCACTGGCTTGCTAGGATTAACTAAATTCAAATCCCGAAAAACTTAACCGTCGAATAAATCATCTGGAAAACGGTAACGTCAAAGGTTTATAATTCTTGGGCTATTTTGCAGATTAATTTTCAGGAAATAATGGCTCAATACATTTATACAATGAACCGGGTTGGCAAAATCGTGCCTCCCAAAAACTTTATTCTTAAAGATATTTCTTTATCTTTTTTTCCAGGCGCAAAAATTGGCGTTCTAGGGTTAAATGGATCAGGAAAGTCTACCTTGCTGAGAATTATGGCTGGCACTGATACGGAAATTGAAGGCGAAGCCAGACCACAACCCGGAATTAATATTGGCTATCTGGCCCAGGAACCAGAATTAGATCCTGATAAAGACGTTAGAGGCAATGTCGAAGATGGGGTTGCCGAAATCAAAGCTATTTTAAAGCGCTTTGATGAAGTCAATAATGCTTTCGCAGAGGCGGATGCAGATTTTGACAAATTATTGGCCGAACAAGCTGAATTGCAAGAAAAAATTGATGCTGCTGGCGCCTGGGAACTGGAAAGAACCTTGGAAATAGCTGCCGACGCCCTTCGCCTGCCAGACTGGGATGCTGATATTAATAAATTGTCAGGGGGTGAAAAACGCCGGGTCGCATTGTGCCGGCTACTGCTTTCCAAACCGGATATGCTGTTACTTGATGAGCCAACTAACCACCTTGATGCCGAATCTGTTGCTTGGTTGGAAAAATTTTTGCATGCCTATTCAGGAACTGTTGTTGCTGTTACACATGACCGCTACTTTCTTGATAATGTTGCAGGCTGGATCCTTGAGCTCGATCGAGGCCAGGGCATTCCCTGGGAAGGAAATTATTCTTCCTGGCTTGAACAAAAAGAGCAACGATTAGAACAAGAAGAAAAACAAGCCACATCGCGCCAAAAAGCCATGAAGGCAGAATTGGAATGGGTTCGGTCAAATCCGAAGGGACGGCATGCAAAAAGCAAGGCAAGATTGGCTCGTTTTGAAGAGTTATCTTCTCAGGAAGCACAAAAACGTAACGAAACTCAGGAAATTTATATTCCACCTGGCCCAAGACTTGGAGATGTCGTCGTAGAAGCTGAAAATCTAAGCAAGGGATTCGACGATCGGCTGTTAATAGACGACCTGAGCTTCCGGTTGCCTCCGGGGGGTATTGTTGGGATTATTGGACCAAATGGTGCCGGTAAAACCACTCTGTTTCGGATGATTGCTGGTGCTGACAAACCTGATTCTGGCAATTTACGCCTAGGTGAAACGGTGAAGCTGGCCTATGTAGATCAAATGCGTGACGATCTGGACCCTAAAAAAACGGTCTGGGAAGAAATATCTGATGGACTCGATAATATTATTGTGGGAAATTATCAAACTCCGTCACGCTCATACGTCAGCCGTTTCAACTTCAAAGGTTCGGACCAACAAAAATATATCGGTAATTTATCCGGCGGCGAGAGAAATCGCGTACATCTTGCAAAATTACTCAAAAGTGGCGGCAACGTACTGCTACTTGATGAACCCACCAATGATCTGGATGTTGAAACCTTGCGAGCATTGGAAGAAGCTTTGTTATCATTCCCTGGTTGTGCAGTAGTTATTTCACACGACCGTTGGTTTCTGGACCGAATTGCCACTCATATTCTGGCTTTTGAAGGCGACAGTAAAGTCACCTGGTTTGAAGGTAACTATGCAGATTATGAAGCTGATCGTCATAAACGTCTTGGGACTGATGCTGATAACCCGCATCGAATTAAATATAAAAAATTAAGCCATTAGCAGATATAAGCATCCAACTTCATCATCTATCTTTGAAACTTACTTATGTGGTTTGAAGAAACCAGAAAGTTAATGGCAAAATTTGAACCAAATCCATGCTAGCATAGGGTCACTACCATTAAGTTAAGAGTATTTGCAATTTTGTAGATCGAGTTAGCGGTAACGTAACCCAACATTTTCTAGATTTTGTCGGGTTACGCTACCGCTAACCTGACCT
>CAZGYJ010000209.1:0-3861 GCA_964530345.1 uncultured Methylomonas sp.
AAACTATAAATACGCTGAGTAGTTACGATTGCGTAAGCTAAAAAAACCTCATCTTTAATGCCTAAAAAATATTTCTAAGGGTAATAAAGGTAATTGCAGAGAGAATGCCTGCTGCTGGTAAAGTGATAATCCAGGCCATGCCAATGGGTTTCATAAGATTCCAGTTAGTATTTTGGTTTACCATGCCAACGCCAAGAACTGAACCAATCAGAATATGAGTACTCGAAACAGGTAATCCCATCACAGAAGCAAGCATAACAACACCGGCTGCAGATAGTTCCGCGGCGAACCCTGAGGCAGGGTGCATTTTGGTTAAGTTATGACCAACGGTCTGTATGACCTCTTTTCCGATAAACCATAAGCCAACAATTAAGGCAACCCCAAAAGTAAACATTGCAATTGTTGGAACTGCTGCTTTTGCACTAATTTCGCCGCTTCTTAGTATATCTAGAATTGCGGCGAATGGACCGATTGCATTAGCAATATCATTTGAGCCATGGCTAAACGCAAAACCAGAGGCAGTAAAAACTTGCATCCAGCTAAATAATAAAAAAGTGGATTTATCTAAATCCTTGCCTTTCAATGTTTTAGCAAAAATTGCAGTTGCCAGCCAAATCAATGCGCCAATCATACCAATAATTAGATAATTATTGAGAGTACTAAGGCCTAGGTTCATATGTTTCAGTCCTTTGAATAACAACATACCTGTTATCAGCATACCTCCAATAGCTGCAAATAGTGGAACATAGGTTTCAAGAGCTTGGGTTGCGTGGAGATCTTCTTGCTGTTTCTCTATGGCGTGAAGTTCCTTATAATAATCCGACTCAAGTTCTTCTGGATCAAAATCTGCATCTTTAATCGTATGTGCATCGCGTGCCATTGCGCTGGTATAAGAAATTTGTTGGATTTCAGCCAATCGCTCAAATGCTTTTTTATGTACATCTTTATGCGCTTTTTTTGCTTGTTTGACTTGTTTTAGTTTTACTGCCGCTTCTTCGTTATATCGCAAAACATATTTTTTGATCTGGGAAAATAAGGTATAAGCAACCAGGCCGCCCAGTACGGGTGACAAAACCCAAGAAAATGCAATCGTCCCTATTTTGCTCCATTTAACTAAAGCAAACCCCGTATCTGAACCGCCAATTAAAAATCCTAAAGTAATGGAGCTTCCAACAATCCCGCCAATTATTGAATGAGTTGTAGATACTGGCCAGCCACGTTTTGTTGCAATTAATAACCAGATGGCTGCAGCTAGAAGAGCGGCCATCATAATGAAAACAAACTGCATGGGTTCGACGTTAATCTGAGATAGATCAACAATACCCTTGCGAATTGTTTTAGTGACTTCACCTCCAGCAATGACCGCGCCACTGACTTCAAAGATAGCAGCAACTATCAATGCCTGTTTAATAGTGAGCGTACCGGCTCCAACACTAGTTCCAAAAGAATTAGCGACGTCATTTCCTCCGATATTAAACGCCATAAAGACGCCAAAAAGTGTTGCCAAAATGAAAAGTGGTATTGCGTTATGATTGGTATAATCAATACCCCAATACATAAAATAGGCAACCATAGCGGCAAAACCAACTGCGAAAAAGGCACTTAGTTTCAGGTCGGAGTCGGATTGATTGTCTGATGTAATACTCGTACTAGAACTGGACATATTTAATCCCCTTTACATTTATTGATTATTAGCCTGCATATTCTGTAAGTTATTTGTTACAGATTTATGAAAACTTTATTTTTGTCGTAAAAACTTATACTTTCTCTGGGATTCCTGCAAAAAACATAACATTTTGATTAATTGGCAATTCTATATTTATAACGGATTGATGTTTTATTTATTACTCTTCAGGTGACTGATACTTTCTTATAATTTATTGTGCTTTGTACATCGAAAAATATTAAGAGCAAGTCAGTTTCTAAATACTGTCATCAAATTGAAATAGTTTAGAGGTATGTTAAACACCAGCCGCAGAGGTTGATCACATATTGTCCAATTTCCAGGAGAAAACCATGAGCTATAGAATTTTGCAAATAGCCTTAATGGCGTTTAGCATTTTGTTTCAAACTCCACAGCTATTTGCTGATAATAAAACACAGGATATTGATTTAAAGAAAGACAATAAACATCCACATAAAACTGCAAAGTACTTTTTCCGAAAAGCCTATCGTTCCCTAAAAGGTCATCCAAAGCATAATCAAAAGGTACAGCTAGGGCCAAGACCTTTTTATTTGGTAAACGACATGGAGGAAAGCCGTTTAAAAAAACAGCTAAAGGAATGTTCTGATGGGCCGTTTTATAGAACTGATTTTTCAATTGGTCATAGAGGGGCTGCACTGCAATTTCCCGAACATACTAAAGAATCTTATGAGGCTGCTGCTCGTATGGGTGCAGGGATTATTGAGTGCGATGTTACATTTACCAAAGACAGAGAATTGGTATGCCGACATTCACAATGTGACTTGCATACCACAACCAATATTCTTGAAACACCTCTTGCTGAAAAATGTTCCGTACCATTTCAACCGGCTGATCCTGCAACGGGGAAAAAAGTATCCGTACAATGTTGCACCACAGATATCACGTTAGAAGAGTTTAAGACTCTCAAAGGTAAAATGGATGCAGGAAACAAGAATGCAACAACAGTTTCGGAATATATAAACAGCACTCCAAGCTGGCGTACGGATCTGTATTCTGCCCGGGGTACTTTAATGACTCATAAAGAAAGCATAAAACTATTGAAAAAATTAGGCGTTAAGTTCACACCAGAATTAAAATCTCCTAGTGTTGAGATGCCTTATGAAGGTGATTACACACAGCAGGATTATGCGCAACAAATGATTGATGAATACAAAGAAATGGGAGTTAACCCTAGAAGAGTTTTTCCACAATCGTTTAATTTAGAGGATATACAATATTGGTTGGATAATGAACCTCGTTTTGGTAAGCAGGCGGTATTTTTGGATGGTCGTTATGACGATCCAACATTCGACCATACTGACCCAAGTACATGGAATCCCAGTATGGAAGAATTAGTTGCTGATGGTGTAAAAATTATTGCGCCACCAATGTGGATGCTTTTAAAGGTCAATGAAAAAGGGGAAATAGAACCTTCACTTTATGCCAAAAGAGCAAAGGGTGCAGGGCTGGAAATTATTACCTGGACACTGGAAAGATCAGGGCTTTTAAAAAATAAAGGCGGCTGGTATTACCAGACAACAACTGATGTTATCAATAATGATGGTGACATGTTGACAATACTTGATGTGTTGGCAAAACATGTTGGAATCAAAGGAATATTTTCTGATTGGCCTGCGACTGTTACTTACTATGCCAACTGCAATAATTTATAAATATATTGTTAACGTATTTCGGACACTGGATTGAAAGAGTCAATTAACAAAGCAACAACTTTTTCAATCCAGGTGATTTTGAAGAATATTACTCGCCTGAGTCCAATTTATTTTTTTCTGATTTTATTTTAGAAAGTTGTTTTTTGAATAGTGGCCAAATTTGTGTCATCCAAAATTTACAAGCAAGTTCTGATATTGTTGTTATGTGTTTGCCTAGAATTTTTATAATTGAGTTAATATCATCTAGTCCTACAGTTTTCAGCTTGGATGCCGCATAAATGCTCCATTGTTGGTATCTTTCTCCTTGTTTGTTAAGGAAAACCGTCTTAAAAACCCACATTTCAAATAACGAAATAACCCACATAGAAATAAAAGACACGCCCATACCCATTCCGGCAAAAATTACTAGCCATGCAAACATTGGACTTATTTTGGTCAGCCACCAGGAGAGAATATCAATTAATAAAAACAGATATGGCATTCCAATGGCAACGCATTTATACA
>CAZGYJ010000210.1:0-3809 GCA_964530345.1 uncultured Methylomonas sp.
ATCACCAGTATTATTTTATTTTTGGGATTATCCATGACCAAGTTCAATAAATGCTAATCATGTAAATTGTATTTTATTGTCATGAATAAGGATTATTGAACAAGTATTTATAGTAATCTGTCTTAAACCTGAATCCGCATTGAAATCACGGATCAGGTGAAAGTAAATATAATCTGTCTTTCAGACATAGGTTTCTTATGAATACTGCTCATGTAATATACGATATTCTGGCCCTTCTTACTGCCGCAGTTATCGCTATCCCACTTTTTCACCGATTGGGGCTGGGGTCAGTTTTAGGTTATCTTGCAGCCGGAATTGTCTTGGGTCCTTGGGGATTTTCATTCATTGTTGATGTTGCGGAAATAAGACACTTTGCTGAATTTGGCGTGGTATTCCTGTTATTTTTGATCGGCATTGAAATGAAACCAAGTCGACTATGGATAATGCGCCACTGGGTTTTTGGGCTTGGACTTGCTCAAGTCACTGTAACAGGAACCATTCTATCCGGGTTAGCAAATTTGCTGGGTTTGCCATTAACAACCGCCATCATCGTGGGATTTGGACTAGCATTATCATCGACTGCGTTTGGTTTGCAGATCTTGTCAGAAAAAGGTGAATTAGCCTCAGTTACCGGACGCATGGCTTTTTCTGTGTTACTACTGCAAGATTTGGCAGTTATACCATTATTGACTCTTATCCCCATATTGTCTGAAGGATTTTCAACATCTGACAGCATTAAAAATTCACTCACCGAAGCCAGCTTAGCCATTGTAGCGGTGATCCTTTTTGGCCGCTATCTATTGAACCCGTTGCTGGATCGTGTCGCTGCCTGTCGAAATTCGGAAGTGTTCATTGCTGCTGCAGTTTTGTTAGTTCTAGGTGTTGCCAAATTAATGGAAATGGTTGGTATTTCAATGGCTCTGGGTGCTTTTCTTGCTGGTTTCATGCTTGCTGAATCTCATTATCGGCATCAGATTGAAGCCGACATTCAACCATTCCGAGGTATTTTGCTTGGCCTGTTCTTTATGACCGTGGGAATGAGCATTAATTTTGGTTTGCTCATTAGCCAGGCGCCACTGGTTTTATCCCTTTTCATCATCTTGTTGTTAATAAAATTTATCGCCCTCTTGGTACTTTGCCGCATCAGTGGTTTAGACAAACTTCATAGTATTCGTATTTCAGTTTTACTCTCTCAAGCAGGGGAATTTGGTTTTGTTCTATTCGGTTATGCCACTCTCTCCGGTTTAATGGACACTTTTCTCTTTGAACTTCTGACTCTTCTTATTTCAATGACCATGGCTACTACCCCATTTCTGGTATACGGAGTTGAGTTCTGGATCAAACGTTATGAATGGGGAAAACACGACAGGACCGAAATATTTGAAATACCTGAAGAAAACATGAATCATGTTATTCTCGCAGGGTTTGGGCGCGTTGGACAGCGAATAGCAACACTGATGAATGTTGCCAGAATTCCTTATCTTGCACTGGACAATGACCATGAACAAGTGCTTGATGGCCGGGACAGAGGCTATCCAGTTTATTTTGGTGACGCCAGACGGATTGAAGTCCTGAAAGCTGCAGGTGCCGAACGAGCCCGAATGTTGTTAGTATCACTTGATAATGCAGACTATGCAAATCAACTGGTTTCGCAAGCAAGGCAGCATTTCCCGTTTTTACCTATTCATGCCCGTGCAAAAGATCGTGAGCACTGCGATGAATTATTGTCCAAGGGTGCCAACAGCGCAGTTTCAGAAACTCTGGAAGCCAGCTTACGATTAGGCAATCTTATTTTAAAGGATCATGGCTTTTCTCAAAAACGCAGAGCCAGATTATTAAATGATTGTCGTCAAAATTACTATTCCTGGATTAAAAAAATCAGCAGAAATGAGAAAATTGACAATTAACTTCCATCGCTCTGTATACGATAAAAAATTGTTAACTATTCAGCATATATTGAAACTATAAAATACGCTGAGTAGTTATAAAGCTTCTTACAAAAACGGTTTAAAGAGATAAATTATCGACAATTCAAAAGCGTATAATCATCAACTCACAATCATGAACTGAACAAAATTATGCTATATAAAGCAACGCTCTTCTTGTTGATTTTCTTTTCCCAAAATTTGGTTTACGCCAGTCAAAATCAATATGCAATTGCCACCGCGCATCCTTTGGCAACCAAAGCCGGAGAACAAATTCTAAAACAAGGCGGCAATGCCTTTGATGCAGCAGTAGCTATCAGTGCGGCGTTGGCCGTTGTTGAACCAGCAGGCTCTGGGCTTGGTGGTGGCGGTTTCTGGCTGTTACACCGGGAATTTGACAGCCTTGATATAATGGTCGATGGCAGAGAACGAGCGCCTTTCGGAGCGCATCGAAATATGTATCTGGATAACAACGGAAAAGTCATCAAAGCTTTATCCAAAACTGGTGCTTTATCGGCAGGCATACCTGGTTTACCGGCTGCTTTGGTCCATATTGCAAAAAAATACGGACGATTGCCATTATCGACTAGTTTAAAACCAGCGATCAACTACGCCAGACATGGTTTTACCATTGGTAATCGTCATCTTCGTATGCTGACATTCAGACAAAAGGTATTAATGCAATCAGCTGCGGCCAATCAGATTTTTCTTGATAATGGAAAACTTCCGAAACCAAAATCAGTTCTTGTACAGGCCGATCTGGCTAGCACGCTGGAAGCAATCGCCAAACATGGAAAAAAAGGCTTCTATGATGGCAAAATCGCTGAGTTGTTGGTTCAAGCAGTTCAAAATGAGGGAGGAATCTGGAGCAAACAAGACCTAGCAGCATATCAGGTCAAAGAGCGCCCTCCAATCATCGGCAGATATCAAAATATTAAAATTACCAGCGCCTCTCCCCCTTCCTCAGGAGGAATCGTTCTCATCGAAGCATTAAATATCCTTTCCGCCTATAAATTAGATAATCTTGATAACATCACGCGCAAACATCTCATTGTTGAAGCATTACGGCGCGCCTATCATGATCGGGCACGTTACCTTGGTGATCCAGACTTTATCGAGATGCCCACGCAGCGATTACTGAACCAAGATTATGCCGCTGGTTTAAGAACAACAATTCGACTGGATAAAGCGTTGCCTAGCAATTTCCTGATTGGTTGGCAAAAACACCAAACCAAAGGCAGCGATACCACTCATTTTTCAATTATTGATCAAGAGGGTAACAGAGTTGCTGCAACATTAAGCATAAATTTCCCGTTTGGTTCCGGTATAGTTGCAGCGGGAACTGGGGTGTTACTAAATGATGAAATGGATGATTTTGTCAGTCAACCTGGAGTCATGAATGGGTACGGATTAGTTGGAGGCATGGCTAATTCGATTGAACCAGGTAAACGCATGCTATCAAGCATGACGCCAACCTTTCTGGAAGATTCTCATCGAATTGCGGTTTTAGGCACACCCGGTGGCAGTCGTATTATTTCCATGGTATTGCTGGCAATACTCGATTTTGCTAATGGCAGTGGCCCTGAATCATGGGTTAAAGTAAAACGTTTTCATCATCAATATATACCAGACCAGATTCTGTATGAAAAGAACGGTTTGACAGACAAAGAAATTAAAATGCTTGGTAAATTAGGTCATCAATTCAAACAAAAAAGTTATAAATATGGCAATATGCAGGCCGTACAATACAACAAAACTACCAAGCAATATTCGGCTGCCAGTGACCCGCGCGGCGAAGGATCATCAATACCTTAACAACAACTCTTTAGGGCATGGCCATTGAGTTAAGACAAAGTGTAGGTTAGGTTAGCGGTAGCGTAACCC
>CAZGYJ010000211.1:0-3751 GCA_964530345.1 uncultured Methylomonas sp.
AAAAACACCTCCAATAATCGCTCGGTCAAAAAGACACTTTGATGCTGAGTTACTGCTGTCACTAGTGTTATACTTCAATTTCTGCAGATTCGCATTATCAGTATCCCAAAAAGCCAATGCATCATTTGTTTGAAAATCTTTCCTTGAATATTATTATTCTCAATATCACCCCGTTGGCGAAAAAAAATGGTTACTATTTTGAAATCAATTATTTGAATAATCAAGCAAGCCAGTTTTTAGGCTATCTCCCTGAGGAATTGCAGCACAAAACCATTGATAAAATCACCGACCAGGAAGTCCTTGCCGAATTCTGGAATGATGCCTTCAAACAATATCAAGAAGATAAAACCCAAAACTCGTTTTCCACAAAATTATGTGATAAAAAAAATAATTCAATCAATTGCCTGATTTCTTTCTCAAAGTTACACACCGATAGCCCCAATAATCACAAATATTGCATTTTTATACAAGAAAATACCAATCTCGCCAAATGTGAGCAGAACCTGGCTATTATGGAATTAGCAATCGAACAGAGTGTTTGTGCAGTGATGATTACGGACGCCAAGGGACGAATCATCTATATCAATCCTAAATTTATTGAATTAACAGGATTTTCGGAACAGGAAGTGTTAGGTTCCAACCCTAGAATTTTTCAGTCTGGCTACACTTCTCCTGAACAATATCAAGCCATGTGGGAATCATTAACCAAAACAGGACAATGGCAGGGGGAATTAAAAAACAGAAAAAAAAATGGTGATATTTACTGGATCAAAGAAAAAATCACTGCCATCAGAAATAATCGCAATAAAGTAACTCATTACCTGTCTATTGAAGAAGATGTTACTCAGAACCGGCAAGTTAAATCAGCTTTAACAGAAAGCGAAGCAAGATTTAGCCAAATGGCCGATATGACAGGCGAATGGCTTTGGGAGCAAGACCCACAGGGCTTCTATATATATAGCAGTATAGCGGTAAAGAAAATTTTGGGTTATCTTCCTGAAGAGGTGCTTGGCAAACATTATAGCGAATTATTAGCACCGCAGGATGAACAAAAAAACAAGGGCTCCGCATTGTTACAGCCCTTTTACTCTCTGATAAATTACTATCGACACAAAGACGGCCACCAAGTAATTACGGAATCAACTGGACTGCCCATAAAAAATCATGCCGGAAAAGTGTCAAAATGGCGCGGCGTCGACCGGGATATTACCGCTCAAAAACATTTTCAAGATGCCTTGATCGAAAGTGAAAAACGTACCCGCCTGATTATTGAAAGCGCCCTTAATGCTATCGTCATTATCGATTCCTACTGCATTATTGATGACTGGAATCATCATGCCGAAAAAATGTTTGGCTGGTCACATCAAGAGGCTATCGGCCAGCGTGTTGACGAACTCATTATTCCAAAGCGATTTCGGCCTTTGTTTCACAAGGAAATAAGAAAATTTCTGAAAACCGGAGCATCAAAAATAATCAATAAACGCCTGGAAAGCTTTGCTATCCGCCGCGACAACACTGAATTCCCAGTCGAATTCAGTCTTTCGCCTTTAAAACTGGGCAATGCATTTATTTTTAGCGGTTTTATTCATGACATTACCGCCCGCCGAAAAGCTGAGCAACAAATCCGGCAGGCCGAAATCAATCTCGCTATCACTCAGAGTGAATTTAAAATTGCCCATAAAATCCAGTCTACGCTGTTACCCTCAGTACCAATCAATACACCCCAATTTGAGATCACTGGACTGTGTCTTCCTGCTGATCAAGTTGGGGGCGATTATTATGATTATTTTTATCGTGATGCAAAATGTCTGGATTTTGTTATTGCCGACGTTTCCGGTCATTCCATTGGACCGGCATTGTTTATGGTAGAAACGCGCAGCGTTATCCGTGCCCAGTTGAACAAATCAGCAAGTCCCGCAGAAACCCTGGATATGCTTAATACCGTATTATTTCAGGATCTGGACAATGCCGATTATTTTATCACCTTGTTTTATTGTCAATATTTTCCGGACAACCAGGAACTGTTTTTTGCAAATGCCGGACATCCGCCTCCCTTAATTTTTCGCCATGGAAAAAAACTTTGTACCCAACTTGATGCGGAAGGCCTGGTACTCGGTGTACGTAAACGGATTATTTTTGAAGAAAAAAAACTGACACTTGAAAATGGCGACTTAATCCTGCTTTACACTGACGGAGTTACCGAAGCAGAAAACCAGCAGGGTGATTTTTTTGGCATTGAACGGGTTTGTCATCTTATTTCCAGTCATGCGGAAAAAACGCCAAATGAAATCATTGGAATGCTACTTTCTGAACTTAAGCAATTTCGAGGAAATGAAGCATTTATTGACGATATCACATTGATGATTTTGAAGATTTTATAAATCATGGCCGATCAATTCCCGAAATCTCAATACCCATCAAGGAACAACGACCATCGTCTTTCGGACCTGTTCAAAATTCTGGAAATCACCCGAAATCTTGCCATTAATAATGATCTACAGTTACTTCTTAAACAAATCGAGGAAGCTGTAGTAGATATTTTTCAATGCGAACGCGCCACCGTTTTTGTTTATGATAATAAAACTGATGAGTTGTTCAGCTTTGTCGATCAAAGACAAGAGTGTGTGCGAATGTCTGCCACACAGGGAATTGCCGGTTTTTGCTTTCAGAACAGCAAGGTTTGTAAAGTAGAAGATGCCTATAGTGACGAAAGATTCAACAAAATTATTGATCAAAAAACCGGTTTTCGTACTTCTAATATTCTGGCTTGTCCTTTGTATGGCAGTCACCAACACCGTTTAGGCGTTCTGGAAGTTATCAACAAGTCATCAGGTACTTTTAATCAATGGGATGAAACCTTAATTACGACATTCGCTGCACAATGTGGGATGGCCATTTATAGGCAGTTTCTTACTGAACAAGCCATTGAAAAACAACATATTAAAAGAGACCTTGATCTTGCCAGAAAAATCCAGATCGGTTTGTTGCCTAAATCCCCACCTAAGGTTCGAGGCTTTGATATTTTTGGCTGGAGTCAGGCAGCGGAAGAAACCGGTGGTGATTTCTTTGACTTCCTGGATTTAAAAAATGGCCAGTTATTAACTTGCATTGCCGATGTAGCAGGTCATGGCATTGGATCGGCCATACTTGCCGCTGAATGCAGCGCCTTACAAAGATCAGCCTTTACGTTGGAGCCTGATATTCCAAACAGTCTGACACATATCAATAAATTACTATGTGAAAATATTCCCGATAATTATTTCATTACCGCTTTTTTTTGTTCGTTAAATGCTAACACATCCACTCTGGATTTTATTTCAGCAGGTCACGGGCCGGTATTACTGTTCCGATCTCAAAAAAATCTAGTTGAGCATCTACCCATCCACGAATTACCCTTAGGTGTATTCTCTGATACTTCTTATAAACGGCTGGAATCAGTTCAGTTACATTCCGGCGATATCCTGGCGGCTTTTACCGATGGATTCTATGAATGGGAAAACCCGCAAGGTTTAAGTTTTGGTATCGAAAATATTGCCAAAACCATCATAGAAAATCAGAACCTCAGTGCAAAAGCAGTGATTACTGCTATTTACCAGAGATTATTGCATCATTGTCAACATACCGTTCAGGCTGATGATATTACTGCAATCATCATCAAAAAGTTACAATAATTTTTTACACCACATTAATTTTGTTCAGCTAGTCGAGATTTTCTTTTCAATACAAGCCACAAAATCGACAAATTTATAAC
>CAZGYJ010000212.1:0-3720 GCA_964530345.1 uncultured Methylomonas sp.
AATTGGTCAATGATGCTGGCAGCAATGAAGGCTCCTGTAAAATATTTGCTTTTGCACAAATTCATAATCTTACTCAGCAACAAACACTGGAATTATTCGGTGATTATTATCACAAGGATGTTCTGTTGAATCCTGATAAAAATAACCATCATAATATCCGCAATTTTATGGAATTCGGGTGGGAAGGCATTGACTTTGAACAGCCCGCACTTACACCACGTTGATTACTTGATTGTTGGCCAGGGACTTGCCGGAAGTGTTTTGGCCTGGGAACTAAGCAGAAGAAACTGCAAAATTCTGGTCATTGATAATGGCTTGACAAATGCCTCACAAATAGCAGCAGGATTGATCAATCCCGTTTCCGGGATGCGTCTGGCAATAAACCCTGATATTGAATTTTTACTGCCAGCGGCAAAAAAGTATTATCAAAAACTTGCAAATTTTTTCAACCAGGAATTTCTAGTTGAAAAACCCATGCTGCGGCTGCTACGAAATCAACAGGAACTACAGTATTGCAAAAAACGGCTGGCTGACCCGAATTATCACTCCTACCTTTCAGGCCTGAAAGTAAAATTCAAACATCAGAATCTACAAACTGCTTATGGCATTCTGCAACAAAAACAAACCTATTTTCTACAGACCAAACCGTTACTTACCGAAATAAAAAATTATCTTCAACTAACCCGTCAATACCTGAATGCAGATTTCAACTATAGCGATTTAAAACTTCAGGCCAATAGCATTCAATGGCAAAATATCGAAGCAACCCGGATTATTTTCTGTGAAGGTTATCAGGCCCAAAACAACCCCTGGTTTTCATGGCTTCCGTTCAATCTAGCAAAAGGGGAAATTTTAACTCTCACAAGTCAACACTGTTCTCCTGAATACATCATAAATTACGGTTTTTGGCTGATTCCTACAAATACAAAAATTTTTCGCAGTGGCGCCACCTTTGACAGGGAAAACATAGATACGAAAACTACAAATCAGGCAAAAAATACGATACTCCAGGCAATTCATCAATACGCACCCGATTTTTCCCCATGTACTGTTATTAATCACCAGGCGCATATCAGACCGGCCACAATTGACAGACAACCATTATTAGGTCACCCCCCTGACCAGCCTTTAATATGCATTTTCAACGGATTTGGCTCCAAAGGTAGTTTACTGATTCCCTGGTATGCATGTCATTTTGCTGATTATCTTGTCAATTCATCAACTTTTCCTGACCATGCAAATATCAGTCGCCACTGTAAAAAATATTTTTGTTGAGCGCCAAACATCTGAAAGCTGTTTACATTGGGAACAGATTAAAGTGTAATTAGTCACTCACTTATAACCTTAATTATTAACCGAGAGGGAAAACATGAAAAATTATCTTTTCATTGGCTTGGTTGCGTTTTTATTTGTTTCAGGCTGTGCCAGCAAAAATGCAAAAGAAGCCGCCATTCCACAAGACAAAATCTACAATGTCATTTTTGAAGGCGACCCGGAAATCACTGACAAACGCGTCATGTCGGCCGGCCTTCAAATTGGGGATGTACTATTGGAAACACCTAGCGGTTCTGACCTGACCGTTGTTAAAATTTCCATCAGGGAAGCCTATACCCCGCAAATACGAAGCAACACCGTGTTTGTGGTAGACAACGGATATCTGAAAACAGATAAAGTGGGAGAATCAACAGAGCCGGCACTTGAAGGTGATCGACTGTTAGGTTTTACCGGTAAAACCAAATTACTCTGGTTTAAAACCAAAGCGAAAATTTCCGGCTTGTCTAAAGCAGCGAAAAATAAAGCGGCAGAATTGTATAATAAAGTGGCCAAGTAGAGAAATTTTGATGCTTCGGATTTAAAACTTTTTCAAAATTTGAAGCATCAAATCATTATGCCGCCGCCAAGCATTTCACTCGTTACAGAGGCGCACAAGACCATCTCCAAAACTATACGACCGGGAGAAATTGCCATTGATGCAAGTTGCGGCAATGGTTACGACACTGTCTTTCTTGCCAAAAAGGTTGGAAAAACAGGCAAAATTTACGGCTTTGATATTCAGCAACAGGCGCTTGAAAAAACAAAACAAAAACTTGAGGAACAACAACTTTTCTCACATGTAGATCTTGTTCACGCAGGACATGAAAAAATGGTCGAATTTATACCGATCGAACATCATCAAAAAATCAGCGCCATCATGTTCAACCTGGGATATTTGCCAGGCGGCGATAAATCAATTATCACCCAAACAGAAACCACACTAAAAGCTCTCGAAACCGCCTGTCTGCTATTAAAGAAATCAGGCATTATTACTGTAATCGCATACCCTGGTCATATCGGCGGTCTTACTGAACTTAAAGCATTGCAACATCAAATCAGCGCTCTGGATAACTTGTTGTTTCATTATAAAGTTAAGCAGATTGATAAAAATGATTTAAGCAAGCCGCAGCTATTTATTATTTCAAAACTTTAAACTGCGAGGAACTGGTGGTAAGGTCATACATACCTCACACGCACATGAGGATGAGAAAAAGTTGCAGAAAGCACTGGAAGCAGCACAAACTGAAAATAGCGCGGAATAAGGCAGTTTTAACCGAAATGCAACTGCGTTAGTGTTTCGAAATTTCTCGTGCCAGGATTTATTTTGAATCCTGGCATCAAATTTCTGGATTAAGTGCCAAAACAAACCCTTAAAATTCTAGCAACCGCCCATTTTTTTTTAACCAGTCTCTGCTTTCCTTATATTCGGGATAAAACATGGCAACTGTTCGCCAATAAGCAGGTGAATGATTATGATGCAAAATATGACACAACTCATGAACAACCAGATAATTGATTATTTCGTCAGGCGCCATAACAATACGCCAATTATATTGTAGATCCCCATTAATACTACAACTTCCCCATCTGGATTTGAATGATTTAACAGTAATTTTCCCAGGTTTAACACCAATAATTTTTGCGTAAGCCGCAGTTTTAGCCCGCAAAATTTCTTCAGCTTGCTGCAGATACCATTTTTTTAATAAAGGCTTGATTACTCGCGTATTATCAGTTTCAGAATTCCTGACATAGACAATAAAACAGTCTTTCTGAAATAAGAGATATGGGTGACTCCCCTTTTTTATCTGTAATTGATGAGAATTTCCAAGAAAGTAAAAAAACTCTCCAGCAATAAATTTCTTGGGCTTGACTTTTGGCAGGGCTTGCTGAATTTCCAGTTTTTCTTTTATCCAACGTTGTTTGTTTTTAACAAGATCAACAACTTCTTGATGAGAAATAGTTTTTGGCACCACAATCGTGGCATTTCCTTCGGAAACTCTAAAAGCAATGGTTTTTTTCCTATCAGTACGAATAATGCTAACTACAAAACTTTCGCATTGAATCGTTTCGTTGGCATTTTGGATAAATCTGGATTTAATGATCAATTTTCAATAATAATTTAAGGTCTATCAATTGTTTAGAAATCATTCAACAAGGACTATTGCAACAAATCTAACCTTTCGGGGCCTAATGTGACAAAAACCGTCACTTTCTGACACAAATATAACTATTCTTTATAAATGGTGTTGCATCAAAACCTTATTAAACGGCAGCTTTTAAAGTTGGCACCGTAATTGCTTTCAACAAATTGTACGATGCTTTTTTAGCATAATACTCCTCCTTAAGTGTTGTTAATATTTGTTAGCACATTCGCCCCTGTTACTCCATAGCAGGGGCTTTTTTTTG
>CAZGYJ010000213.1:0-3674 GCA_964530345.1 uncultured Methylomonas sp.
TATTCCTAAGCCTTAATAACCTCAACATTTTTCCAGGCAGCTTGGGTAATACTTTCATCCATCACTGGCATTCCTTGTTTAATCCATGTCGTAATAGTTTGTGCAACATCGGGATAGTTAATTCTTACACTCCGGGCTTCATTTAACCACCTTTCTATTGCTTCAGCGTCTAGATCATTCATGGTGTGGCCATAACCTAATTGCTCCAGTGCTGCAGCATTGGATATTTGCTCCATCTGGGCATGTAAAGGCTTTGCTAGAATTTTCTTGCCCATATGCAAAGCTTCACTAGCTAATTCAAATCCGGCATTACTGATAATTCCCGTGCAGTCGCGTAAATCTCGCTGGAAATTATTGCGTGATAATGGCTGGAAAATAATATTCGGATTGTTGCTGTTAAAGGGGACAGGAGAATAAACATGGAATTGATAGTCAGTGAATTGTGAAAGGCTACTATTAATATCTGCAGGGGACTCGAAAGGCAAATACACCAGTATTTTTCGCTCATCAATTATCACATCCGGCTCTTTTGTTTCAATAATCGGCGGCAAAATAGGCTGATCAAAATGATACCAGTGCAAACCCACACCCAAAGTAACCGGTGCGAAGTATTTCATGACTAGTTCAGCCAAAGGGTCGGAACCTCTCTTGGGAATTTTGTGATTAAATGCATATTGGTGACCAATTCCCAGCACTGTCTTTTTCTGTATTTTCCCGGCCCATGCAGTCACAGGTTCAAAATCGCTAATCACCAAATCATAGCTTGATAAATCAAGCGATTTGACATCTTTGATAAAAGTTATTGGTTTTGATTGAAAAACTGTCTTCAGATAATTTACCTGACCTTTTTCTGTATTAAATGTTAATCCATCTCTAAATTGACAACCATTAAATAAATCCATATCGAAATAATCATCACTGGACCTGCCTGTAAACATATAATCAACTTCAAATCCTTGCATTGATAACGCCTTGGACATCACTCTGGCCCGGGTAATATGACCATTACCGGTTCCTTGAACACCATAAAATATTTTCATTACGTGATTTGCACCAAACTATAAATCGACACCGTTACTCCTAAAATCATTCCAATCAATGTATCAGTAGGAAAATGAACGCCAAGAATAACTCTGGAAACACCTACTAAAAAAGCCCACAGAAGTAATGGAGCAGACAATAGGGGTAAATAAAAACTCATAATGCCGGCGACCATGAATGCCGCAGATGTGTGGCCCGATGGAAAGCTGAATTGATCTGATGGCGTTAAAAGACTCTGATAATCTTTAAGTGCGGCTTGAGGTCGATCTCGCCTAAAACTGTTTTTTAATACAAAATATAACGGTCGCTCAATAGTAAAAGCTACTAAAAGCGTTTTTAGGAATGGACTTTGTAAACCTTCTGTGAAATATAAAAAAATAACCAGAACAAGATAGAGCTGACCATTAGCAGATTGAGAAATAACGCGGGCAAGAGTCGTGAATGAATGATAAAAACGGGAATTTATCAGATTGAAGAATAATTTAACATCATAGTCATGAACCAAGTTCAATAGCTTCATTCAGCCCCCCGTGTTTTAAATTTATCATGGCGTTTAGCTTAGTTGACTACTATGACAATTAAATGAAGGTTTTTTGACAAATTGATGACAACTTTAAACCCATCGGGAGGCTATCGGGTTTGGAGATTCATTTCGAGTCAAGTGGAAAATTGGGGCATTTTTTTGATCTTTTTAGAGACATAATGACAGTATGCAACGAGCAAGACCAGAAAAAGGAGCCCATTTCCTTTTGCTGCAGCAAAATCTTCCTTAATCTGATGCTACCTCTGCTTCAGCTTTTTTCGTTGCCGGTGATTTCTAAACTTTTGCCAGATCTTTCGCGAATGATGGTGTTGATCTGCCAAACGAATAATCTTTCTTTTCACCTTATTTGAAGCTTTGAACATAATTGCCAAGCCTATTAACATAACGGGCAGGCCTAAAGGGACGGGAAGTGGAAATAAAATCATTCCTATAATGAAGGTAACACTGCCAATGCCTAGCAGCAGGCTTTTTTTTAACATGCTCAGGCAGTTTCAGAAAGATTATTCGAACTCTCGCCTGCGGAGGTCTCATCTAGTAATTGATAACTATCATCCAGCCAATTTAGAATAGATAAATTACCATCAGCATCTTCGACCAATGCTGTACAACTTTCTACCCAATCGCCAGTATTACAATAAATTTTTCCTGATTCCATTTCGCTTATTTCGGCGTGATGAATATGCCCACAAATAATGCCATCTACCTGCTGCTTTTGCGCTTCTAAACTCAACACATGCTGATAATTATCCATAAACTGGACGATGTTTTTGACCCGGTGTTTAAGATAAGAAGACAACGACCAATATTGATAACCGAATATTTTACGGAGATTATTAATCCAGCGATTAGCGGCCAACAAGAATTCATAGGCTTCACCGCCAATATAGGCTAACCATCGATTATGACAAACAATACTGTCAAACTCATCACCATGCATAATCAGAAAGCGCCGGTTATCCGCAGTTTTGTGAATTGCATTCAGGTGAATTTCAATACCATTAAACTGGATCCCGACATGTTTTCTAAAGGCGTCATCGTGATTCCCCGGAATATAAATAATCCGTGTACCTTGTTTAGTCTTATTGAAAACCCTTTGGACAATATCACTGTGCAAAATCGGCCAGTAAAAACCGGATTTAATATTCCAACTCCACAAGTCAATAATATCGCCGACTAAATACAATGTATCGCATTCCACGTGATCCAGGAAATCACGTAAATATTCAGCCTTGCAACTTTTGGTTCCCAAGTGTGTATCTGAAATCCAGACACTGCGGTAATGAAGCTTCATCTTCTTTCTCAATAGTTTAAATACAAGGAAAAATAGCAAATCAATATGACATTCCCATAACAACTAGATGAAAGTATGATGACAACAGTAGACGACCAGGAAGTGCTTGTTCCTTTTTTACTTTAAAAATGCATTGGTTTTTTTAATTCAAAGATTGAATTTGCTCTTGCTTAAAGGTGGAGCAGTGGTGCTATTTAATCAATTACTGAATTTATGCGGTCTTAAATTCCTGCTACATAGCGAAAGCTTGGTGAATAGCCTTGATGTACATTTTGGCCCTCAAAACAAAATGATTAGCTTGATATTTCATTTTTAGGCATTCCAATTAAAAGACAGTTATTTCTGGCATGTTAAAAAATTATTTTCAAAACAGTTTGAATAAATAAGTCATTGAAACTGCATGTTATTTTATTGTGCAGATGGGATAGAGAGCTTAGTGGCATATTTATGTGTATTTTCTGGTTTTAATAATTTATTTCCTTTACTTGGATTTTTGTTATATACAAAAATCTGTTAATAACACAACGCCAATCACAACCAATTTTAGCTGTTGCCATTGGAATCATATTTTGGCGTCAAGATTGAATATGGCATAATCCTTATCATGACGTAAACCTGTAATTGTCAGATTGGGTCTGAACGATTACAACACAATGCTGTCTCTCTTGAGTATGTTTAATCACTGTAGAGAGAAGTGTTCTGAATAAATATTGAAACTTGTATATAAACTTCGCGCGGTCACGACTGCGGATTTCTAACGACTGAGTTTTTGCCGATAGCTGCGTTACTAAAACAGTT
>CAZGYJ010000214.1:0-3654 GCA_964530345.1 uncultured Methylomonas sp.
CCACCGGAACCTGATCCTGAGCCACCGCGACCATATCCGCCGCCACCTGACCCCGATCCACCTAAATAGCTGCCATAATGTAGATTATTATATTTACCCATGTGAATTCTCCTTATGTAGTTATAGATAAAGATAAAGAGCTGAATATTTAATTTTTAGCGTTACTAAATCTTACTGAAATTGGAAACACAATCAATCCAGACAGAAATGATTATCATTATATGATTACATTTATGTTTTGAATGATTAGTTTGTCAGTATTTTAATAGTGCGTATTATTCTTAAATTCAGCTTAAACAAGATACCTTATTTTTTGTACATCTACAATCATAAAACAAGTTCTTGTTCAATTTATAAACAGCTTGACATCTAAAATAAAATCGGACTCCGAAAGTACAAATACATGGTAGCCTTGTTAATTCAAAAGACAACAATGTAGATAAGTTACTAAATATATTGTAGTATTTAGCTTACTGAATTAGGTGCCAAAATTAGATGGGGGGGGGGATGATCATAACCGCTAAAAAATTACTGATCAAAAAAAAATCATTGCGGGAAAAAAATTAATGCAGGTATTGCCGAAATTTTCGCTCAGTTACACCTTAAACACTCAACAACGCCCGTTTAGAGTGGATCCAGCAAGGCTTAGCTGTAAAAAATAGCCATTCGACAAAATACAGGAGACTCAATACTTAATTATCATCTTCTGACACCTTTAATCCTGGCTTTTTCTTTTTTAATTCTCCGCCAGGTAAAGATTGTCATCTCGATAAAACTATCACTTCATGCAACGCCGGAAGAGTTCCCCGATAGCTAGACTCTGGTTGAATATGCCCATTCGGGCTTATAATCAAGATAGATACACGATAGAGAATGATTCACAACACCCCCGCTACGCACTCTTCGGACATCAAAGCTGTCCACATTTGATCCAATCAAATTTGTGTGCACTGGCTTTACCTGACGTGATAACTTGGAGAATAAATTGATACCCTGGTTACCATCCCCTGCAACCACGCCTCCTGACTAGTTCCTGCACACCCTTGTGCCACCTACAATAAGCGTTAGTCTTATCTAAAATTTTGTGATAGAATCCACAATTTATTAAATTAACTACTTATTAACAAGGACTTACTGATGAAGTCACACTTAACAAAACTTATTTTTGCCCTATGCATGGGCGCTTTTTCTGCTTTTTCAAACGCAGCAACTATTTTAGATCGCTCAGATTTTGGACCACAGGCAGTTGAATACGGGTTTGATAATGGTTCTGAAGGAGACCCAACTGCTGGCGATGGAAATTTACTTGTTTCTGTATCTGATAATTTAGGTCAAATAACTGAAGATATTATTTTTCCATCCTTTACCGCCCCCGCTTATGCACGAGCAAATTTTAGTAACCCTGCTGGACAACCACTCATAATTAATCTGACTTTTGAAGACTATCCTGTTGCAAAAGTAGGATTTGATTATTTTCTTCCAAAAAACTTATCTGGAATTTCAATGTATGATTTATCCCTCACACTATTTGATGACAACAACACCCAGCTTGGATTTTATGATTTAGCAGCCTCTGAACAATCTGACTGTGCTGCAGCTTTACCTGATGAAGCCACTTGCGGATTTTTTGGCTTGAGTATAGGCAATAATAATATCTATTTCGCATCTATAGAATTTACGTCTGTTGGCACCACCCCAATAGAACCTTTTCCTCTAGAAATTGACAACCTTATCTATTCAATACCTGCACCTAGTGTCGTTTGGTTAATTGGACTTGGATTGCCCGGTTTGCTTCTAGTACGAAAAAATAATCGGCCTCTCTAATTTTGATCTCCTCACCCCGGCCCTCTCCATCAGGAGAGGGAGGATAAAAAGCCCCTCTCTCCTGATGGAGGGCCAAAAGTCAAATCTGATTCCTATTTCATAATTCCCGTCTATACTTTCAGTAAAAGAACATTTACTGTAAAAAACATGACTAAAGAATTAAATCACAAGCCCCTGTCCAATCAGGGATTTACCCTGGTCGAGTTATTAATTGTCGTTATCATCCTGGCTATTCTAGCTGCCATTGTAGTGCCTCAGTTTGCCAGCACTACTGATGACGCCAAGGTTTCTGCTTTGGACAGTACGCTGGCTAACATGAGGGCGGCGATAGATTTATATTATCAACAGCATGGCGAATATCCGGGTGAAAAAGACGCTTCTGCAGCTACTGGAACCGCGTGTACTGCAACTGCCGGTACTGGAACTGGAGGCGCTGGCGCCCAAGGCGAGCAAGCTTTTCTTGACCAGCTAAGCATGTTTACCGATGCAGAAGGTGGCGCGTGCAGCAAAAATGAAAATGACTTCAAGTTTGGCCCATATCTTAAAAAAAATGTTATGCCTGAAAACCCTATTACTGGAAAAAATGCATTAGAAGTAATTGCAAATGGTGATTTAGCAATGGCTGGAACAGGAGCAAACCTTGGCTGGAAATATGATCTTTCAGTAGGCAAATTCATTGCCAACGACACCAGCAATGATGCGAGCGGTATCAAATATGATGCACATTAATATCTTTGATGACGTAATGCCGACCGCACCATGCAACAACAACGCGGTATCAGCCTTCTTGAAATAACTATTATCGTCTCAATATTGGGAATTATCGCGACTGTGGCAATTCCCAATTTCTCCGCTTCTGATCCTGATAAACTTGCCCTGGCGACCGAAGAAATAGCACAGGCAATTCGCTTTACCCGAAATGAAGCAATTCGCAATCAAACAACCACTCATTTCAAACTACTTGCCTCGTCACAAACAATCAGGGTTTACAAAGACGCAACTTCCTCTCCAAATAGCCTCTCATATCATCCTGTCAGCAAAAAAAAATACGATATTCAGTTAGCAAATAATTCGTTTACTGCAGTAGATAATATTTCAATCAACATGACTCCTGCTGGCTCTGGAAGTTGTAACAATAATACCAATATCTATTTTGACAAGTTGGGCAATACATGGTGTAACGGTCCTGCAAATACCTTTCTTCGTCAAACAGTTATTTCGATTTCTTTGGCGCAGTTGAGTCAGTCTATTACTGTGGATGGGTTCACTGGGCGGGTGGTGGTTTCGTCGCTGTAATGGTCAGTTTATTGAGTTTTTGTGATGTTGATTCATTTGTATTTGACTTTCTCCTCACCCCCAACCCCTCTCCATCATGAGAGGGGAGCAAAAAAGCCCTATCTTGATGGAGAGGGTTGGGTGAGGAGATTTTAAAATGTCTTTTACACATATAGCCAGAAACCTGCGAAAAAACCAGACAAATGCTGAACAAATTCTTTGGCAACAGCTAAGAAACCGGCGTTTTTTGAATTATAAATTTCGCAGGCAATTTCCAATTGAACCCTATATTGCCGATTTTGTTTGTCTGGGAATAAAACTGATTATCGAACTGGATGGCTCCCAGCATAATGAACAAGTAGATAAAGAACGCACGCATTTTCTTGAGCAGCTAGGATTCAAAGTGATTCGATTCTGGAATCATGACTTGTTTAATAATTTAGAATCAGTGCTAGAAAAAATTCGTCTGGTAATTGAGGATTTGGAAAACTCAAACCTATGAATAGATTGCTTTATTTTTTTCTCCTCACCCCAACCCTCTCCATCAGGAGAGGG
>CAZGYJ010000215.1:0-3604 GCA_964530345.1 uncultured Methylomonas sp.
TTTCAGGAACGAGAAGCGCATGCTGAAGAACTTGGCGGGTTTGAACATATTTGTTTTTGTTGTGTCGAAAGACCTGATGATCATCCTCGCAGACCAGAAGATTATGTTCCACTTGATAAATTTTGGAACAAATGCGGTTATATCAAGCATTCTGAATTATCTACCACGTATACCTGGAAAGATATCGATGAAACGGTGCAAAGTCCTAAACCAATGACTTTTTGGTTGAAGCATGAAAGTTAAAGTAGCTGTCGCTCAATACCAGATAAGTTTTCACAATCATTGGAAAGACTATGAAGAAAAGGTGACCGCATGGGTAAAAGAAGCTTCTGATAAAGACGGGAAAATTTTGTTGTTTCCTGAATACAGTACATTGGAAATCACTTCTCTTTTTTCACAAGGAGTATACCGGTATTTGGATAAACAGTTGGAAGCGATGCAACAAGTATTCGACAAGTATATCAAACTGTTTCAAGGATTGGCTGCCAAGTTTGGATGCTATATTCAGGCAGGTACCTTTCCGGTGTGTGATGATTCAGGGCAATATCATAATCATGCCTATTTTTTTATGCCTGATGGCCAGTTCGATTACCAGCCGAAACTGATAATGACTAGATTTGAAAATGAAGAGTGGGGCATAAAATCTGGAGAACAACTTAAAGTTTTTAATACTGATTATGGCATTATTGGCATAAATGTTTGTTATGATAGTGAATTTCCAATGTTTGCCAGAAAACAGGTTGAAGCTGGCGCTGATTTAATTTTAGTGCCAAGCTGTACCGATACCCTGACAGGTTATTATCGTGTTCGTATTGCTTGTCAGGCGAGAGCTCTGGAAAATCAATGCTATGTCTTTCAATCCCCAACGGTAGGGAATGCCTTGTGGAATGAAGCAGTCGATAATAATGTTGGAGCCGCAGCTATATTTACACCTATTGACAAGGGATTTCCTGATAATGGTATTTTTGCACTTGGAGAGCTAAATAAGCCGCAATGGATTCATGCTGAAATTGATCTGGATAAAATTGCCAAGGTGCGAAAAAATGGCCAGGTTTTTAATTATAGAGACTGGCCTCGGCAGTTTGATTTTTTAAACTCAGGAGAGTGAACGATGAGAATTCATCATTATGACTAATCAGCAAAAACTGGTCGTAGCAGTTTCATCCAGAGCATTGTTCGATCTGGATGAATCTCACCGGATTTTTGAAACGGAAGGAAAAGAAGCGTTTTGCCAATATCAAATAGAACATGAAGATGAGATTCTGGAACCTGGCCTTGGGTTTGCACTGGTCAAGAAATTTTTGGCAATCAATAATGAGTCTCCTGAAGATGACCCTTTTGTAGAGATTATCCTGTTATCACAAAACAGTGCGGATACAGGGCTAAGAATTTTTAATTCTATCGCCCATCATAATCTGAATATTACTAGAGCGGCTTTTACCAGTGGAATGTCGCCATATGGCTATATTCCTGCATTTGGGGCGCATTTATTCTTATCAGCAAACACGGATGATGTTGTCAAGGCATTAGATGTCGGATATGCAGCCGCAACAATATTATCGAGTTGTACGCCCAGTCAATATCCTGATCAGTTAAGGATAGCTTTTGACGGCGATGCGGTATTATTTTCTGATGAATCAGAACGAATCTTTCAACAAAAAGGTTTGCATGCTTTTACTGATAATGAAAGAAGTGCTGCTAAAATTCCTTTAACTGGCGGACCTTTCAAAGACTTCCTGAAAGCATTGCATCGTATTCAAAAAACTTTTGGAGAACAAAGTTCGCCGATTCGGACTGCCTTGGTTACGGCTAGAGCAGCGCCCGCTCACGAAAGGGTGGTCAGGACGCTTAGAGATTGGGATATCAGAATTGATGAAGCGTTATTTTTGGGAGGGATGGCAAAGGGCGAATTCCTTAATGCTTTCGGTGCCGATATTTTCTTTGATGATCAAAAAGGGCATTGTATTTCTGCAGGTCAACATGTGACTGCCGCACATGTTCCTCATGGGATTGCTAATGAATCCTGACTTGAAAACGTATAAAGAAATTACTTAGCTCGACTAATTTCTCAATTGTTAGCTGTTTGTTTTCAAATTTCAAAGTTGTTTCCCCAAGATTCGCGTTAGTTGAAATTATTAATTGATTTGATTCTTGAATTAAAATAGCCTGTATTGAATTATCCAGCCTAGAAAAAAGAATTTTTCCAGAAATTTTTTCAATCAGCATGCGCAGTGTGTTACTTTGATGGATGAATAGAATTCTTCTAATAATGCCTAGTTGTGGTTGATTATTTTCGTTATCAATAATGATAATGTTTTCACAGCAATAATCTTGAGGATGTGAAACTGCAATAATAAAATTGTCAAACAGTGTTTTTTGTATTTTGACTGTATTTTTGTCTTGCTGACTAGTCGCGTTTTGTTGCCAATTATCACTTTTGTTATTGGTAATAAACGGCTGCTCATGTGCTAATGGTTCCAGTTTGGCATCCATTAAGGTGTTGTTAGCATAATAATCTTGTCCAAAGTTTTGTAGTTTGTTTTTTCGTAAATTTTGCTGCAAAGCCTTTTCGATTTGATCGAAACCAAAATATAAAGAGCGGATGATCGGTTCGGAAGGAATATCAGAATGAATTGTCTTTTGGTATCCGGTTAATTTGGTGATGATTTGTTGAAAAGCCGTCAAATCAGTTGAAAATTTTCCAGATTGAAATAAATTGACAAGTTGCTCAGGATTGAGAAAAATTGCTGAAACGTATGTTTTATTTTGTTGACCGATATTGGGGGCATGATTATTACCGTACTCCCACACAAAGTAGCATTGGTTTGTTGTTTCTGGGAATGTTTCTTGTAAATGGATGAGCTGAGAGAGTTCTGATAATGCAGTATAAAGATTACCGATATCGGAAAGCGTTAGTTGATATGGGTTACATAGATAGAACAATATGTTTCGTTTTAGAGCATCTACAATTGCTGAATCAAATAACGGTTTATGTGCAATTTGATAGAGCTGGCTGCTAATCTTCCAAATGCTATTTGAAGGTTTTTCATTCATTTTGGCGCAAATTAACAAATGTTTCCCTATCAGTTCTAAAGCTTGCAAAGTAACAACTTCTCGCATTTCGCTAGTCATGTTTTTTTGCTTGGCTATCAGATAATAAGTAGAAATAAGCTCCTTCATTAAATGACGGCACAACCGCTTAAGTTTTATTGTTTTTTCGTCAACAGAAGAGGATTTTTCTATAATATTGTTCTGTAAATCATTTGTTATTTTTTCTGTAGCAGGCGTTATTTTCTTGATAATTTGGTAAAGTAAATTTGAATCGATCTTTGCATGATTCAAATTTTTGATTATTTTGTGAAATTCAGTGGCTGATATAATCGTATCTGCAAGGCTTGTGGTCGCCAGCCATTGATCTACAGAATCAGGCTCTAAAGCAAAAGGGAATTGCCGCACATCAGTCATTTAAAATATTATTTCGATGGTTGTAACTAGACAAGATATTATTCTTAAGTGTAGCGTTTAAGTTGAAAAAACCCAGAAAAATTGCGTTGCTCCAGTGGATTTTTATTTCGATGACCGAAATATGGATTAAAAAATTAAG
>CAZGYJ010000216.1:0-3603 GCA_964530345.1 uncultured Methylomonas sp.
ATCATGTCGGAAAACGCTATCGCTATTCCAACCTACGGTTCCGCCTTACGGGTTACCAAATATCCAGCCTTTAATATTTTTTGTTTCAACGACAAATACGCCATATTTTGAAACAATTACGTGATCTATTTGGGTACTGCCATCATCTGTTGGTAAGGTTACATTTTTGATGAGATGATATTTTTCCTTATCGAGGAATAATTTTGCACTTACATTTACAATGAACTCACCAACAATACCTTTGAACCATGGTGACTTTATCAATACTCCTAAAATTGCTAGTGGAACTAACCACCATAACATGCTTACAACTTGGTTAATGATTGGAGTAAAATCCATCTGCTTCCTCTGATTTTGTTACATAACGCCGCGCTCTGCGGCAAATTTGGAGCGCAGCGGAATATTTGTCCGACAGCAGCGCCTTGTTAGCCATTTTTTGATCCAATGCCTTTTTGAAAGTCTTCAATAACTCGCTTTTCAAATACGCCTTCAGCAAAACGGCTCAGCTCTTTATTACGTAAATTATTTACCACAACATCAAGTCCATCATCTTTACTAAATAGCATGCCTTTCAATAGCTTTTCGGAAATTTCGGTAGGTAATCCGTATTCCTCAAGTGCAGAAAAAGAAC
Source organism: uncultured Methylomonas sp. (assembly GCA_964530345.1). Classification (GTDB taxonomy): domain Bacteria; phylum Pseudomonadota; class Gammaproteobacteria; order Methylococcales; family Methylomonadaceae; genus JALSJK01. The sequence continues at coordinate 632 of CAZGYJ010000216.1, forward strand.
TGGGTTGAAATAAGTGTTCAATCGTTGCTGCGAAAGGAATGTAGTTACATGGCTTTAACCCCCTGGAGAGCAAAACATGATTAGTCAAATCATTAAGTGCAATTAAATACTTTGGATAATTAAAAGACGCCCAGCCACGTATAAATGAGAGAACATTTTCTACAGCATCATCCGGTGATACGTTGCGCTCTATTTGGCTATTTATCATCTCTCTTCTAAAGCGGGGTACATTTCGAGAGGAATATAGCTTCCATACCCATAGTGTCATCATACTTGCACTATGCATCGAACTTTGTCGAGCAGACGCGGCCCCGCCGAGTTGCTCCCAGATAACTTTGGAAGTTAATAATATGTCTTCGTACTGCGGCTTAGAAGACCATCCAAATTTATCTAAATTGCGAACACTTAGTTCAAACAAATATTTTGCTGTGTCTAATAGATATTCGGGCTCTATACCGGAATTACGTATTAAAAAATCACGCGGAAGATATTTCTGATTAAGTAAAGCATCCACTTTTTCAGCAAGGAAAGTTGGAACATTTTCTGGGGACAGATTAATCAGCAGGCTACTAGGAGTTTTCTCACCTGGGTTAATGGCCGGCACATCAACAAAAGGTAACTCTTCTTGCGGCGGCGCATCAAATACGAATATATTTCCAACAAAATGTCTAAACATCCGGCCAGAACGGCCTCTTATGTTATTAAAGGTAAATAAATCAAGCGATTTGCGATTAAGCTTGCTGTCATATACAACGACATTCTTGGCAGAAGTATTTACCCCTTCAATTAATGTTGAAGTGCAGAGTAGAGTTTTTATTTTTCCTTCTTCGAAAGCTCTTATCATAAATCTTCCTAGTGAACGAGGGAGCTTGCCATGATGTATTCCGATACCGTGTTGGAGCGCGACAGACACCAACCACTCATCATGATAATTCTCTGATGTCCACTTTGCGGCCTCAATCAACTCTTCATCTTTTGTTTTTTCTAGATTTCTTAAACCGAGATAAGATTTAAGGAGCTTTCTTGTGCTTGTAGGTGATTGACAGTAAATCATTGTTTGTCCGTCAATTTTATCGAGTAAGTTAGCTAGGGATTCTTCTTTGTTAGGTTTCTTTTTTAAAAAATGCAACTCAATAGCTACAGTTTGGTAGTCTTCTATCAGAAACTTACAATTGAGCTTTTCTTTAACTACGTCAGGGATGGCTTTGATCGAAGGACCTAGTAAATAGAATTGTGCTCCAGTGTTGGATAGTCTAAGAAACGACTGATTCAATAGGGTGGAGCGCCCCCCATCATCCGATATTGAAAGCTTATAGAATTCATCAATAGCAAAGAAATCTACTCCGGGAATTTCACTCTCCATCGACAAAAAGCGTTCCTGAGTTAGTACAAATATATTTTTTTCAGTGATCTTCTGATTGCTCGACGTGATTATCGAGTAATTTTCTATAAATCGTGACATTCGACGCCTTGTTTCTTCAACAAGCGCAAGTGTTGGGACAATTAGAACAACATTATTAAAGTTCTTCGCTGAAATAATAACGTCAATCAATAAGCTCTTACCGAATGAGGTTGGTGCGCTAAGGATTATCGATTCGCCGTCCAATAGTCTCCGCAATACCCTTGCTTGTGAGCTATGTAAAACATAGTCAACCATCGTGCCGTCAGCTCGATGAGCTGCATGCATAAGTGCGTTCCTTAAAGACAGCCCCTCTAACGCATCTTTGTCTGAAACATAAGGATACAGCCCTACTTGCATTGCCAAATCATCAATAATCTTTCGATAATCATGGTCAAGGCTCTCTTGCACCTCCAATATGCGGATTACAAATTCACGGCCTATGTCGACATTAGACGAGCAAACCCCAGAGATTTCGGCCAATAAATGAAATGGGTTTTCCAGCCAATCATTGGATTTGATACTTTGCCTTATTTGATTGATGTCTCTCATACCTGAAGTGCCTTTAAGCGAGCATCAAGAGCAGCTATGAGTTTCTTTTTTTCTTTTAAAGGAACCATGATTACATGTGCTGTTAGAGGGAACTCCTGAGAAAATTTATTCTTATATTCAGAGTTCAATTTATTTCTTAAACCTTCATAGGACTTTGTAAGTTCGTTCTTAATATTTTCTTTATACTCTTCATCGGATACGTGGCTTTTGCCAACGATGTCACTGTCGTACGTTAGTAAAACTGGTATACACACTTGTTTGAAAACATCATCCAAAGAAGTATTTTCATGCAGGAGGCTCTTTAGCTTTTCCGCTTCCGGCCACTTTGGATCTATTTTATTTTTTATTAGAATAAACTCCGACCTTAAATAGTCAGTTTCTAAATGATCTATTATTTCTTTGGACACATCATAAATTGCTTTTGAGAGTTTTTCGTAAAACTTGGTTTCACCTATCCACAATTCAAGATCATCGCCCCTTTTAACGACGTGAACAGCGTCAAAACCTTTTACTGTTTCATTCACAGCGCTTTTGTAATATATTTTACTAACTGCGGGGAGCGTTTCATAAACCTGACGAATTGCGATATGCAATAAAACTTCACCGAATTCGCCTCTCAAACCATATTTTTCAGTTTGATAGACAATTTTTGCTGCTTTCTTTGTCATCTTCAACGCGTTAGCGTGGCTTATTTCGCTTAATTCAGAATAGTCTAGGGCAAATTCTGGCAACCACTCCATAATATGATCTGCCAATTGATCATTTCTCCATTTCCCACGCTCAAATCCTGCACATAGAGCCAAGTCATCCCCTACGTCACCAATCTCATGAAATATTACATTTAAAAACGCATCTGGGTGTTCCATAACTTTTTATTCTATCCGTACGTGATGAACTATAGGGTCTTGGCTAACGTCCAGCTTAACAGGCGAGGCGCGCTGTTTGCGCCGCGTCCTGGTTGAAGCTGTTGTTGGACGAAGCCGCTATCGCGGAGAAAAAGCAGGCTTGGTCGCAAAAAAAG
>CAZGYJ010000217.1:0-3573 GCA_964530345.1 uncultured Methylomonas sp.
AAATCCGCAGTCGTGACCGCGCGAAGTATAAACAGTCACAAATATATTTTACTTGGTGTTTATAAATATGTGGTCACATCAAAATTTGGTGGATGGTAGTTTAATGATGAATCTGGTGAGTTCTATATGGGTGAAGAAACAGAAAAAATATCAGTTGAGCAGAATCAGCTTTTGGGTCAAGATAAGCAAAATAATAATTTATTACTAGATCAGAGTCAGTTGATATCAAATCAATTGATGAACTGTCTTGACCAAATACAGGAACAAAATGAACAATCTTTAAGTCAATTTTATGATCTAACTATTGCTCGAGTTTATGGTTTAGCTTTAAGAATAACAGGAAAAGCACAAGAAGCCGAGGAGGTTGTTTCTGATGTTTATTTACAAGTTTGGCAGCAAGCGGATCGATATCGAGAGGAAAAAGCGTCAATATTGGCTTGGTTATTGAATATTTGCCGTAGTCGCGCGATTGATCGATTGAGAAAACAAAAGCAATTTGATATGGAATTATCCGATACGGAATGCCTTGATGTCGTTGCCTTGGTGGTTGCCCCAGAATATTTATTGGCAAATACTCAGAGCCATTCACTAATTCAAAAAGCTTTGCAAAGGTTATCCTCAGTGCAAAGACAGTTAATATCACTCGCATTTTTTCGAGGCATGACTTATCAAGAAATTGCTGATTTTATCGAGATGCCATTAGGGACAGTTAAAAGTCACATTCGTCGGAGTTTAATTGAATTGAGAAAGGAGTCAGGATTGCGAAATTATTATGATTCAAATAGTGGGGAAAATCATGACTAAGCGAGATAAAAAAGTGTTTGATATTATTCCCGATGAAATTACTAATGCTTTGGCAGAAGCAGTTGAACCAATTGCACCCCCAGAGGCAAGAGCTTCTGAACTTAAAGCACGTGTGATGACAAGAATTCATGGAAAAAAAATATTTGATTTAAAAACAATCAAAGCTGAGGAGGGTGAGTGGGTTACCTTGATGCCAGGTATTGAAAAAAAAATTCTTAATGTCAGTGCTGATGGAAAGATTCAGTCCTACTTATTGAAAATGGCGCCTGGAGCGATTTTTCCTGCGCACGAACATGCAGCAGATGAAGAATGTTTAATGTTGGAAGGCGAGGCAATGTTTGGAGATTTATGTTTAAAGGCTGGAGATTATCATTTGGCAAAAAAAGGCTCCAGACATGGGATGGCTTCAACAGACAAAGGAGCAATGGCATTTCTTCGCGCTTGTGATCCTATTTTTTGAGACCTTTGCACGATGATGTTCCAATAAATTTCTGGACACAAAGTTACAAATTTTTGAGATGATATTCATATTCCGCCGGATACAAATAACCAGTCGTAAAAAAGCTGCAATAGCAGGTTATTGGAAGGTTTTACAATAACGCCGTTCAAAAAAATGATGTGTTATAAATGGGGTGTTTTTAATTCTGATGGATGAGTTTGATTATCGAATCCAGACCACGATCAGCAAACGGGAAATCAACAGTATTTTAAACTTCGGTTTTATTGACAGTCGGGAAAATATTATCTTCATTGGGCCGCCGGACGTGAGCAAAACCCATCTGGCCATCGGACTAGGCCTGAAAGCCATTGAGAATGGCTATAAGGTGCATTTCAGACTCATTTCGTATTGGAGAAGGCTTCGGCTTGAGTTTAATTTAGTTGGGGGCTACAATCAGGGTTTTCTAAAAACTACATGAATAACTGTCTTGATTCTCATCCGCAAAAAAATCAAGCGCTCTTCTAGTCCCCAGAGTTTTTTGTTGAAACCGTGATGAACCAATGTCTCGCGCAGACAATTCGTAAATGTAGATATTAGGGGGCAAGTTTACAGATCAGTCAAGAGGTGTATATGGCAATAAAATGTTTAGTGGGCCCAATACTAGGTCTTGAGTCTGATACCGATTACACAGTTTGTTTTTTAACCAAAAAGGATATTAAAAAACCTATTCTTAGCGTGAGCCACGACCAAACTGCCAGCACCACAAAATCGGGTGAAACACCACATGGTTTCTTTTGGCGTTCAACATTTAAAGCGCTCATAAAATCCAAGTCATATTTTATCACCTATGAAATAAAATATAATAACGAATTGCTCAGCGACAAACATGATCGTAAAGCCTGGACATTTTATGTGCCTGGAAAGACAGAAAAGCCACGGATTATTTATGCGTCATGTAACGGCTTTTCGTCTGCTGATTTACAGCAAAAAACAACAGAACCCTATTTCCTCTGGGATAAGATGGCGCAGATGCACGAAACGACCCCCTTCTCATTACTCATTCTGGGTGGTGACCAGGTCTACGCCGACTCTGTATGGATTGAAGTACCATCATGCCGCAAATGGAAAGAATTGCCGCGGTCAAAAAGAATCAAAATGTCAGCGACTCAAAAACTAAAAAGAGAACTGGATAGATTCTACCAGAATTTATATATTAGTCGTTGGGGCAATAAGAATATGTCCTTAATGCTTTCCTCCATACCTACCCTAATGATGTGGGACGATCACGATATTTTTGACGGCTGGGGTAGTTATCCAGGCGAATTGCAATCTTCGCCCATGTATCAGGCCATATTTTCCGCGGCGAAACGCTACTTTGAATTGTTTCAGATTCGATCAAAAAAAAACTCCAGTTTGCTCTCTAAAAACCAGGAACATTATTCATTCGGCGTGAAATACAGAAATTTCTATATTTTAGGGTTGGATAATAGAAGTCAGCGTACTCTTTCACAAGTGATGCATGACGAAGAAGATAAAGATAATACCCATTGGAAAACTATAATTCAGCAATTAAAAGAAGTAAATACTGAAAACTTATTAGTTTTATCCGGTTTACCAGTCGTTTATAGAGATTTTTCTCAGACTGAGTCTTTACTCGATATAACACCCTGGCAAGAAGAGTTAACTGATGACATAAAAGACCAATGGCGTGCAAAACAACACCAAGGCGAACGATTGCGATTAATTATGCATTTACTTAATTCTCATAATCAACGACCCAATCAGAATAAGAAAAAAACCGTTATCTTATCCGGTGATGTCCATGTGGCATGCCTTGGTACAATTATTGACCGACGCGTACCGGATAAAATCAGTAAAGTTCATCAGGTTGTTTCATCGGGCATCGTTCATCCACCACCCAGCGCACTTGCCTGGATAGGCATTACAGCGTCCAGTAACGATGACAAGGAATATTTGAACAGCGAACGAACAATAGAAACCCAAATTATTAATGCAGTGGGCGCTGATAGATACATAAGAACACGAAACTTTGTCTATCTAGTCGAAGGCGATGACCAAAATTTATGGGTCAATTGGATTTGTGAGCTCGGCCACGATTCTGAATATCCGTTGGAATAGATTTATTTTTGACATAGACTAAATTCAAAGTGCATGGAGACGGGTCAGCGGAAAATCTTAAAAAATCTCAGTGATAAGCTCTCGGACATTTACCAGACATAAAAAGTTAAAAACAACTGTCCAGTTAATCTTCTTAGCGCTGAAGTGGCTACACATTTTTCTGCGACCAAGCCTGCTTTTTCTCCGTGATA
>CAZGYJ010000218.1:0-3567 GCA_964530345.1 uncultured Methylomonas sp.
TCTTCTGGAATAAGTTACTGATATTGAAACTATAAATACGCTGAATAGTTACAAAAATTCTTAAAAAAAAGGGGCATTGATTCTGCCCCTTTTCCGCTAGATATTTAGGATTCTCTTATTAGATCAAACCTTTAACGGTTGCCATAATGCCAGTTGGGTCAATGCCTTGATGTGGGAACTGCTCCCATAATCCGCCACAACCTTCTTTATGAGTGGCGATATAGTTATATTTAGGCGCATAACCTCTTTCCAGTAACCAGGAGCCAAAACGGCTACCCAGCCCTGTTTTACGATTGAATGATTCAACAACCAGAACCATTGGTGCTTTACCTAATTTGGCCATCATGTCTTCATCAACGACATTTAAAGAGGGCTTGTTGATTAAACCGACATCGATGCCTTCCGCTTTCAATCGCTCTACTGCGTCCAAAGCGCGATATAGAGTTTCACCGAAGGCAACAACGTATCCCTGGGTACCTTCCCGAATGACTTCGTCTTTTCCTGAAACAAACTGATAATCGCCAGCAAACATTTCATTACCATCAGTATCAAGAATAGTTGGTACTTTTGAACGAGTAGAGAATACAAAACGTAGACCGGGATCAGAGAAAATACTCTTTACCACTGCACGCATTTGATTAGGGTCTGCAGGAAAATACAGATTGGTTGGATACCCATCGTCCAAACCATTGTCAGCAAACATGTTATTTAAACCAAAGTGACAGGTATTATCTGCCATGTCGTCAATCCCTGAATGTGAATAATGGCATAGCACATTGGAATTATTCAGTCGCGCCATAGTGATCTCGGAAAGAGTCATTTCCAAAAATGCGCTGAAAGTACCAAAAATACCTTGTTTGCCTTCCGCCATACCAAAACCGGCCGCTGCAGAAAAGTTGCCGCGCTCCATGATGCCGGAAGAAATAAATACTTCCGGATTCGCCTTATGGATTTTAACCAATCCGCAAGAACCCTCCAGGTCACTATCAATAACCCGAACCTTTTCAACCCGCTCGGCTTCACTCATACCGCTTAATACTTCAACCACTGCATCGCCGAAAATTCCACGATTGGCATCCCAGTTATCACTGGAGCCTTTGAAATCCTTATCTTGCTTGGGAGCTTCAATAGTTTTCAAAACCTCCGCAGCCTTTTGTTGATTATGAGATTCCAGATAATCCAGAGCAATTTTTACAGAAACCACATCATGACCGTGCGTTGATCCCTCAAGTCCTTCAATACCGGGGCACATAGGCCGTTTACAAATCACTGCAACCGGGCCGTCAGTATTAATGGCTTTAACCATATTTTGGTATAAGTCATCAAGGTCTTCGCCATTACATTCGAAAACAGTTAAGCCATGTCCTTCAAGTGTTTTAGCCGTTGAACAGCCTTTCAAATATTCAGATGGGTGGCCTGCAATAGTGACATCATTATCATCTATGATGAGTTTTACGTTAATACCTTGAGCTACAGCCAAACGCGCCGCCTCGGCATCATTTCCTTCCTGCTGAGAGCCGTCAGAACCCAGACAAAAAACCGTTTTGCCTGCATTCGCCATCGCTACGCCATTGACATACGGCCACATATGTCCCAATCTGCCAGAACTAAACTTAACCCCCGGGGTAAATCCTAATTCTGGATGGCCGGGCAAATGTGAATGTGCTTCACGATAATGCATCAATTTTTCTGCCGGCATGTCGCCGTTCAAGACTGACATCAAATATTGCGTGCCAACTCGGTGCCCTGCTTCATCAAAGAAAATGGGGACATATTTATCTTCAGCGCCACGAAACAGCGCATCCATAATCATTACTTCCGGCACGGTATCGTAAGGTCCGCCAGAGTGCCCGCCAACGCCTCTTGCAGCACCGGTCGCAGTAAAGAAAATGATGGCATCACGACAAAGCTGGATATTGCTTTTTAAAGCTTCTCTTTGCTCATCTGATAATGTTGGGCTGCTTGGATCCAGAGAAATGCGCTGATATGCGCCTAGATCAATTGGAAAAGTAGACATAATATTCCTCTTTGTTTAAGTGATTGTTATTAATTTTGATAAAAATAAATTCGCACTAACATTACACCTAGCAGGCGTCTGGATGCAAGCCATTTTTATTGAATTGAACAATCAATAAAATTCCGAATTACGTCACTTTTTCTAATATTTCTACACGTTTACTCGATCTTAAAGTAATATTTCCAAACCTTCATAGGCCAAATAATGTTCAAAATCACTATTTTTTTTCAGGTTTTTAAAAATCTCCTCAAGTTCTGTATCGCTCCGTGTTGGTTCATGATGAGTGAAAAATAATTTTTTAACACCGGCTTTTTCAGCCAATTCCATTGAAGACGAGTGGGTGCCATGTCCCCAGCCATGTTTGCCTGAATATTCTTCCTGGGTATATGATGCATCAATGATTAATGCATCGATATTGGTAATTGCCTGAACCAATTCATTCAAATTGCTTTCAATCATTTGTTGATGATTGGCAAATTCAACGGTATTAGGGGAATGATGATTGGTAAGCGGCTCATAATCTCCAGTAAAAAAAATGGATTTTCCATCACAATCAATTTTATATCCAAAATTAATCACTGGATGATTCAATAGATAAGGTGTGATCGTTGCAGAACCAATCTGAAAAGATTTTTTTGCCAAAATTGTGACATATTCCAAGTCGGCTTTTAATTCTGATTCGATAATCGGAAAGTAACAGTATTGAAGCTGCACATTGAGAGCCCGCTCTATACCTTCACCAGTGTCAATATCGCGGCCACCATAAATTTTGATCTGGTTACCCTGAACAAACAGAGGCGTAAAAAACGGCAGTCCATGAATGTGATCCCAATGCGTATGGGTAATCAAAATATGCGCTGTGCCGGGAAGTTTCCCGGGTAATTGCCTGGCTAACGCATGAATTCCTGTGCCTGCATCCAGAATAATGAGATCACCATTGTCCGTGACTACCTGGAGGCAAGTGGTATTACCCCCATAACGGGTTGTTTCCGGTCCTGGTGTGGGAATTGACCCCCTAACGCCCCAGAATTTAACCTTCATTATTTATCTAAATCCTTTTGCTTCTCTGGCGCAGTTAATTTTGGGAATAACGACAGAGATAAGTTACTCCTTCAATATTTTTTTAACCAATTTCATAAAACACCTCGTAACTTTGCTGCTAACCATGGGGAAAATAACATCATAATAAGCACTATACTAAATAAATCACCGTTTTTTATGTTAAATATTTCACAGATTTCCTGCCATGATTTATCTAAAATATAGTGCCCAAAAATAAATTCAAATGCTAAAGTCAAACCTAACCAGAAAAATCCAATTGTAAAATAATGCTTCGCTTTCTTTACGTTAATAAAAGGGACAAAAATCCACACTATCAGTAACACCAAGATTGTTAGTATCAAGCCACTAATCGGCAATGCCAGATCAAAACCAATAGCAGGGGTTAATATTTTTTCTCTAACGAAGCCATTAATAATCGCAGCCACAAGAATGACAATCCATATTCCAATCACCTTCATTACAATGCTCATCCCACCTCCTGCTATCTA
>CAZGYJ010000219.1:0-1359 GCA_964530345.1 uncultured Methylomonas sp.
ACTAGCGATTCCGCTCCTGTTTTTTTAAGGATCAAAGATTTAAAATGATCATTCATGGCTTTTTCCACCCGGGACAATCAATACTGATCCTGTGTAAAGTTTTTCCCAACTTTAAAGCTGTCAACTGCCCCCCCCATAAACACCCGGTATCCAGACAAATACAATTGTTTTTTTGATAAAAACCCAATGTTGACCAATGGCCAAAAATAATCTTTAAATCAGCACTCTTACGGCCTGGTACATCAAACCAGGGCATCAGGTTTTTTGGCTGACTGCCTATTGGTCCATTCTGTGTAAAGTCAAGTCTGCCGCTGGCATCACAATAACGCATTCGGGTAAAGCAATTGATAATAAATCGAATTTCATCCATTCCAGTCAAATCATCTGACCAGATATCTGGTTTGTTTCCGTACATATTTTTAAACAGGTTTTTATAATCATTACCCTGTATTTTTTTCTCAGCTTTTTTCGCTAATTTTTTGGCTTGTTTAAATTTCCACTGTGGAGGCAAGCCGGCATGCAGCAAACAAAAATTCTGGTTGTAATAAAACAAAGGCCGATGCCTAAGCCAATTCAGTAATTCATCTCTGTCAGCCGCAGCTAAAATTGGATTTAGGGAATCTTTTGGTTTGGTTTTTTTATTTGAATAGGCAACTGCCATTAAATGCAGATCATGATTGCCTAAAACAGTAATGGCTTTATCACCCAAGTTCTTGATGAAGCGTAGTGTTTCCAGTGACTTTGGACCACGATTAACCAAATCTCCACAGAACCACAACTGATCTTTCTGTTCATCAAAATTAATAGCATCCAACAGCCTTAATAACTCGTCATAGCATCCTTGTACATCACCAATAGCATAGATACTCATTGATATTCAATACTGCATTTATTCAATGAGTTACTAACGCTACGCTTCTGGAAAGAATCCATTATTGGCAGTTTTGTTAATGCAAAACGCGAGGAATTGATAAGGTAAAAGCTGGTATGGCTGCAGAAAATTTATCTCCCTCTTCAGATCGCATGGTATATTTTCCTTCCATTACAGCAACGGGAGTTTCCACCATGGCTCCGCTGGTATAGCGATAAACTTCCCCAGGTTTTAGAAAAGGCTGCTCCCCTACCACACCCTCGCCTTCCACTTGTTGAACCTTCCCATTAGCATCAGTAATAAGCCAATGACGGCTAATTAATTTGGCTGCAACATCACCAAAATTAGTTATGGTAATCGTATAAGCAAAAACATATCGGTTTTCTTTTTCTGAAGATTGGGCCTCAATAAAATGAGGTTCAGCTTCAACGACAATTTTATTTTTTTCAGTCATTCGTTGATGTTGGTATATTATGCAATTAAATTTT
>CAZGYJ010000219.1:1459-3557 GCA_964530345.1 uncultured Methylomonas sp.
ATTAATTTAGCATTTTGCGAAGCTTTTTTCTTGGCTTCTTTCAGATCATCAATTTATGAATAAGTAAAAAAAACTGCTCTTCCATTCCATCAATAATTATTATTTTCCTAACAGGTATCTATACTTTGAATGGAAACAACACTACTTTCTAAATCATGTTAAAACTAGCATTTACTTGTCTGCTGATCTTCTTAATTTCTTCAAATTCGATTGCAGCTGAAGGGGCGAATGAATTATTCGCTGCTGCGGCAACCGGCAAACTCAACCGGATGCAAAGCTTACTCGATAAGGGACTGGATCCAAACAGCAAAACTAGCAACGGTAAAACCCCATTGATGGGAGCTGCATTTAATGGTAATTATCGCATCATAAAAAAACTGCTCGCATATGGAGCGAATGTTAATATTGCTGATAATCAAGGCACCACAGCCTTGATGGATGCTTTGATCTTTGGTGATGAAAAAATTATCAATTTATTAATTACTGCAGGTGCAGATGTTAATGCAACCGATAAAAACAATCTTAAAGTCTTAGATAAAGCAAAAAAAATCGGCTTTAAAAAAATCATCAGTGTTTTGGAAAAAGCCGGAGCCACCGATTCGGAAGCTGATAATACAGAAACTGAAGCCTCCGGTGATGAAACTGGAGAAGACACAGAAAACACCGAAGCAGAAAACAATCAACAATAACCAAACAGGAAATAAAATTGCATATTCATATTCTAGGAATTTGTGGAACCTTTATGGGCGGCCTGGCCCTGATTGCACGGCAACTGGGTTATCAAGTTAGCGGCTCAGATCAAAATGTCTACCCTCCGATGAGCACTCAGCTTGAAGAGCAAGGCATTCAACTAATGCAAGGCTACCATAAAGACAATCTTAGTACCAAACCGGATCTGGTCATTATTGGTAATGCCATGTCACGAGGTAATCCCGAAGTTGAAGCTGTTTTAAATCAAAACTTAAAATATGTTTCCGGGCCACAATGGTTATCAGAACATGTTTTACAAAACAAATGGGTACTTGCTATTGCAGGGACTCATGGCAAAACCACAACCACCAGCATGTTGACCTGGATTTTAGAAGACCAGGGCTTTAACCCTGGTTTTTTAATTGGCGGCATCCCTTTAAATTTTGGTATTTCCGCCCGACTGGGTGAATCGGACTTTTTTGTTATTGAGGCTGATGAATACGACACAGCTTTTTTTGATAAAAGATCAAAATTTGTTCATTACAGACCAAGAACAGCCGTACTTAATAATCTCGAATTTGATCATGCGGATATTTTTCCAGACCTGGACGCTATAAAACGGCAGTTTCATCATTTTGTTAGAACTATTCCTGGCGAAGGTCTAATTATAGCCCCTGAAAATGATCGTAATATTGAAGATGTTTTAAATATGGGTTGCTGGACACCTGTTGAAAAAACCTCGATTAATACCAATGCTCATTGGAATGCCCAGCTCATCGAACCGGATGGCAGTCAATTTGAAATCATCCATGCTAATCAGTCGCAAGGTACAGTCAACTGGACATTAACTGGTGAACATAATGTTTATAATGCCATTTCTGCAATTGCCGCCGCTCGGCATATTGGTATCGCGCCACAAGATGCAATTAACTCATTACAATCCTTTAAAAATGTAAAAAGACGCATGGAAGTGATTGGAAAAATTGGCAATGTGACTGTGTATGACGATTTTGCTCATCACCCCACTGCAATCAAAATGACCTTGGATGGACTGCGTAAACAAGCAGGCCAAGAACAAATCATTGCCATTGTAGAACCGAGATCGAATACTATGCGTATGGGCGTCCATACGGAAACCTTGGCGAAATCACTTGCGAACGCAGATTTGGCGATTATTTACCAACCCGATAATCTCGACTGGGATTTATCAGCTCTCCTTAATTACGCCAACAATATTGAAATTATCCCATCAGTCGATACCATCATTAATAAACTTAAATCCATTGCTCCACAGGGAGGACATTTTGTGCTAATGAGCAACGGTAGTTTTGGCGGTATTTATCAAAAATTATTGGATATGTTGTAAATGTTCTTTGTACATGACAAAAAATCGTAATAGGGTCGTAAT
>CAZGYJ010000220.1:0-3482 GCA_964530345.1 uncultured Methylomonas sp.
CATGCCAGTTGGAATCCAATTAATAAGCTATTCTCATTATACTTTACATTTGCTTGTCTTGATTAAGATCACAAAAATTAAAAATTTCAGGCTGAGAAAAAGGGGATCAATGAATTCGGAATGTCTACTATTATCACCCACTCCCCTTTTCCTCTTTAACACCCTATAATGTATTTTATAGGGTGTTAAAATTGGATCAATCATGGGACGAAGGATTCATTCAAACAAGCAAATCAAATAAATGCTAAAAATAATTTTGATTATAAAAATGCCAGAATTCTGTACCATAATTCTGATTGATACCTAAACTTGGATACCACTTTTAAGTGTTAGAAATAAACTAATATGACCGAACTCATCAACACCCCATCCCGCGTACTAACCGCTGAAGAATTTCAAGGTCTCGCTAACGTACCGCCCGAGTTGGAATGGTTCGCCAATATTCGCAGCGAAAAAACCAAAATGGCCTACCAAAACGACATGCGTGATTTTATGCGCTTTGTCGGCATCAAACAGCCGGAGGAATTTCGCATCGTAACCCGGTCACATGTGATTGCCTGGCGGGATGATATTCAGCGCCGAAAATATGCCGGTAGCACTATTCGCCGAAAATTATCCGCTCTGTCCTCGTTATTTGAATACCTGTGCGAGAAAAATGCCGTCACCCATAACCCGGTCAAAGGCGTTAAACGCCCAGAAGCCAATAACAATGAAGGTAAAACACCGGCTATCAGTAATGACCAAGCGAGACAGTTATTGAATGCACCGCCGGAGGAAACTCTCAAAGGCAAGCGGGACCGGGCAATATTAGCCGCCCTGCTCTATCATGGACTGCGCCGTCAAGAATTATGCGATCTCAGAGTTAAAGATTACCAACGCCGCACTGGTGTCATGATGTTTTATATACGCGGCAAACGCAACAAGGCACGTTATGTGCCGGTGGAAACGTCCACCCAGCGACTTATTACCGAATATCTGGACTTTGCCGGGCATGGTGAAGATCTGGAAGGAGCTATTTTCAGGCCAGTGCGAAATAATTCAACGGGAAACTTGAATAAACACCTCAATCCCCGCTCCATTCATCGTGATATTGTAACGTTCTACGCCAAAAAAATTGGCATTACCCTTGATACTCACGGCTTTTGCGTCCATTCACTGCGAGCCACGGCCGCAACCAATGCCTTGGATCATAAAGCCGATATTGCCAAAGTTCAGGAATGGCTGGGCCATGCCAATGTATCCACCACCCGGCTTTATGATAAACGCAATAGCAGGCCAGAAGACAGCCCTAGTTTTAAAGTGGAATATTAATGTTATTTGGGTTTGGGAGGCTCTGAATGGCGATCCAACCAGTTCCACAGTCGTTTTACAGCTAACCAATAGCCATAAGCCGTTGAACTGGATAATGATCGATGGTTTTTCCAGAATTGAATAATCTGGTTTTTACCAATTTGCTCCAAACGATTTATTTGCGGGTAATGAATGGAAATCCATGAGACAACATAAATCAAACGTTTGACTTGTTGCTTCCGATTAGTTTTTCCGCCTTTGCGAACATAGGCGTGAGAAAAGTGTTTAATTTGATCAACCAAGGTAGGCATTCGTAACCTCCTCACGGCCATGACCTAATTCCCGGGCTATTTGAAGCCGCGCATATTGATCAATTTCACTTGCTTTTTCCACATCTACTGATAAGTACGCTGCTAATTTTTGTAAGCGTTCTTTACGTAACCAATTAGCAGCAATGGGAGCTGGAGCGCCTGTGATTTCCTTATAACGTTTTTGTGCATAAAAATGTCGTTCCCCATGAAAATGGCAAGGATGATTAATCATTTCTTGATAACATCGAGTTTGAAATTGATGGTAATTCAGATTATCAGGAATCATCGACGCCCCATCTTGCAATTGAGCTGCTTTTGTTAAAACATGCCTAGCTTCCTGTGTGACAGGCACTTGTCGTTTTCGACCGCCTTTGGTTCCCCTGGAAATTATTATTTTATTATTGCGTTTACTGCTTTTTAAAGCGGCCCTGGCATCAAGCAATACACTTTCTTTAAATCGCAATCCTAATGTTCTTTGTAAACCCAATAACACGGAAAGCCGTTCAGAGACTGCCGCCTGGGTTTTGAGATGCATTGCCAGCGATGTTGCTTTATTGGTTTGGGCAATACGTTGACGTCGATCAATGTGACAGTCAAACGTTGGACGAACAGATTCCCATTGATTATTTGTCGCTATATTTAATACCGTATTGACGGCTGAAACGTAATTTTGCGCGGTCGCTGGTGACAGTGTATTCTTTTCAATTTGTACTTGTAATGATTGTCCATAACATACTAAAAACGATTTGTTGATTTGCTCTAATTTCCGTATTCCATGAAACTTTGCAAATGCACAAAATTTTCGCCATCGCATTTTAATCGTGGCTTTACTGGAAAATGAAAGTTCAGATTGATGAACAAACATTTCCCCCGCACGCAGCAAATCCCGTGTTCCCACACCAAAGTTTCGACTCATCACCCACCTCCAGAAAAATAATAAAAATACCTCTATAACAGTCGGAAAAATCAAATTCGAATTCACATGACATCATTCATTTGTTGA
Source organism: uncultured Methylomonas sp. (assembly GCA_964530345.1). GTDB lineage: Bacteria > Pseudomonadota > Gammaproteobacteria > Methylococcales > Methylomonadaceae > JALSJK01. Next base: position 2,605 of record CAZGYJ010000220.1, read on the forward strand.
GTGTTGATACGCACAGATTCAGTCTGGCAACTGTGTGAATTGATACAGATAAGGCCTGTTCGATGAATAAACAGGAACAATTGAATCATCAATATTTGAACTCCGAGGTGTTTGCCAACAAAGCAGTTCGCACAACATAACGAAGAGCAGCCTCATCCTCATTCAAAATTGATGTTAATGAAAATCACGCATTTTCACGTGAAAGCAATGTCCCCTACCCTGTAAACAACAAAGGATAGAGAGCTATTTATAAAACCGTCTCTTTTTGTAAAGATGATAAATAAAGCCACCTAGCCTATTAAGCCAATGTGGTCTATTTATAAAATGAATGGATTTTTTAGATAACGCCGAACAAATAAACAAGCTAAACAAGCAAGAATTTCGGGCACACGTATCTTAATGGTCTTTTAAATAAAGAAGGGAGAATCCGCAGACTCACCCTGATTAAATATCATTTGAGAGAATCAACGTAACTTCACCCAAATGATCCGCTAACATTGTTATTAAAAAACAAAAATAGCGATTTTGAATTCCCCAAGTAGTGGGATATTTATTAAAGGATACTTGATCCTCAAATAACCATAAAATGCTTATTTTGTTATACGTCAAGCTAACGTATCTCATTTAACTGATGAGAACAGCACTTTTTTTTATTTTAACCACATCGTATGCTTTGTCAATTGAATTTTTGGGAGAAACGTAGATAGAAATAGCCATAGAGGAACCAAAAGACAATTGAGTTGCTATATTAATGTTAATGGCCAATTAATCTACAGGTTGTCTATTATGAACTGTAAAAATAGTAACAACATGCTAAAACATAGTTTATTGATAGGTAACTATATGTCTGTTCGTATTCGGGATTTACATTAACTATA
>CAZGYJ010000221.1:0-3441 GCA_964530345.1 uncultured Methylomonas sp.
TGGCGGAGAGAGAGGGATTCGAACCCTCGATACGTTGCCGTATACACACTTTCCAGGCGTGCGCCTTCGACCACTCGGCCATCTCTCCAAAGAAATAGAAAACAGGGAAGGATAATGTAGTTTTTTATTTTACGCAACTATCTTTGAAAAAAGTTGAATCTTACTTCCTTAGGTCATTTGAAAATTTTGAAAATCAAATCAGAAACTAGTTCAGTCACATCAAATAGATCAAAATCCAAATTTCTCGTGATTTCATACTGGTTACTGGCTTTAGATTCAAAAACCTTGGCTGGGTTAGGTCGGTTGTCGGGCTTCGACTTAGATTGAACTTTTTCATGAAGTATTTGCCCTCCCGCTTTTTTCCACTCCATTAAGTGGGTAATTTCACCGTTATTTAACCAAACGCCGTGAGCCAAACAGCGATCTATCACTACTCCACTACGATGACCGTACCTGACACGGTTCATTAAAACTTGACAAACTGGACATTTAATATATTTTACTTTTTCTGGTTTTTGGTAACGTTCCTTATTTATATGTTCCAACAATTGAAAATTCGTATCAAAAACCCCGGATACACTGCTCTCAAGTAATTCTTCAATTTCTCCGGGATCAAAAAACAAACCAAAACACGAACTGCATCGTTCAATTTCAAATGTACCTTTTTGTTTTAAGTTTATGGTTTGCAAAGGAATATCACAATGAGGACAAATTCTTTCCGATTCTTGGATGTGGATGGAAAAATCATGTTTTCCATGTAAATCCATATCGTTATAGATACCGCAAAATTTGCAACGATTAGTATTTGCCGGCAAGGGAGCGGCACAGCTTTTACAATCAGCCATTGTCTAGAAACTCAGTTAAGTTACAATACTCTTTAAGTATAGCCATTTCTTAGAGATCTCTGTGACCATTAGGACTTTTAATAACAAACACCCCAGTATAGGAAATTCTGTATACATTGACGATAGCGCGGTCGTTATTGGCGATGTGACTTTAGATGATGATATTTCAGTTTGGCCCACCGCCGTCATACGCGGAGATGTTGAAAGCATAACTATCGGTTCTGGCACTAATATCCAGGATGGTTCAGTTTTGCATGTTTCGCACTTTAGCAATTTCACCAATCAAAGTTATCCCCTTTCAATCGGTAAAGGGGTCACAATTGGTCATCGAGCAACTGTCCATGCATGCACCATTGGAGATTATTGTCTTATTGGAATCGGGGCAATTATCATGGATGGCGCGATCGTAGAGGATTACGTTATGCTGGGCGCAGGTGCATTGGTTTCTCCTGGAAAAAAATTGGAAGGCGGTTATCTTTATGTCGGGGCGCCAGCCAGACAGGTAAGACCTCTAAAGGATGAAGAGTTTAGATTTCTGGAGTATTCCTACCAGCACTACATTCAATTGAAAAATGAATATCTAAACAAATAATGCAAAATTGATTTGAGTAATAAACCTGAAGCCGTGACTTCACTACGGCACAAATTCAGGTTAAAGTTCTGTTCATGTTGTAAGTATATATTTACGGGCAAATAAAAACCTATCATTTGATAGCAGAAATAATTATGCTAAACTTTATCGGCCTTTTGTTTATAAGGTTTTAGGGGATCACAATATAGATTTTCATCAATAATGCACGAATATCAATCTTAAAGACAACTGACAATTATAGGTCAATCATTTGCACATCGAAACAATTGCTTGCTGACTATAAAACAATAACTTGCTTTAAATTTAATATTTAATTTAGCTAAAATTACTCAATATCAGTAACTTATTCAAGAAGGTACGGTAAATACGTCCGCGCTTGATTGCGTCATCCATGGCGCATATACTTCTTCCATAAGTTACTGATATTGAAACCATAAATACACTAAGTAGTTACAATTTAAGAATATAATCAATACACATCCATAGGGGAATAATATGCGATCAGATATGTTGAAATCTGTATTAAATGAATTAAATGGAACATCTGCTGATATCGAAGCATCTGGGGTTATCTCGACAGATGGTCTAATGATGGCTTCTGCTTTGCCAGCTGGTTTTGACGAAGATCGTGTCGGAGCAATGAGTGCGGCAATGCTTTCATTGGGCGATAGAACATCGCAAGAACTGGAAAGAGGAACACTCGAGCAGGTTTTAATTCGAGGAGATACCGGCTATGTATTGATGACTCATGCCGGGCCCGAAGCCGTTCTAACTGTTCTGGCTAAACCCAACGCCAAACTGGGGCTAATATTTTTGGATGTCAAACGCGCCGCAGCAACTATAGAAGAACTTTTGTAGCTTTTACTTGAATCCGTGACTTCACTACGGCACAGTAGCCAAGCTCTTGATTCAGCACCAGGTGAAAAAATGCTCGCTTAACCTAAAGGGAAAGCTAATATTTTTTTCAAATCCCGTGCTAAACCAATATCTTGCCCCTTGTTATCCGCATTGAAATCACCGGTTCTGGTTATAAAATAGTTTGCATTTCTAAAATCACGCTTTGTCATGAAACAACTAATTCTTACACTTTTCATACAAAGCGTTACTTAATTTCGCAAAATCATGCAAGGATAGCGCTTCCGCCCTAAGGCCGGAATCAATTGATAATGATTTAATGGTCTGTTCTGAAATCAGTCCTCTAAGCGAATTTCTTAAGGTTTTTCGTCTTTGTGAAAAGGCCTGTTTAACAATTCTGTCAAGACAGGCACGCGATAGCACCTCTACTTTTGGCTCGCCATGTGGAACCAGCCTGATAACAGCGGACATCACTTTCGGCGACGGGTCAAAGCTTTCAGGCGCTACTTCGAATAGCATCTGAGGACGGCAAAAATACTGACTCATTACACTTAATCGGCCATACTTCTTACTCCCAGGCTGCGCACAAATTCTATCAACTACTTGCTTCTGTAGCATGAAATACATATCACTAATACATCCAACATTTTCAAACAAATGAAAAAGTAAAGGGGTTGAAATATTGTAGGGTAAATTGCCAACCATTCTAAGTTTCTCATTCTGCTTGTTTAGCGCAGAAAAGTCGAATTGTAATGCATCAGCACTATATACTCGTAAATTTTCTTGACAGGAAAATTTTTTTTCCAATAATGTAACCAAATCTCTATCAAGCTCAACAATATCCAGCTGGATATCTGGTCTCAGCAAACGCTCTGTCAAGGCTCCCTTTCCAGGGCCAATTTCTACAATATGATCGCCTGGTTTAACCAACACACTGGCTACTATATTTTCAATAACAGAATGATCATGCAGAAAATTTTGACCAAATCGTTTTCTTGGCTTATGAATTTGAGACATCTGTTTTACAATAATAACTTATCTCCTTTTCTTCAATTCTTGTCATGTACAAAGATAATTGATTGTAATCTTAGGAGACTATGAACTGGCATTTTTTTTACATACTATTTCTTGTGCTACTTTCATTGCGAA
>CAZGYJ010000222.1:0-3397 GCA_964530345.1 uncultured Methylomonas sp.
AATAAAAAATCATTTTCTTCCGTCAACTAACCACAATTGCATGCAAGTTTGATAGACCCATCGGGCTTTGTCTGGCCACCTCATGGTTTGTGAAATTCAATGACGTTTCCATCTGGGTCACGGACAAAGAAAAAGACTGTTCCATTAGGAAGTTCCACGATTTCCGTTATCTGAATACCCGCTTGTTCTAATTGTACTTCCACCTCCAGCCGATCAGTAATTTCTAATGCGATATGCGTAAATCCAGTGTGCTTCTCAGGCATATCCATTAAAATGTTCTGTTCAGAGTTATCTTGGGAGGCATTCAATATGAAGTTGATATTGATACCAGCAGGATGCTCCATGACGGCAACGGGCTCTGGTCCGATAGGTCCGACGATAAACTCAAACCCAAGCTTTTCATAAAACTCTCGAGATATCGCTAAATCTCTGACACGTAGTCCCACATGATTAATTCTCGTGATCTGCTTCATTGAGTACCTCCTAGCACTGCTTAACCAAGAATCTGAATAAGCTTCAAGCTTCTGGCCATCTTCGCTTGCCCAGTTGACGGCAAGTTCTGAAATTAATGCGCTTGTCGTAGTAAGCACCACTCCGTAATGTTCCATTCGGCGAAAGGCGATTTTATCTGTTAGTTCACTTGGCGAGCTAGATGCGTCTACGATAGCGAATACTTCAAAGCATTCTTCTGTCACACTGATTGCGGGTGGCGCTTAAACCCACTTCCGTTGTAACACCAGCCATAATGAATTGTTTGCAACCAGTATTTCGACAAGCTTCAGAAAACTTGAATCATCCCAGCAATTTTCTCACGTTTTTGATTCAATCAATTTTACCACGCCTGATTTAGCATTGCTTTATTGGAAATTTTTATGGAAGATAGACGCGGTTATTTTTATGGATAGTCATTTCAATGAAAAAAAATATACATTATCAATCTGATATTCTGGAGCGCTTTATTCCTGTCAGTCTGGAAAGGCTGATAGCCGACCTTATTTCTTCTAATATATTACCCCCCTCTCAGCAAACTGAATTCCGCCAGTTCTGCCATGCTTATACAGCTTTGTTTCATGCTTGGAGCCACCAAAAACTTGAGCAATTAAAATATTTTTACCGCCCTTTTAATCCTGACCGGGATAGTTTGATTCTGGGTATGTCTGAAAAAGACCAGCCCTTGTCTGATTTTAAAGCCCGTTTACATGAGGTTCTTGATCAGGCCAATTATGAGCGTCTTTCAGAACAGGCTCTGAATGAAGCATTGAATAAAATATCGCCTCACGGAGTAAAAGTTTCGGTTGATTTTGATGAATTTGTCGAAGTTACTTTGTATTACCGCGGTTCTGCCATTCACACCGAATTACACAGGGACTGGAAACGACTGCAATTTAAGAAAAAACCGGTTGATGTGTTGATTTATCGCCGCCTGTTTGTTTTGTTACAGCCAAAAAACAAGCAACAATGGGTTGAACACTTGGTAAACGACAAAAAAATCAGTCATCAAAAGGCTGAAAAAAAAGCCGATGAAGCTCTTAAGGCTTTGGGTGTGGATGGCGACCATGAGGTGGTGTATCTGAAAATGTTTAAGGATATTCCCCGGGCTGATTTGGAAATGTTATTTCCCAACACCCGGGTACAAATCAGACTCTTTGACAAGATTAAGCTGGCTGTTTTGGGTGGCAGTGGTACGGCTGGTGGAGTCATGGCCACCGTTAGCAAGCTGAGCGCAGCGATTGATCCGATGTCGGCTTTAATGGCCATTGGTGGTTTGCTGGGGGTATTGTGGCGGCAAATATCCAAGATTTTCTCTCAGCGTGCGAAATACAGCGCCATTTTGACGCGTAATCTTTATTTTTACAGTCTTGATACCAATATGGGAGCCTTAAGCTATCTTGCAGATATGGCTGAAACTGAAGAGTGCAAGGAGGCTATCCTGGCTTATTTTTTTTTACTGGCTGAAGGACCCTGTGACCGGGAAAGTCTGGATCAACACATTGAGTCTTATATTAACAAACAATATGCTCTGCCCATGGATTTTGAAATTGATGATGGCTTGGCCAAACTGCAACAGGCTGGCTTGCTGATAACAAAGAATGAGGGGTTTCAGGCACAGCCCTTATCCTCAGCCCTGCAAAATTTAAAGCAACAATGGAATCAAATAATGAATGTTGATCTGCAAATGGGTGAATAATAATGTCTCAAAATAACACTACAAAAAAAAGCTATGTCAGAGAAGAACAACCAGGCTTTCTGGAGCAGATAGGGGTTAAATATTATCGCTATCTAGCTGAAAAAGCAGGCACTGCCGATATTGAGAATATCCAGATTGATCAGCTTCCACCGGATATTACCCTTAAATCCCTGACATCCAGCATTACCGCTTTTGCTGCGGTTATTGCCTTTGCTATTGGCGCTTTGACAACATTTGTAACCATCTGGATTGAATGGAAATTCAAGGCATCTATGGAGACAGTACCTTATTATTTTCTCTATGGCGGCACTCTGGCGATCATGTTAGTGCTGGAAATGGCTGTGTTATTCTGGCTGGGATTGAATACGGTTTACAGTCTGGCCTGTTTGACCGGCCATAACCGGGCCACCAAAGGCTCCTGTTTACCGGGTGATGATGCCGTACCCAATATATTGGCTCGTGCCGCTTTGGAAGTCCCTGATCCAGTCATTCATTTTTTAGGGATAGACCCACTGAAACATCTTTCCAAATCCAAATTGCTCCTGGTGACTTTGCTTTATAAGGCTAAAGTTATACTCAGCAGTATGCTGGTTAAATTTCTGCTGGTCAGGATTTTGGGTAAAGGTGAAATTCGTTTTGCCTTTAATTGGGTTGCCAGCCCGATTACCGGTTTCTGGGATGCTTTTACCATGTATAAAGTCGCCAGAGAAGCCAGACTCAGATTGTTTGGCAACCGCTTGGCTGATCATATCGTAACGCAAATCCTGACCGATGAATTTATTGAACAACTCAGCCCTAAAGCACGCGAAGGTGCAATCCGAGCAGTTGCCACCATGATGGTTCTGGCTCAGCATTATCATCCCAATATGCTGGTGTTGTTACTTAGGCTGAGCAATACTTTTCAGATAAACCAATCTAAAGAATACGATAACTGGGAAGATTTTTTATCTCTGCTTGATGAAGTGTCAGATAAAGAACGTTATTTTTTGTTGGACCTTTTAAGTGTATCTGCCGCATTTGACGGCCATTTATCCCGACTGGAACATCACCATTTGCCACAGGCATTTAAAGAATTGACCGACACTTATATGCAGCGTAGCAATCAATTGAAAAACATGCTGTTAAATGGTGAATTACATGCCGCTAAAGAACTGTGTACGCTGGATTTCAACCCAGGTTAATTGATGTGTCAACACTTTTCCGGACACA
>CAZGYJ010000223.1:0-3371 GCA_964530345.1 uncultured Methylomonas sp.
ACCGCCGACCTCAACACTGCCAGTGTTGCGCTCTCCCAATTGAGCTATGGCCCCTTCAGTTGAGAACGGGTATTATACAATGGTTTTTTTTTATGTCTAGCCCGGAACTAAAGTTTCTCAATAAAATTTATCGCCCTTGTAATTCTGGCCAAGGTTTTTTCTCTACCCAGCAACGACAAAGTCTCATCAATCGGAGGAGATACAGAAGTGCCGCTAATTGCAACACGTAACGGTTGCGCTACTTTACCCAACTTCAACTCCATTGCCTCAGCCAGATCCAGGACAATTTGATGTAATTGCTCGCCTTGCCACTGTTCCACTTCAGAAAACTTGTCATATAAATTTTTCAAGACCAGCTCACTACCTTGCTTGAAATTCTTCTTGGCTGCTTTCTCATCATAATGCTCGAAATCCTTATAGAAGAATGCACTTGCCTGAGCCATTTCCACCAAGGTTTTACAACGCTCTCGTTGAATTTCAACAACTTTGACCAAATCAGGTCCATCAGTGGCGGGATCGACACCCAAATTTCCCATGTGCCAACTCAAGTGCCTGGCAACATGCGCAGTGTCACTATGCATCATATAATGATGATTCAACCATAATAATTTTTCACTATTAAATGTTGAGGCCGAAACATTGACGTTATCAAGGTCAAAAAACTCGATCATTTCATCTACTGAAAAAACTTCCTGATCGCCATGAGACCAACCGAGACGCACCAGATAATTCAGTAATGCTTCTGGCAAAAACCCGTCATCCCGGTATTGCATGACACTGACAGCACCATGCCGTTTGGACAATCTTGCACCATCATCGCCTAAAATCATAGGAACATGGGCATATTTTGGCAATTCAGCGCCCAATGCCTTAAGAATATTAATCTGTCTGGGAGTGTTGTTAATATGATCATCACCTCGAATGACATGAGTAATGCCCATATCCATATCGTCCACAACAACCGTCAGATTATAGGTGGGTGAACCATCGGCGCGCGCAATAATTAAATCATCAAGTTCTTTATTGGCAATCACAATATCGCCTTTAACCAAATCCTGAATGACGACCTCCCCTTCATCAGGATTTCTAAAACGAATGACCGCCTCTTTAGTGTTATGGTGCTTTGCATCCCGGCAACGGCCATCATATCTTGGCTTCTCTTTGCGCGCCTTTTGCTCATTTCTAAGCTGTTCCAGGGTTTCTTTACTACAGCAACAATAATAAGCATCGCCTTGGTCTAATAACTGCTGAATGACTTGCTGATAACGTTCAAATCGCTCTGTTTGATAAAAAGGCCCTTCATCATATTCCAAACCCAGCCAGGTCATTCCCTCCAAAATGGCATTCACTGACTCCTTGGTTGATCGTTCAAGATCAGTGTCTTCAATTCGCAAGACAAATTTTCCACCATGCTTACGTGCATATAACCATGAAAATAATGCAGTTCTAGCCCCACCTACATGTAAATAACCGGTTGGACTGGGAGCAAATCTTGTTTTTATACTCATTTTGTTGTTAATTTTTTATCCAGAATTTCCAAAGCATAGGTTTGTGGTATATCTTTTGAAGCTTGTAATCTTTTTCCTTTATATTTTCCGGTAATTGCCTTAGCAGTACCACTACCATGATCTGCTGCTCGCTTATACCATTTGTCTGCTTCCCTGACATTCAAATTCACCCCTACTCCACTATCATAAAGAGCGGCTAAAACAATTTCGGCTTCCATTAAACCCTGACTGGCTGCCTTTTGAAACCATTGTGCAGCTTTTTTGGCATCTTTATCAATATTTTTCAGCAGAGGCTGGGCAGCTTTTAGCCTTGATTTCTCTTTAAACCTGGCCTTGGGACCTAAATCCACATTATCTCCCAAAAAATAAATTGCTCCCAACTTGGCCTGAGCTAATGCATTGCCCTGTTCAGCCAATTGCAGAATTTCTTGGTAACCAGGCTGTTCCAATGCTATTACGTTACCCGAAATAGCAAACGCCAATCCAATCAATAAAAGTTTCAGTGTCTTAACCATTGTTCCACCTTTTACAAAATTAATATCTCATTATTTCATGACTAATTTCAAAATCACACCTTCGTTTGTGTTCGATAGGTAAATGTCTTAACAAAAATAATGTTTTCATAAGATTTTTAATGATAAAATCCCCTATGTTAATAAGTTAGACTTAATAATAAATGACCTTTATGCAAGGATACGACATGAATAAATCATTCAAACTTTCTTCTTTGCTTGCTTTCGCATTCATAACAGGATGCGCAACTCAAGCAATAAATACCTTTCAACCATTTCAAGCAGAACCCATTGATTTAAACTCACCCACGACCAAATACACACAAAAAACAGATAATCTTTATGTGATTGTTGATGCTTCTGGTTCCAGTGGGGAGGCATTTGAGGGCGCGGCTTATGCGATGAATACCGAACCGACAAAACTGGCCGTTGAAAAAGAAATCTTGATTAGAATGAGTAAAACCATTCCTGATATTTCTTTAAATGCCGGAATTCGAAGCTTTGGTTTTGGGCCTTGTACCGGTTTCAAACGCAGTAAACTCAATTTACCACTCAGCAATTATTCAAAATCTTCATTTGCCAGTGGCGTTGACGATATTGCTTGTTCTGGTGGCGGCTCACCTATGCATAGATCTATTGATCTTGCAGGCGATGACCTGGCTTCCACAACTGGAACCATTGCTTTATTGGTTGTAAGTGATGGCCATCAACTTGATAAATCACCCATTCCTGCCATCAAGGATTTACAAGCAAAATATGGTGATAGATTGTGTGTCTATTCCGTCTGGGTCGGCAATGAAAAAGATGCAAATGGCCGTTTTCTGTTGCAAAAAATGTCTGATTCTGTCGGCTGCGGATTTGGCGTAACCGCAACTGATGTTGCTTCAAGTAAAAACATGCATATCTTTGTAGAAAGATTGCTGTTTGATAAATCTAAAATAGTAGCAGCACCGGGACCACTTGATTCTGATGGTGATGGGGTTCCAGACAAAGACGACAAATGTCCTGATACACCAAAAGGTGCAATTGTTGGTAGCGATGGCTGCTGGGCATATCACGGCGTGTTCTTTGACTTTGACAGCGATGCCATCAAACCTGAATACCACGGCATGTTTCAAAATGCAGTTAAGGTATTGAACGAAAATCCAAACATTACCGTTGAAATAGAAGGCCACACAGACAGTATTGGCCCTGCTGAATATAACCTTCAACTTTCCAAACGCAGAGCGGAAGCTGTCAAAAACTATCTGGTTGAACAAGGCATTGATCCTGCCCGTATAACAACCGTTGGTTTAGGTGAAACCGTCCCAGTTGCCGATAACAACACCGAGGAAGGCCGCGCTAAAAACCG
>CAZGYJ010000224.1:0-3300 GCA_964530345.1 uncultured Methylomonas sp.
TTAACAATTATTTTCATTATCAACAATCTGCATCAACTTGTGTTTATCAAGCAAAGCATAATGAAGATCGGGGATTGGTCGAATGATACCTGCACGTTTAAATTCTGCCACCACGCGACTGGCTGTTTCGGTGGTAATTCCCAATAAAGCCCCCATATCTTCCCGCCCAAGCAAAAAACAGCGATTACTTGCTAAATTGTCATTTTTCTCTAAATAAAGCAACAAATTTGCCACGCGTTTTTTGGCCGACCCCATCGTCAAATGCGCCAACCAGAAATCCGCATCTGAAAGAACCTGTTGCCAACGGGCCGTCAATTTTTTATGAAGTCTCGGTGATTCTCGATTTAAGCGCTCAATTTCATCCACTGGAATACGGCAAACAGATGTATTTTGTAATGCTATTGCATGATGCAGATATGGGGTGCCATTGAGCGCTTCCATACCGCCAACGTCACCTTGCTGTAATAACCTTACAATTCGATAATTTCCATTTGGTAAAAAATGAACCAGCTTAACTAATCCGGAACGGATGGTATAAATAAATTGAGGCTGCATTAATTCCCTGTACAGAGTATCACCCACATCAAGATCATAATCATCAATGGGCAGATGGATAAGCTTAAAATCTTCCTGATTTAAGTCCGCAAATAAAACCAGATTCCGAACCCCACAATTCTGACATTTTTCAGCGCCTTCCCAGGCGGAATTTATTAGTGCTAATTTCATTAGCTAAAATTGATAATTCTCAATGAGACCTTGTAAAAATAGATGGTAGCATATCATGCGAGGAAGGGACGAATTAGCAAAAAGGAGACAAAGATGAAAATCCATACAATGAAAATAATTGCCGTTGGTATAACCATTAGCAATATACCCTTTTGTTTTTCAGCGGATAAAAATAATGGTGAAACGGAATATTTGCCTGACATGGTTATCGAAGGTCAAATTCTTAAACCTGGAACAATTGGTATTTTACCCAATCAGGGTGGCATCAACGATGCGGCGACCCTCTTAAAACGCGTGCCTGGTGCAAATGTAAATTCCAATGGACCACTTTCTGGGATAGCCCAATATCGCGGGTTATTTGGTGATCGAATTAATGTTACCAGTGATGGCGCTAATTATAAATCCGCTTGCGCCAATGCCATGGACGCGCCATTAAGTCATGTCCCGACCTCTTTGACAGAAGTGTTAAAGATTCAGCGGGGTATTGCTTCTGTTAGCAGTGGAATTGAAACCTTGGGTGGTTCAATTGAGCAAGAAACTCGCAAAGGTGACTTTGCTGTCGACGATAATATTTTATTTCAAGGCAAAGCAACTAGTGGTTATAACAGTGTCAATGAAGGTCGATATTACAGTTTGTTTGCCAATATCGCCAACCAGAACCACAAATTCAGAGCAGGCGGCAGTCATGAAAAAGGAAACAGCTACGAATGGAATGGAGGTCATAATATTGATACTCGTCATGAACGCAATGCCGCTACGGTCGGTTATGGCTTTCGAACAGAAAATCACAATTTCGATGTGGGCTACAACTATAATGACACCAAATTAACCGGCACTCCTTCTCTACCTATGGATATTATTTTTTCAAGGGGCGGTGTACCAACGATTAATTATAAAGGCACATTTGCTGATAAATATGAAGTAACCGGAAAACTTCAATTTGAAGATATTCAACATAGAATGGATAATTTTACGTTGCGTGGGAGAGGTAAAAAAACCCGCCAATCTGATAATACCGCACGAGGATTTGGTTATAAATTCACCTTTGCATTCCCAGTTTTAGATGGCAAATTATTGCTGGGCGCTGATGGCGATAATATCGAACATGATGCCTTCATTACCAATCCATTTGATGCGCGCTTCAGAATTCGTAATTTTGATGATGTCACTCGCGATCGATACGGTTTTTTTGCCGAATGGAAAGGAGATCTAATGGAAGACTGGGAACTAGAATTAGGCACCCGAATAAATTGGATTCGCATGAGTGCGGGAACAGTATTTGCCTCCACTTCCAAATTCAATTCCGCGGGCAAAGCAATGAATGCTCCAGCCAAACTACAAAAAGCCTTTAATAGTGTGGATAGAACCCAGAATGATGTTAATGTTGATATAGTTGCCATTATCCAACATAGCTTGACATCAAACCTTGATGTGGATTTAGGTTTTGCCAGAAAAACCCGCTCGCCAAGTTATCAGGAGCGCTATGTTTGGCTGCCTCTTTCATCAACCGGCGGATTGGCAGATGGTCGAAATTATATTGGCGACATCAACCTTAAACCCGAAGTTTCCTATCAGGTTGAACTTGGCTTCGACTGGCAAAAAGGGAATTTTTCTTTTTCTCCCCGCTTTTTCTACCGTTATGTGAAAGATTACATTCAAGGCGTACCCACCACCAACAAAGCAGCCCTGGCCATTGATCCAAAAGCACTTCAATTCAGCAATGTTGATGCTTATTTATTTGGCGTTGATGCAGAAGCAAGCTACCGTTTTTGGGACAATTGGACCCTCTATGGAATTATTAGTTATGTTAATGGCCGACGAGATGATCAGCCGGATTATCTATATCGTATGGCTCCTTTAAATGGTCGCGTTGAATTGTCTTATGAAACCACTGAATGGCTAGCCAGCGCCGAAGTGGTTGCTTATGCAGAACAAGACAATGTTGCTAGCTTTAATAACGAAGTACCTACTTCAGGCTATGCAACATTGAATCTGCGAGGACAATATCGACCACAATGGCAAAATCTAAATGGCTTGGAATTGGGCTTCGGCATTGAAAATGTATTTGATAACAGCTACCGCGTACATTTAAGTGGCCTTAATCGTAACCCACTTAATGAGGGTACAGCTATTGGCGAACATTTGCCGGGACCAGGAAGAAATTTTTATGTCACTTTAAATTATGACTGGTAGTAGTAATTATCACTACCTCGTTAGATTAATTCACTGTGGGGGAAAGTTTAGCATCAGCCAAACCAAATCGTGATTAAAACTTTACCCTACAAAATCATTAATTATTTTCTTATCATCCCAACTTTAGCAAAATTTTTTCACTGAATTTTTTGGGCTTTTATCACTACAAAAGATCCCGTCCCAAAACCATTTTCTATTTGTTGCATCCGATTTTTCTCTGGAAAGATGGTTTGTTTGATCTCAAAATTTTCGAACCCGGCTTTTGCTAGATGGACAAATACCTCCTGGGTTGAAAAAAAATTGGCGGTTTTATAAAAATGGCTTTTGTCTTTATTTTGCTGATATATTTTTCCTAATTCGCTTTCTTTATCAATAAAGCCC
>CAZGYJ010000225.1:0-3288 GCA_964530345.1 uncultured Methylomonas sp.
GTTGAAAAAATGCCCGTTTAACCTAAGGGTGAAGCTAAGATTTTTTCAAATCCCGTGCTAAACCAATCTCTTGTCCCTTGTTATCCGCATTGAAATCACGGGTTCAGGTATATGTTATGATAGCGCTTCAATTGACTCAGGCTATATAGTTCGTGCAGACCGCTAAAAATATTTTTTCCTATCGCAAATTCTGGGCGCATCGTTTTGGTGTGGCGCCTGTTTTGCCGATGAATCGTGATGAGATGGAACAATTAGGCTGGGATGCCTGCGATATTATTCTGGTTACTGGCGATGCCTATATTGACCATCCCAGTTTTGGCATGGCTTTGATTGGCCGCCTGCTGGAAGCACAAGGGTTCCGGGTGGGTATTATTTCCCAGCCGAATTGGAAAAATGTTGAGGATTTCAGAGAACTGGGCAAGCCCAATCTGTTTTTTGGCGTGACCGGCGGCAATATGGATTCGATGGTCAATCGTTATACAGCTGACAAAAAAATCCGATCCAACGATGCTTATACCCCGAATGGCGAAGCCGGAAAACGACCTGACCGGGCAGTCAATGTTTATTCCCACCGCTGCCGCGAGGCTTATAAAAATATCCCGATCATTATCGGTGGTATCGAAGCCAGTTTACGGCGTATTGCTCATTATGATTACTGGTCTGACAAAGTGCGAAAATCGGTATTGCTGGATTCCAAAGCTGATTTGCTGGTGTACGGAAATGCCGAACGTCAGATCGTGGAAATCGCCCATCGGCTAGCGGTAGGGGAAGCCATTCAGGATTTAAGCTTTATTCGTGGAACCGTGCATTTTTGTAAGCAAATTCCAGAAAACTGGGCGGTTAAGGATTCTACCGAAATAGACAAGCCGGGAAAATTGCAGCCACCGCAAGATCCCTATCAGGAACAACCCGCTTGCGAGCAAAAGCCATCGGGTGAGAATGTCATTCAGTTTGATCGATTTGCCAGGCAACAGCAACGCGCACAAACCGTCATTCGATTGCCAGAATACGAAAGGGTTAAAGATGATCCGATACTTTATGCCCATGCTTCCCGGGTAATGCATGGTGAAACCAATCCAGGCAATGCGCGGGCATTGCTACAGCAGCATGGATCACGACAAATCTGGGTAAATCCACCGCCGATACCTTTAACAACTGCGGAAATGGATGGCGTTTACGATTTGCCTTATTCTCGTGTTCCACACCGTGAATATGGTGATGCCAATGTCCCCGCATTTGAAATGATCCAGCATTCAGTCAATATTATGCGCGGCTGTTTTGGTGGTTGTACTTTTTGTTCAATTACCGAGCATGAAGGGCGGATTATTCAAAGCCGTTCCGAAGATTCGATTATTAGGGAAATTGAAAATATTCGGGATACCTCGCCGAATTTCACCGGCCATATCTCTGATCTGGGTGGACCAACGGCCAATATGTATCGGCTCGCCTGTAAAGACCCCAAAATTGAATCAGCTTGCCGCAAGCCTTCTTGCGTGTTCCCGGGAATTTGCCCTAATCTGAATACCGATCATACTCCATTGATTAAATTATATCGCCGTGCCAGAAAATTAACGGGGATAAAAAAAATATTTATTGCTTCGGGTTTGCGCTATGACTTGGCTGTTGAATCGCCAGAATATGTAAAAGAGCTGGTCACGCATCATGTCGGGGGTTATCTGAAAATAGCGCCGGAGCATACCGAAACCGGTCCTTTGTCAAAAATGATGAAACCCGGCATGGGGACTTATGACCGCTTTAAACAATTGTTTGATAAATATTCCAAAGAAGCGGGGAAAGAACAATATTTGATCCCTTATTTTATAGCCGCGCATCCAGGCACTACCGACAAGGATATGTTGAATCTGGCTTTGTGGCTGAAACGAAATGGCTTCAGAGCAGATCAAGTGCAAGCTTTTTTACCTTCGCCCATGTCGATTGCGACGGCCATGTATCATTCTGAAAAAGATACACTGAAAAAAGTCAGCCGTAAAGCGGAAAATATCTCCATCCCAAAAGGCATAAAACAGCGCCGCTTGCACAAGGCTTTTTTGCGCTACCACGATCCGGAAAACTGGCCATTATTACGGGACGCTTTAAAATCAATGGGCAGGGCAGATTTGATCGGCAACGGAAAAAAACATTTGATCCCGTCCTTTCAGCCTAAAGGAACAGGATTAAAGTATGAAAAAAAACAGTTTGTAAAAGCTATCAAAGCCAGACCTTTTAAAACCAAATATACAAGTGAACAACGCGTAAAATCGCGTCCAACAATCGGTAAAAAATTCAAAAAACGCTGAATTTATTTAAAGGTGTTTGGTGCCTCATTATTTATCGTCCAACTGCGTTTTACTACAATTCCTATCGAGACAAGCGACCGGCAATTTAGCTTCGACACTCTTAAACACGAAAGAGAAAATGACAATCCTGATTAGCTCTAATATACCGGCAATTGTTGCCGAAAAATAGCTTGTCAAATGTATAAAAATAATTCTTCTTTTAAAATTTTTTTTCAACTATTTTATTTTTTTGAAAAAGATAGATTTTTTCTTAATTGTCTGGTTTGTTGTAAAAAAAGCAGACAATTGGGAGTGTTAGGCACATTAAAAATAATGGCTTGAAAGAAAAATTCTTGGAGCCGTAAACAACAGATACGTTGAGTTACCTGATTTATTAAGTCGTAAACCAAAGAAAAACATACCAACAAATCACGCCAAATAATTATCCAATAAGCTCTTGGTCTTTAAAGTCATATAGCAATACATATGTCAATTATTTTCTATAAATCCAGATGCATAACCTTTATGCACCCCTGGTATTAAGCCTTGCTTAAGATGATTCAATAATATAAGTTTTCACTGTCTTTTAGATAATTAAAAGACTACTTAACGCATAAATGTGTATAGGCAACTCATTTTGTCGCCTAGCATTATTTTTTTGTTTAGATCTAGTGCTGCAGTAAAAACCTAAACAAATTATTAATTCAACATTATGAGAGGGAATTGATCATGAAAATTAAATTATTGAACAGCAATTTTTTTTACGGACTTTTTGTTATTTCTTTATTAACATTCGCGGTGTGTTTAACCGCTAATGCGGCGCAAATTGGAAACCCGGCATCATTGATATTTGTTGGTCAGGGTAATTGGGCTGCTGATACTACAAGATGTGGCTATACTTCATGGCAGACTTGCAGAACTATTCAACATGCGGTTCACCGGGTCAGAGCTGGTGGAATTATTGCCGTTTTTCCAGGTACTTATCAGGAAAATATTCTGGTTGATAAACCGA
>CAZGYJ010000226.1:0-3281 GCA_964530345.1 uncultured Methylomonas sp.
AGAGAATGGATTGAATATTTTACTTTCCAATTTATTTGTTAGCACGGCATTGACTTCAGCTATGCCGCAGGCACAAGTACAGGTGTTTTGTTTGTTTTTGACCAGATGGCGCCATTTCTTGATTTTTTCACCTCGCCAGACATCCATTAGTTTGTTATTTCTTAAATTTTCAAATTTATCAACAAAGAAAGTGCAAGGGAAGGTGTCTAGGGCTGGATCGACTACCAAATAGTAGTAACCGGCGTAGCATTTGAATTTTTCCCAGGTTGCATCCTTGTCGAAAATAAAAGTTTCAAATTCGCGGATAAAAGATTTATCTAACCAGCTGTATTTGTGATATAAATCATTAAAAATTTTCCTGTATTTACTCCGATCTTTTGGTTCAAACTGGTAAACATCCTGTTCTTTAATATGAAATAGATTAAGATTTTCTTTGGTCTTGAATTTGGGGGCGGTTACCCCGTCATGGATGGGTTGAATGGCAATTTTATCAACCAGATGTTGAAATTTTTCAATATAGCTATCAATATCTTCATAGTTTTGCTTGGAAATAATCATCCGCAAAACAATTTCAGGTTTTTTTGTGCCTGATTGTTTTTGCGCTTCCCTGACTGCTTCAATGCCACGGAAAATTGAATCAGTGAGTTTGGGAATTTCCCGTGCAGTATCATGAATTTCGGGTTTATCAGAGTCCAGGCTGATAATCAGGCTGTCCAGCCCCGAATCGACCAGTCTTTTTGCTTTTTTCGCCAATAACGCACCATTGGTATTGACGTTAACAAACATATTGTATTTTTTAGCTTCCTTGATGATTTCGGGTAGATCCTTGCGAAGCAAGGTTTCTCCTCCAGTTAAACTTAAATGCCAGGTTCCGGCCTCACCTAGTTGTCTAACTACTGACATGGCTTCTTCATGCGTCATTTCACGGTCAAGTTGTTTGTGTAGCTCGTGGGTATCACAAAAAGAACATTTCGCATTACAGTTGAACAACACATTCCAGCCAACAAATGTTGGCCCTCGACTGGGTTTTTTATCGTAAAGATAAACCAGGGTGTTGTCGATAAATGTGAGTGCACCGCGCGCTAGGCCGGTATGGTATTCCTTAACAAAAGCGTAAGCAGATCCGAGTGTTTTCAATGTCTTCATTCAGTTGTCGTAAAAAAACAAAAAAAGTTGTGCTAAAGATACACTAATTCAGATAAAAATGGTAGGGATTATGCGTTAATCATCCCAGTCAGCAATAATGTATTTTTTCTTCAAGGCCAGTCGATGCAGTTTTTGGGTTGGATTAACGGCAATTGCCTTATCAACCCATTCAAGCAGCGGTGCATCAGAATGGTGATCAGTGTAAGCAATGGTAGTTATAGCATTTTTGTCATTGCCAAGTATTTCAATTAATCTTTTTAACTTGTATTTTCCGTAACAATTTTGTCCGTCAATTTTTCCAGTAAGCTTGTTATGCTTATTCCAGCTTGATAGGGTACAGGCGATAGCATCAAAGCCCAGTTGATGGCCAAGTTTTTTAACATAGAAATCAAAGCTGGCCGATGCCAGGATTAATTTATGATTGGCATCGTGATGTTGTTGTATTTTCTGTAAGGCTTTGCTACGGATGCCTTTTTTTTTCAACTTTTCAAGAAATTGATCAGAGCAGGCAGTTAATTGTGATTGACTCAGGCCTCCTGCAATTGTAGTTAAAAAAGTTTCCTTAAGCCAGCTGTTATCTCTTATGCCGGCTTTATGGATAAGGATGGCGAAAGGCAGGAAACCGCAGCGAAAAAAGCGAAGTGGGTAGGCTTTTAAAATAGACAGCAGAAATGCAACATAGGTGTCTTTTTTGGTGATGGTGCTGTCAAGGTCAAATATGACCACTGTTTGTTCAATTGATTTTTCAGGCACTTTAATGTTGGCGTATTGGGTGAGATTTGAAAGTAAAGTGATGATTGATCAAAAAATTTAATAAAAAAACTGTACCTGTAGTAAGTATTTGGGAGTAAAGATAGGGCCATCTTTGTATTTCTGTCAATAACCAGAACAGGCCGGTATTTATATTTAAAGTTAAAATTGTCACCAGTAAAAACCGAAACATAAAGCGTTTATGTGACCCAGTCGGCTTGAATGTCCAGTAAAACTGGATAAAGTAACTAAAAATAACCGAGACGGTAAAGCTTATGGCGCTGGATAAGGTCGGATTAACATGAAATTTCTCAATCAGAACAACTAATAATCCAAAAAGCACCAAAGTGGCTAATCCTCCTGAAAATATATAGCGAAAAAAGCTTCTGAAGTAGTGCCGAATCCCCATTAGAAAACAACTGGATCAACCATGCTTTTCATCCATGGAATATCAATAAAAAACAAGGTGGTGACAACAATTGCCAGAAAAACTACGTAGGCAACAAATTTTGGTTCCCGATAGAGTTTTTCCGGGGTTTGAGAAGCAGAGTGTGGTTTCATCGCAATATAGGCGTACCAGACAAATAATAAGGCAAACAATGGAAAACTCAGCAAAAATTCCACCCGGTACTTGATTAAAAACACTCCCAGAAAAAACCCTGAAGAAATCGCATAAAAAAACGATGAAAGTAGCAGGCTTTGTTCTGTGTAGTAGATAAATGAACGCCGATACAGTCCGGCTTGTTCGTGATCATCAATATATCTAAATTCTGCGTAGCGTTTCATGGCCATTAAAAAAGCGCCGCCCATCCAGTAAGCTAGCAGAATGCTTGAAGGAGGAAAGCTGCCGCTAACTAGGGCACTCCAGCCCAGTAGTAAACGTAAAGGATTGTTAATTGATTCACTCAAAACATCCAGATAAACCTGGTCTTTGGTGCGGAACGGTTTGACATTGTATAAAATCCCCATCACCAAAAGTACCATAGAAAGCATGATAAATTCTTTATTTAACAGCGATGCCAAGCCAAGCCCAATGGCAATAAGAATGACATATTCCAGGTAAACATATTTGGCTTTGATATTGCCTACTGCAGAAGGGCGGTGTTTTTTTATCGGATGATGTTGATCAAAATCCTTATCCAGCCATTCATTGATGACATAATTGGCTGAAGCAATAAAGCAGGTGCTCAAGATTGCAATAATCGAAGGTACAATAGCTTCTGATAACGGTACGTGGGCTAATATTATGGCCAGAGCAAAGCCCGGTAGCATAAAAATATTTTTAAACCAATGGTCAATACGAGCAATATGGATGTAATCTTTCACTATTTAATGGATTGCCTGAGGGTGAATAGATAAATTTTCCTATTATACGGAGTTTTCAG
>CAZGYJ010000227.1:0-3237 GCA_964530345.1 uncultured Methylomonas sp.
GGACAATGGCGTTCTGCCATTCCTGCATTGCGCAGCGCCTATCGACTGGCTCCTAATGAAACCAAAAACCAAACACTGGAAATTTTGATTGACGGTTTAATCAATATTGCTGTTTTTGAAGTCAAACAGGGAAATTTTACCCAAGCCATTGGCTATTTACAGGAATCACTTGAACTTGCGCCAAATAACAACAAAGTAAAAACCACGCTGGGTAAAACACTATTTTCCTACGGGACACAGCTGGTTTCCCAGGGAAAATTAACCGAAGCCATCAGTCAGTTTCAGGAAGCCACAAAACTAACACCGAATGAGTTTTCACCCTACTTTGGCCTGGCAAAAGCTTTTTTTCAGAAAGGTCAAATAGTTGAAGCTTTGAGCGCTTTAAAA
The DNA here is from genome assembly GCA_964530345.1 of uncultured Methylomonas sp. Lineage (GTDB taxonomy): Bacteria > Pseudomonadota > Gammaproteobacteria > Methylococcales > Methylomonadaceae > JALSJK01. The sequence goes on from CAZGYJ010000227.1 coordinate 388, forward strand.
ACTGCCATGCTTATCAATCCAAAAAGCGGTGAAGCCCAAAATCTACTAATGAAATTATTGATGAGCCAATAACCTCTTTTTTATCGGAGTAGTAATAGCGGTTTTTTACTATTTATCAGCATTTTTACTGTGAAACTGCCTAATAGCAAATCGTGAATACGAGTATGAGAAAAAGCGCCCATTATGGTTAAATCAATATTGTGAGAATCCTGATATTCGCATAATTTTTCTTCAGCCTTGCCATCTAATCTGGCAATAAATATTTCTTTATCGCCAGATTTTTTTAACTTCTCGGCTGCTTTTTCTAGCTGGCCTTCTGCTGATGCTTTTTTTCCAGCACAAACCAAATGACATTCAAGTCCTTTATATAACGGACTACAGGCTACCATTTCCACAGCCTTTTCTGCGGCTTCACTGCCATCATAAGCGATCATGATTCGTTCTGGAAATTGATATTCCGTACAAACAACCAAAATGGGCCGATGTAGTGAACGAATCAAGGATTCAATTTTCTCACCAATCTGTCCAGTCTGATTTTCATGCACTTTTCCTCGAACCCCAATAACCAATATCCGTATATCGCTTTCGAATTCAATGAGTGAATCAATTAAACTACCATGGCGTATGCAAGTAACAGGATCATTGACTCCATCTTGAATAACGCGCTGTTTAGCAGCTTGTAATATTGATTTACCCTGTTTTATTCGTAATTTACTTTGCTGTTGTTCATGAGAGGCCATTTCTTCGAGCAAATGATCGCGACTATCGATTCCTATGCTACCTGACAAATCAATTAGTTCTCCTTTTTCATGGTGGTGATCAATGGTATGTAATAATTTCAATGGTGAATCAATACGTTTCACAATCCAGGCCGCATAATCACAAACTGCCTCACTAAGAATTGAACCATCTACACACGCAAGAATCATCTGATTATCGTTGTTCATTAGTGACCACCTACAACTTTTTCGATTTCATCTGGATTATCATGGACACCAAAGCGGTCAATAATGGTCGAGCTTGCATCATTCAGCCCAATCAATTCCACCTCCGCACCTTCACGTCGAAATTTCAACACCACCTTGTCTAATCCAGAAACAGAAGAAATATCCCAAAAATGAGCGCGATGAAGATCAATAACTACTTTCTCAACGGCTTCCTTGAAATCAAATGAAGTAACAAATTTATCAACTGAATTGAAAAAAACCTGGCCTACCACTCGATAAACCCGGATGTCGCTTTGTTCATCCCGATCTGATTCCACATACATAAAATGACTGATTTTATTAGCGAAAAATAATGACGCTAATAATACGCCTACAAAGACGCCCAAAGCCAAATTATGAGTCCAAACCACGACAACCACGGTCGTGAACATAACAATACTACTGGAACGTGGATTTTTGTTTAAGTCTCGAATTGAACTCCAGCTAAAGGTACCGATTGATACCATAATCATAACAGCTACAAGGGCAGCCATTGGAATTTGTGATATCCAGTCGCTCAAATATACCACCATAATAAGTAATAAAACACCGGCAAATAAAGTCGATAAACGGCCTCGCCCGCCTGACTTAATATTAATAACAGACTGTCCAATCATGGCACAGCCTGCCATACCACCAAGCATTCCAGCGCCTACATTGGCAATACCCTGCGCTTTACATTCCCTATTTTTGTCGCTATCGGTATCAGTCAAATCATCAACAATGGTTGCAGTCATTAAGGATTCTAGCAAACCAACTACTGCTAACGGAACTGAGTACGGAACAATAATTTTTAATGTTTGCCAATTTAAGGGGATTTCAGGCCACATAAAAACAGGTAATGTATCTGGTAATTCTCCCATATCGCCAATGGTTCTGATATCCAATTTCAAATACAGAGCAATACCGGTAAGAGCTAGAATACAAACCAGGGGTGATGGTACTGATTTCCCTATAACGGGAATAAGAGGGAATAAATAAATAATAGCCAATCCAGCTGTGGTCATCGCATAAACATGCCAGCTAACATTCGTTAATTCAGGCAATTGCGCCATAAAAATAAGAATGGCTAAAGCATTAACAAAACCAGTTACTACCGACTGGGAAACAAAACTCATTAAACTCCCTAACTTGAAATAACCTGCTACTACTTGTAGCAGTCCTGTCAGAATAGTTGCAGCTAATAAGTATTGCAATCCATGCTCCTTGACTAAGGTTACCATTAACAATGCCATTGCCGCAGTAGCAGCACTAATCATTCCAGGTCTGCCACCAATCAAGGCAGTTATGGCGGCAATACAAAAAGAAGCATATAGACCCACCTTAGGGTCAACTCCAGCAATAATAGAAAAAGCAATAGCTTCAGGTATTAAAGCCAGAGCGACTACAGTACCAGCTAAAATGTCGCCTCGAATATTACCTAACCAGTCTTGTTTTTTTGAAAATAGAAGCATGGTTTTCGTTTCAAATAAAATACCTTGGATAAAAATCGGTATTAACAGAAATTAACGTTATACCTGGTCGCAAGAAACAAAAAAAGCCAGGCCTACATTGTAAACCTGACTTTCTGATAAATGGCTCCCCCGGACGGGCTCGAACCGCCGACCTAGTGATTAACAGTCACCCGCTCTACCAACTGAGCTACAGGGGAAAAATTCTTTTTTATTCAATTGGCGCGCCCGGAGAGATTCGAACTCCCGACCGCTCGGTTCGTAGCCGAGTACTCTATCCAGCTGAGCTACGGGCGCTTAACATCAGGACATTTTCCTGTTTTTTATCTTCCTTGTCAACAAATAAATGGCGGAGAGAGAGGGATTCGAACCCTCGATGGGCGATAAAACCCATACTCCCTTAGCAGGGGAGC
>CAZGYJ010000228.1:0-3231 GCA_964530345.1 uncultured Methylomonas sp.
AAGTGCCGCCATGCGCTCAATTAGCTCATAAACACCAGGTTCTTGCATAAATTTAGAAATGTAGTTGCATTAACTTATTGGGAAAGATTGAATGATAGTTTTAATCGGGCCTTTTGTCGATGTTTGTTTATCTGAATATTGGGCAAAAAATAGGTGAAGCATGGATAAATCAGAAAATGCATGTTTCAAGCAGAAAAAACAGAAACATTGTAAATACGTAAAATAAGCAGGCAAGCAAAATAAAAAATATCGTAGAAAGCATTAAAGGTGAACTGACAGATATGTCGATCCGGAAAAAAACACTAGGAAGTTGTCGTCAGGTTGAAGGGTTCGTAATGAGGCAAGTGGGAAATTGAGAACGTTTTTTTGATTTTTTGATGCGCATAGTGGTGCTACACAACGAAAAAGATCTGAAAAAGTAGCCGATTTCCCATTGCCGCAGTAGAATTTTATTTAATTCGGACAACTTCCTCTTAATTCCGAAGTTGAGAATGGACGTAATCGCGCTCTTTATGAGGTACATGACACTTAAAGCATGAGACACCTCCATCGCTGGTTAATCTTTCAGTTTTGCTGTTAGCAGCAAAACCTTCAAACCCCCAGCCTCCAGTATTGGAATATTGCTTGGCATTTTTATACATTACACCAACTAGCTTGCGTTCTCCTTCCTGTATGGCATTATCTTTATCGATATAATTTAACAGATCAAAGACTAATACTGAGCCATCAGAATATTTTCCCATTTTTAGTCCTTGCAAGGCTTTTTCATTTGCGTAGATATGATGAATACCCTGAAAAGGATTTTCCAAGGTGTGTCCTGGTTTAATGATCATGGATTTCACATGAACCCAATTTCGATATCCTTCAGGATAAGGCACCTTGTTTTCTCCCGCATAGCAAAGTGATGACAAAAAAAGGCTAGCATTTAAGCCGATGATTGAAAGAATTGATTTGTTCATTTTATCCTCCGTCGTTAATTTTTACTTTTCACGTTCAAGAATATTCCATTTATAGCAGGCCATTTTTTGCAAGCGACAACGATGCAAAATCTTCCAATCACCTGCTATTGCTATGTTTTTTCGCCTAGTCCTTCACAAAAACTGAGGTACTCTAAACGAAGCATTCTCAATGGCGAAAGGTATGCCTGAATCCGTGACTTCACTACGGCACAGGTGTCAAGCTATTGATTCATCACGGGTTAAAAAATACCCGTTTAAGGGTGAAGCTAAGATTTTTTCAAATCCCATGCTAAACCAATAACTTGCCCCTGTTATCCGCATTGAAATCACGGGTTCAGGGTATAGATAAAAAATCCAGTAAGTTTGCATGGGTATCAAAACCGATATGCAAAGCCGTACAGTAAATGACCAATAAGCATTGATAAGATTAATATTGTCCCGGTAACAGTCCGACCGATCCTGGCTTAATACGTTTGCACTTAACAACTACATCTTCTTTAAAGCATGTAAAGGTATTTTGGTTGTCTTTTGGACATTTATTGCACACCATCTTGCCGTTATTTTTTATTTTTTCGACATGCCAGCCATAACCTTGGGACTGACAGAATTTTTTTGAGTATCGTTTCAGGTTATACGGTCTGTCCGCTTTAGTTTGTGCATCTGCTTTAGATTCGCATTTAGGACTGGCAAGAGTATTCGCCATTAATTCTCTATAAATGTACTCCGTGGCAATTGCGCTATCAGCAAAAAACATCATCAAAGCAACCAAATAAAATTTCATGAGATTCCTCGTGTTTTTATAATTTGTGATCTGGCAACTCCAGTAGGCAATGAAAGTTCCAGCTAAACTGTTTGTGTAGCACTGGGTTGTGGCTTACAAACGGAGTTATTTTAGAACTCGGATATTCATCAATCTAAGTTCTTCATTAACTTGCTCTCGTATTGGGTCAAACTTTTTAGTTTCATTTTGCTTAACCATTAATAAAGTGCTGATAGCTAAAGCAGCAACACCAGCAACGTATAACCAAAAATAATCTTTTTGTTGGATTTCTTCAGTCATCTTTACAGCCCTCCATTAAAAAAGAAATGAATTAACGCGAAAATCCAATATTACAAATTGAATATCACAAAACTCCATACGAATTAACAAAACTACATTATTAATATCGAATCGATACAATATAAGAATTGATGTCGTCTGTCAAATAGTATCGATTCAAAACTAAATTGTTTTATTTAAGTACAGGAAGAAGGTAAGTTGTGTTCTTATAGCAAGAAGAAATCTATATCAAGACCAGGCAGGCCAGTGAAATGATCGAAAGAGGTGTAAGCCATAGAAATTTAGCACCTAAATCCGTGGTTTCAATGCGGATAACAGAGGCAAGATATCGGTTTAGCACGGAATTTGAAAAAATCTTAGCTTCACCCTTAGGTTAAGCGGTTTTTTTTCAACCCGTGATGAATCAAGAGCTTGCCACTTGTACCATAGTGAGGTCACGGATTCAGGCGGTAATCAATGAGTAAGTCATTAGGTCGGTGATGTCTTAAATTGGTCTAAATTCAAGAGGAGATTATGTAACTGTGTGACTGCAAATAGCTTATAGAAAATGGAGCTGATGAAGCTAAATCAGTAGATTCTAAGTATACCCGTGTGTCAGTTTGGTCGTCACCTGGTTTCAAATTTATGGGCATGAACAATACCAGCCACCCATCAATCCATAAAATAATATCAAGATGACAATAATTGATATCCTGGATCGCAGATGAATTAAATTAATAGAAAATCAAGGATGAGAAGTGAGCAACAACTTATGAATATGATACAAACTCTAATATCTAACAACGTTTGGATAATTGGACGTCATCCCGAGCTGGATCACTGGATCAGAAGACGGATACGCATGTGCTACCTGAAACAATGGGGCAGAATGCGAGGCCGGATTCGACACCTGATTCGCTTAGGGGTTTCGACCCAACTGGCGATTCATATTGGCCTGAGTTCCAAAGGATACTACCGGCTGGCGAAAACCAAGGCCGTCCAAATCGGTCTCAATAATGACTGGTTAAAAGCGCAAGGGTCAGTGTCTTTTAGAGAGTAGTGGTTAACAACCATTATCCCAATGGCTAATGATCCGCCGTATGCGAACCCACATGTACGGTGGCTTGGGGAGGGCCGGAGAGAAACCGGCCCTTACCCGATTATGCCATTTTTTGCACATGTTTAAAATCCAGTATGGCTTCAATTTCTTTTTTTTCTATGTTTTGAGTTTTG
>CAZGYJ010000229.1:0-3199 GCA_964530345.1 uncultured Methylomonas sp.
CATAAGTCACTGATATTGAGTGATTCTAGATAAATTAAATATGCTGAATAGTTACGAATTATTAATTAAGACTGAAAATCAATCCATTAAAATCCCACTTGGTTTTTTTATCCAGGCTCCTGTTAAAATCATTCCAATTTCCTATTTAAATCTATTGCCAGCTATTGAAAATGTCCATAATACCAGCGGTAGCAATTCATCAACTTGAAAAAAGCTATCTGGAATCCGATCAAAAGCATCTTATTTTCAGTCAGTTGAATCTTAGCATTGCCCCTGGAGAATTCATTGTACTGTTGGGTCGCAGTGGTTCCGGGAAATCAACGCTATTAAATTTGGTCAGCGGTATGGATCAACCTGATGCTGGGGAAATTATTGTTAATGGTATCAATCTCACTCGGTTGTCGGAACATGACCGTACAATTTTTCGGCGTCATCACATCGGCTTTGTATTTCAGTCGTACAATCTCATTCCAACATTAACGGTAGAAGAAAATTTATTGTTACCATTGGAGCTAATCAAGCGGATTAATTCAACAGATAGGAAAAAAGTGATTGAGTTACTGTCAAAACTGAATCTGTCCGATCGACTTGATAGTTATCCGGATCGACTTTCTGGCGGTGAGCAGCAACGAGTCGCCATTGCTCGATCATTAATACATGACCCTGATTTAATACTTGCCGATGAGCCTACCGGCAACCTCGATCTTGACACTGGAAAACAAGTTCTGGAACTACTATTTGATTTGGTAAAAAAATCTGGAAAAACCTTGGTTATGGCGACACATAGCCGTGAAGTTATTGGCTCTGCTGATCATGTGTTTTCCATCCGCAACCAGCAGTTGCTTCCCAGCAACGACAATTTATGACTTCGATTCTGGTTCGCGCCAACAGAAATTTTCTATTCCAGCACCCCTGGCAATTAGCACTCGCATTAATAGGAATTTCCCTGGGCGTTGCAGTAGTCATCGCTATTGATCTTGCTCTTGAAAGCTCACTCCAGTCTTTTCAACAAATCAATCAGGTTGTTTCTGGAAAACCATCACATCGAATTATTGCCAGAGACGGAAATCTGAATGAAAAACTCTATACACAACTTCGAGTAGAGCTTGGAATTCCAAACCTCGCGCCAGTAATACGTGGCAATATTCAGTTGGCAAATCATCCGGGTGAGCCATTTAAAATATATGGCATCGATCCATTGATAGAAGATACATTTCAGTCAACATGGCGACTACAAACGAGTAATCAAAAATCTGCTATTTCTTTGATTCGTCTGGTTTCAGAAGCTAATACAGCCCTGATTGCCAAAGTGACTGCTGAACAATTGGCTTTGAAAATCAATGATCATCTCGCAATTGCAACTCCGAAAGGAACATTGAATTTGAAGATTATCGGTTTTTTAAATCAAAACAGTACGATATCCAGTCAGATTTTAAAAAACCTGATGATTACTGATATTTCAACGGCACAAGAAATTCTCAATCAGCCTGGAAAACTTAGCTTTATTGAATTTATGAGCGAAGGCAACAACGATAAACGCTTTCTTGAGTCCATTCGCAATCATCTTACTGCTGATACTTTATTAATCACATCAGAAAATCAAATCCAATCCATGCGTCAAATGACCAAGGCATTTAATATTAATTTAAAAGCGCTGGGTATGCTTTCTTTATTAATAGGCATGTTTTTGATTTACAACACCATGACTTTTCTTGTCATTCAACGGCGTCGCCTGATTGGAGGTCTGCGATGTATCGGAGTCACCCGCCGTCAAATCTTCACCCTGATCATCTCTGAAGCCCTGTTCTTGGCATGTATTGGAAGCTTGCTTGGCATTTTCCTTGGCGTCCTGATCGGGAATGCTTTACTGCAATTAACTTCGACAACCATCGAAACAATTTACTATCAGGTGGGTCAAGTAGCCCTTATCATTTCCCCGGAACAACTTGGCAAAGGCATGATATTAGGTATCGGAGCCACAATTTTTGCGGTATTGCCGCCTGCTTGGGAAGCAACGAAAGTATCGCCAACCTCTTCATTAATCCGCTCACAGCTTGAAAGCAAAATTTACAAACTTACCAACATCGCTGGCGTTTTGGGTTTGATTTCCGTGCTCGGTGGAGTCATCCTGGCCTTTAGTTCAGAAAAAAGTATCTTTCTTGGTCTCGCCAGTATTTTTATTTTGCTTTTCGGATTTGCTTTGATGATCCCCGGTCTTACGGTTTTGATGATGAAGCTGCTTGAAAAAATTAGCAACCATTTTCTTGGCATTTTAGCTTCATTGCCGCCAAGAATGGTGGGGTCCGAAATCAGCCGAACTGGCGTGGCCATTGCCGCATTAATGATTGCAGTTTCAGCCACTATTGGTATGGATTTAATGGTAAACAGTTTTCGACAAACTGTTTCAGACTGGATAACAACCAGCTTACGCGCTAATTTCTATGTTTCTGCTCTCAGCAATCAAACATCCACTCAAAAACAACTGATTGACCAAAGTCTTAAAGATAAAATTAACGCTTTGCCAGGGGTACAAATGTTGAGTAGTATTTTACATACCCGTATTATTTCAGAATCAGGGCTTATAAAGGCATCTGTTTTTGAATTAAACAACAAATCTCAAGACGGCTTCATCTTTAAGCAAAAGATTGACGGTAACTTGTGGCAACAATTCGAACAACGACAAACAATTTTTATCACGGAATCTTTCGCCTATTTCCATGAATTGAAGGTTGGTGAAACTTTATTTCTGCATACAAAAAAAGGGCATCAGCCTTTTAAAATAATTGGGATTTATTCTGATTACAGTGGTGATCAAGGCCACATTGCCATGACTCGAAAATGGTATCAACAGTATTGGAAAAATTCGGGTTTTACTGGCATTGGTATCTATGCAGATACCAATGCCAACCAGCAGCAGCTTAAACAAAACATCCAGAAACTATTAACCCCTGAGCTAACTCTAAAATCCAATCAGTCAATTTATAAAGCTTCCATGGAAATTTTTGAACAGACTTTTGTTATCACCAATGCTTTGCGCTGGATAGCCGCTGGAATTGCTTTCACGGGTGTTTTTAGCGCATTAATGGCATTACAGTTTGAACGAATCAAGCAATTTGGAATTTTACGCGCCATTGGCGTTACCCAGCGCCAATTAACTTTACTGATTATGACAGAAACAGGATTGATTGGCCTGATAGCC
>CAZGYJ010000230.1:0-3184 GCA_964530345.1 uncultured Methylomonas sp.
CCCTTGCTTTCGCCTACTTTTTCCCTTCTCACAGGGCAAAGGCTGGACTTTCACCCGCTAGCTGACTATCATGCCAGTCACACCGCAGCTGCCGTTAGGCATGCGCGCGGTGCTGAACGCAGTGAAGTGAAGCGGAGCGGTGCATGCCTAACCTCCTGCTTAATACCAAAGGCTATCCAGAAAAAGAAAAGACATTGGCTTTTTAATGAATAGTCTATAGAAAAAACAAAATTCAGACATCATTACAGCACACTTGCTACGAGTAAAATCAACTCCAACCTAAAATTAGATCTTTAGTATTTAGAAGTAACAGCTAACTGGTTTCAATGTAATTGGCTATTCTCCCACAAGCCTCCCCATCCCCATAAGGATTATGGGCCTTAGACATCCTTTCATAAACATCCTTATTCAACAAAACCTTTTCAACCCCATCTACAATTTTCGATTTATCCGTCCCAACTAATAACACTGTCCCCGCATCAACTGCTTCAGGTCTTTCCGTTACCTCTCTCATCACCAACACAGGCTTTCCTAATGATGGCCCTTCTTCCTGAATTCCACCTGAATCCGTCAAAATCAGATCACTATGATCCATCATCCAGACAAAAGGCGCATAATCCAATGGATCGATCAAAAAGACGTTGTTAATGTCATTCAGGATTTCAAAAACAGGTTTTTGTACATTTGGATTCAAATGAACTGGATAAATTAAATCCCAATCAGGATGTTTTTCTGCCAATTCTTTAATGGCGTTGCATAAATCAATAAAACCCTGACCAAAATTTTCTCTTCTGTGTCCGGTAATTAAGATCAACTTTCGTTCTTTATCGACAATTCTCTGAAACAGTTGCTCACCAAATTTTTCTTTCCATTCAGCTTCGGGCTTTGAATTAACTTTATCTCTGACAATCAAAAGTGCATCGATAACTGTGTTACCAGTGACGACAATTTTATCTTCTGGCACACCTTCGTCTAATAAATTCTGCTTTGACTTAGGTGTTGGAGCAAAATGTAAATCAGCTAGCCGACCAACCAGAGTGCGGTTTGCTTCCTCGGGAAAGGGGGCTCTAAGATTACCTGTTCGCAACCCAGCTTCTACATGGCCTACTTTTATCCCCTCGTAAAATGCCGCCAGCCCTGCGGCAAAGCAGGTTGTTGTATCTCCATGCACCAAAACCACATCAGGTTTTGCTTTCCGTAGAACATCACGCAAACCTAGTAATACTTTTGCCGTTATATCGAACAAATCTTGATTTGGTGCCATCAAGTCAAGATCATACTCGGGCTTTATGTCAAAAAGATTAAGAACTTGATCCAACATCTCCCTGTGCTGTGCAGTTACACAGACCAATGATTCAATTTCTTCATGTTTCTGTAATTCGAGGACAACAGGAGCCATTTTGATGGCTTCGGGCCTGGTTCCGAACACGGTTAGTACTTTTAATGGCATCTTATATGGTTTTCCAATAAATTTGTTTGTTTATTAACTTTTATTCACTCTTTTCTGTTGGTGCAATCTGAAGAGAATATTTGAGTTAGGTTAAAGTTTCCCTTTGATGTGAATTAAGAGACAATTGTTTTTCCTATATTCATAGGGTTGGGATCTTTTTATTTTCCCCTCAACCAACCTTCTCCCTCTGGAGAAGGCTTTAAAACCTTCTTAATTCATATTTCACCAAATCTTCTTGCTTTCGAGTGGGTACGCAACTATTTCCCACCGAGGAGAAAATTTGAACGTTTCTCTATCTTTACCTTCCTACACAATAATAGTTTAGCCCAGCTTCTTCCATTAGCTTTGATTCATAGACATTTCGTAAATCAACAAATACATTTCCATTCATCATCGATTTTATTTTCTTCAAATCCAGTCCACGATACTGATTCCATTCTGTCATTAATACTACTGCATCTGCTCCATTACAGGCATCTTCAATAGAAGAGCAATACGATATGTTTTCTGGCAATAAAGGTTTTGCCTCTTCCATTGCTTCGGGATCATGCGCATTAATTTTTGCACCTTTATCGAGCAAGGCAGGTAATATCGCAAGTGCGGGTGCATCGCGCATATCATCGGTTTCTGGCTTGAAGGCAAGTCCTAATACTGCAATGGTTTTACCCGATTCAGATCCACCAAGCGCATGGCGAATCTTACTCACCATTCTGGCTTTTTGGGCTGCATTGACTTCAACAACGGATTCAACAATCCTGCTGGAAACACCATGCTCCTGCGCAATTCTAATCAATGCCAAGGTATCTTTTGGAAAACAGGAGCCGCCATAACCAGGTCCCGCATGAAGAAATTTCTTGCCAATTCTGCCATCCAGCCCCATTCCTTTAGCGACTGCATGTACATCTGCTCCCACTTGTTCACATAGCATGGAAATTTCGTTGATAAAGCTTATTTTTGTCGCTAAAAATGCATTTGCTGCATATTTGATTAATTCCGCACTCTCCAAATCGGTGACCAAAATAGGCGCTTCGATTAAATTGAGTGGCCGATACAATTCTTTAAGAAGCTTTTCTGCTTGTTCAGTTTCCAGACCAAGAACGACTCGATCTGGCCGCATAAAATCACCGATCGCCGATCCTTCCCTCAAAAATTCAGGATTAGACACAACATCAAAATCAGCTTGTGGATTGGTTTCTTTAATGACTCGGTAGACCTGTCTTGCCGTTCCAACGGGGACGGTCGATTTATCAACAATAACTGTATAGTCCTTTAAGTGGACAGCAATTTCCTCAGCAGCTTGATAGATATATTTTAGATCAGCATGACCATCACCCCGTCTCGTTGGTGTACCAACTGCAATAAAAATAATGTCTGCATTTTTGACTGCATCTTCCAAATCCAGGCTGAAACTAAGCCGCCCGGCTTGTACATTTTTTTCAACTAAATCGTCAAGTCCTGGTTCATAGATGGGGATGCCACCTGCATTAAGCTTGTCAATTTTTGCTGGATCCTTGTCAACACAAGTCACGTCGGCTCCAAATTCAGCAAAACAAGCTCCTGAAACCAAGCCAACATATCCTGCGCCAATCATCACTACGTTCATTAATCCATCCTTAAAAAAATGTTTTCAATAAAAAATTATTTGCAAAAACCATAACTCGTTAATTTAATACCTGAATCCGTGACTTCACTACGGCGCAGGTGGCAAGCTCTTGATTTATTTTCTCCTCACCC
>CAZGYJ010000231.1:0-3119 GCA_964530345.1 uncultured Methylomonas sp.
CAGTTATTATATATTGAAAATGAATGAAAACGCTTGGCTTCTTAGCAATGAACTGCCCATTCGGCTAGTTTTTTTCTTTGGGGTATTTGTTGTCATTGCGATTTGGGAATTTTTGGCGCCGCGGCGCAAATTAACAATTTCCAAATCATTACGCTGGATAAACAACCTGGCGTTAATTTTTCTCAATAATCTGATACTACGTCTTTTATTCCCTGCCGCTGCCTTAGGAGTCGCCGCTTTTGCTTCGGAACATAACTGGGGTCTATTGAATTATTATCAACCGCCATTTTGGCTCTCGGTCATTATGGCAGTTATCGTCATGGATCTTGTAATCTATTTACAACATGTGATGATGCATGCTGTTCCTTTGTTTTGGCGACTGCATCGGGTTCACCATGCAGATCTGGACTATGATGTTACCACTGGCGCCCGATTCCATACTCTGGAAATTATTTTATCGATACTCATCAAATTTACTGCCATTCTCTTATTAGGTCCGCCCCTGATTTCGGTCATCATTTTTGAAGTTTTACTGAATGCCACTTCAATGTTCAATCATGGAAACATTAAACTACCCGCAGGTATTGATAAGTATTTGCGCTGTTTTCTTGTTACCCCAGACATGCACCGGGTTCACCATTCTGTTGAGGAAAATGAAGCGAACAGTAATTTTGGTTTTAATCTGAGCTGGTGGGATTTTTTATTTGGTACTTATCAGAATCAACCTCAAGCAGGACATCAAGGTATGACTATCGGCATACATAAATACCGTGACCCAAACCAAGTAAACCGCTTGCCTGGCATGCTAATGATGCCATTCACAAAAAAAATCATTGGTTATGCGATTAATCGCCGCAGCTTGAACAAATAACGCAAATTTTAACCGAACTTGCAACCACTCAGCGTATTCTTAATTTCAATATCAGTGACTTATGGAAGAAGTGTATGTGTCATGGTTAACACAATCAAGCCTACACGGACATATTTACGGCGTATTCTGGAATAAGTCACTGATATTGAATATTTACCCGAACTTAAACATAGGTGTTCAACAAGCCATTACTTGCCACAGCTCTTCCACGCTCAATTTCTTCGGTCAAATCAAGGGCTGTTTCTATTGCTTCACGATTACTTTCATCGAGGGTAAAAGCTTCGCCCTGTGGATTGTTTTGTTTCTGTCCTCCCTGGAAAAAATTTTGCGCCTGTTGTCGCTGTTCCGAAAAATCATGTTGCGAAACGTTAACCTCTGCAAGATTTAATTGCTGACCATTCAGCATCTCCCTTAGCTTTGGAATAGCAGCTTCAATAGCCTCACGAACCGAAGCATGTTGTGCCGTAAATCCAATGGTTGCCTGATCCTGATTCATGTCAATGCGAATGGAGACTGGCCCTAAATGTTGAGGATTAATTTTCAATTCGGCTGCCGAAATGGACTTATTATTCATCCATACTATCCGTTCGTTGAATTCATTTTGCCATTCCGGATGATTGAAAGCTTGCGTCATGGCCGGCAATTCAGACTTCGTAGCGGCAGACATACTTGCCATTTGTCTATTTAAAATAGAAATATCAGGGCCAATATTATTAACGACAGATTTATCTAAACTATTGGTCAAACTCATATTGAATGACTCTTCTTTCAAATTGTCTAATACTGCTGTTTCCTGTACTGACTTAAACTTACCCTGGTCATTTTCAAGCATATCATCCAGAAATTCCTGGCTTGGATCGGTAACCGCTGGAATTGATTCAGCTTGCTCTCCTGTTGAAACAGCGGGTGTTCCAACTATCGAAGAAGTGGAAGAAAGCTTCTCAAATTCTTTGGAAAAAACCTGCTGAACATTTTTTTGATCAGAAACAGTATTACTGAGCAAAGACTTGTCCTGAACCAACGACTCTGCACTCAGCAATGTATCTTCGACCCAATTTTCATTAGGTGTCTTATTGGGTTCAGCGGGAATATTAGCTGATGCAGCCATATTGATTGACGCAACCACCTGCTCTTGTTGTTCCTTGATCCCTTCGGATTGATCATCTCCCTTTAAATATTCAACAAATTGCTCTATTGCATCGCCAACTTCAGCAGCAGCCTCTTCTACAACATCGGTAACCTGAGCAATTTGCTGCATCACGCCATGCAAGCTATCAATAGCTTCATCAATATTGTTTAATTTTTCCAGCTCACCTGTCTGCGGCAACTTGTTACCTGAATCCACTGGCGATGTCCCCTGCTTGCCGAAATTATTTAATAAACCGGCAAATTCTTGCAGCTTACCACCTTCATTAGTGCTTGAAAGATTCTGTAGTTCAGCCAAACCTTCCAGGTTTTCCGGCAACTCTCCCTGCTCCCGCAAGAGCTTAATCTGTTCCAGCAATGCCTCTGAAAAGCCATCGGTCGCGCCTAATTCACCTGTTTCAGTGATCTGCAAGCCTTCCAGCCCGCCAACACCAGAAAATAAAGATACCAAATTGGATACATCTTGTGTCATTGTCGTTCTCCAGAATGCGACTTTATTAATGCTTAGTTTTTAAGCATTATCCATGCCATTACTGCGCCCCGACCGCGAGGCTCGTTCATCCTGTTCCTTTTGCTCTTGTTTTTCCACTTGTGCCTGCTCTGCCCGCAAAGCGGTATCTTGTACTTTTTGTAAACTTTGAGTTTTTTGATTGGCCTGCAACCAAATCTTACGTTTTTTTAGTAATTCATCTTCAACCGCTTGCAAACTCTGTTTTTGCCCGGCAATTGCGGCATCTAGTTTCTGAACAAAAGCTCGAAACTCCTGGAGTTGATGAATATTCATTCCTGCATCGCCCAAGGTGCTGAATTTTTCTAAATATTCCTGCCGATAGTGAGTCAAATGCTCAATCTGATCGAACATTTCCTGATGCCTGCGCTGCTCTTCCCCCAAAGCTTGCAGTGCTTTTTGTTCTTGATCAGCCTTGAGGTCGACAATAACTTGAATTCGTTGTGATTTTTTCACTGCTTCACGATTCCATCACTATTAACTATACCTTTCTCGTTCAAAAATAGCCCATTTACAGCACGCCAGTCTTTGCGAATGACATCATGCTGCTATAGAAAAATTCTATTCATAACGTAACTATTCAGCGTATATATA
>CAZGYJ010000232.1:0-3098 GCA_964530345.1 uncultured Methylomonas sp.
ATATTTAATTTCCTTCCAAAAATACTTTCTCCACAACTTGATTATTTGGCAATCCGTATCATTGAAAAAAAAGTATTCGATACAGTAATAACTGACAGTAGTTTTGTCGAAAAACGATAAATCTTGTCATTAATTTGAAAATTATTTTTTTCGGTCAGTATTGCTCTAGCATTGACTAGCTTTTATTTCTTCATAAATCAAAGCATTATTTATTTTTTTCCAACTCATGTAAATTATCCGAAATTTGACCTATAATTATGTTTTAATAGAATTTTAGGGTAAATAATAAACAATGGTTGCGGTGATTGAAGAGCGGGCAGTACGGGGGTTACGGGAAGTTGCGTTGTTGGCTTTTTCTGCGTGCGCGCTTTTTTTACTGATTTCCTTATTGACGTATAGCAATGAAGATGCCGGTTGGACACATAGTGGAACTGGACAAGCGATTGTTAATTCCTGCGGAATGGTTGGCGCTTGGATTTCAGATTTTTTATTGAGTCTTTTTGGCTTACTGGCTTATCTATTTCCTGTCATGATTTTCTGGCATGGATATATGTTGTTTCGGCAGAAAAAACTGGCGGAAAATCGCTGGATGCTGGCTTTGCGATGGGTTGGTTTTTTTTCAACTCTGGCTTCCGGAACTGCTATCTTATATTTGCACTTGCTGCGAACCCGAGTTGAACTGCCCGGTACAAGTGGCGGTATTTTAGGTCAGGAGATCGGTGATTTGCTGGTGGCCAGTTTTAAAAATTCTGGTGCAACCTTGATCTTACTTGCTGTTCTACTGGCCGGTATTACTTTGTGGACCAGGTTGTCCTGGTTTTGGTTAATGGATGTGGTTGGCAAATATACCCTCATTGGCTGTTCGTTTTTACAGGATAAAGTTCTGGATTTTTGGTATTCACGGCGAGAAAATTACGAGCCGGTTCCTGAAGTGATCAAACCGAAACCAGCAAAAGAAAAGTCGGCAAAACCAGTTCAAAGAAAGCAGCCAACGCTGAAAATTGCGCCAACCATCAGCGAGCCTGAAATCAGCGACAGAGCTTTAAAGGAACAGCAACTAGATTTATTTGATGATGTTGGAGAAGGCGATTTACCTGCGTTATCATTGCTTGATAGCAGGTCAACACAAGTTAATCGCTATTCCAATTCAGATCTGGAAGAAATGTCCCGATTGGTTGAGGATATTTTGCAAGATTTTAATGTCGTTGTGGAAGTCGTAGCGGTACATCCGGGACCAGTTATAACCCGCTTTGAATTACAGCCTGCTGCCGGTGTCAAAGTCAGTCGTATCAGTGGCTTGGCAAAGGATCTGGCTAGAGCGTTGTCGGTCACTAGCGTTCGAATCGTTGAAGTTATTCCTGGTAAAACCGTTATCGGTCTGGAAATCCCGAATCAAGAGCGCGAAATGATAACACTTCGTGAAGTTTTGGCATCACGAAACTATGAGAAATCAAAATCACCAATGACTTTGGTGTTGGGAAAAGATATTTCCGGGGTTCCTGTGGTTGCTGATCTTGGAAAAATGCCTCATGCACTGGTGGCAGGAACAACCGGATCCGGTAAATCAGTTGCTATTAATACCATGATTCTGAGTATTTTGTATAAGGCGACGCCTGATCAGGTGCGAATGATCATGGTAGATCCTAAAATGCTCGAGTTATCAGTCTATGAGGGTATCCCCCATTTACTAACTCCGGTAGTCACTGACATGAAGGATGCTGCAAATGCATTGCGCTGGAGCGTTGCCGAAATGGAGCGCCGATATAAATTAATGTCAAAAATGGGGGTTCGGAATCTAGCAGGATTTAATAAGCTGATTGATGAAGCAACCGCCAAAGGTGAAACCATCCGCGATCCTTTGTTTGTACTGGATCGCCCCCTTGAAGAAGGTGAAGAATTTCCAGTATTGGAAAAATTACCCAGTATTGTCATTATCATTGACGAACTGGCCGATATGATGATGATCGTTGGCAAAAAAGTTGAGGAATTAATTGCCCGTTTGGCGCAAAAGGCCAGAGCAGCCGGTATTCATCTGATTCTGGCGACACAAAGACCATCTGTTGATGTACTAACGGGTTTGATTAAAGCTAATGTTCCCACTCGTATCTCCTTTCAGGTTTCTTCGAGAATTGATTCCCGCACAGTGCTTGATCAGGGTGGAGCGGAGTCGTTGCTCGGGAATGGCGATATGTTGTTTCTTCCGTCCGGAACCAGCATTCCCATCCGTGCCCATGGCGCTTTTGTCGATGATCATGAAGTACACAAGGTTGTTGAATTTTTGAAAAAAACCGGAAAAACGGATTATTTGCCAGAAATCACCGAGACACCTGATGCCAATGATGGTTTTTCCATGCCTGGTGAACCTGGTGCTGAAGCAGATGCGCTATATGATCAAGCGGTTATGTTTGTTACCGAAACCAGAAAAGCCTCGATATCAAGTGTGCAGAGAAAATTCCGGGTAGGGTATAATCGGGCTGCCCGATTAATTGAAGATATGGAGGCGGCCGGTGTGGTTAGTCCACCGGAAACAAATGGTTCCAGAGTGGTTTTGGCACCGCCTGCTCCGGCACATTAATAAACAGAATCGGGTCTTTTTCTTAACAATAACAATCAGGAGAGAAAAGATGGGGTTATTCGACTTTGCCAGAGAAATTGGTGAAAAACTGTTTACCAGTGATGAAGATGCCGCAGGAAAAATCTACGATTACATGAGTGCTAACAATCCAGGTATTCAGGATCTCAGTGTTATTTTCAGGGATGGAATTGTGACATTAATTGGCATTACTGATAAACCGGAGGCTGCGCAAAAAGCCGTGTTAATGGCAGGAAATGTTGAAGGTGTAAAGGAAGTCGTCGCAAATATTGATGTGACTGAACTTGACACAGAAACAACATCTGGTTCGGTGAAAAAGGCGCTTGAACCCGAAAATATCGAGTTTTATGAAATCAAGAGCGGCGATACTTTATCAAAGATTGCCGAACGCGTTTACGGAAATGCTGAGGATTATATGCGGATTTTCGAAGCAAACCGTGAAATCATCAAAGACCCGGATAAAATCTATGTCGGTCAGAAAATACGGATTCCGTTAGCAACGAGC
>CAZGYJ010000233.1:0-3097 GCA_964530345.1 uncultured Methylomonas sp.
GCCAAACAGTGTCATGTTAGGTGAAGAGTATAATTAATTAATAGCAAAAATAATCATACTTTTTTTGCATAGGTTTAAAAATAGCATACGATTTTTGCAGTCTTTTCTTATTGGTTTCATAACTCAGTTTTGTACAAATAATTGCGGCCGATGCTGAATAGTAACCCATTCGATTATGTGGTTTTTTTGTCAGAAAAAAACCACATCTGATAAACGCTGAGCAAAATTTGCAACCACAAAGATAGCCCCATCAATGCCCCGCTGAAAATAACAACATAAGCAAATAAAGTAATCTCCTTGGCTATAAACCATGACAGTACATCCAGTAACATTGCTGCAAAAGGGATCACTACGGCCACTCTTTTAATGTAGACATTGAGATCACATAATAAAAATATTTTGCCAATAAAGAACAGGATAAATGCAATACCAAACAAATGGATATGCGACACTCGGACTAATGTCGATATCGTTGCCCCCCCTGCGTGCGCAACTTCAGCCACTGTGGTGTAGTGTGTTAAATCTGGCAATGACGGATTAATGCTTGGGCTATGACATAATATGCAGTCACGATTCAATATCGGGGCGATTTTTTCATTATATTCCTGCTCGCCAGCTCCGTGATCTATCCATTGCATAATGACATCCTTATCGCTGCCATATTTCAGGTTGGGTTTCATGATCCCGTTGATGGCCGTTCCTAATCTGGTATGATTGTTACCTCCATGGTAGCTGATAACGATATCTTCAACTGATAGTCCGGCTTTGCCATCCAGCCCTTGGTGAGTGTAATACAAGTTAGCCAAAGCGGCTAGATATCCTATGCCTATAGTGAGCAGAAAAACAGTATTTAAAATTCTTTCGCTAACAGAAATATCTTTAAAACGCTGATAATTTCTTCTTTTTTCATTGGGATAATCAGACATGATTTTATTAGGATTTAGTGGTAATAAAGTGACAATCAAATATTTATTTCACCGAACCAAGCAAAATTTGCCTAGTCCAGGAATGAAATATTAAACTCGTTTTCCCCATTATGGGGTTGTTGAAGCTATTAAGCAGTCGTTCCTGTTTTTTTTACAAAAGCAAATTTTGTCTTCGCGTTATCGCGACCAAATCTTGCTGGAATGTCAGGCATAAAGTTATTTTCTCAAAAAAATTAGTAACTATTCAGCGTATTTATAGTTTCAATATCAGTAACTTATTCCAGAAGACGCCGTAAATACGTCCATGTAGGCTTGATTGTGTCATCCATGATACATACACTTCTTCCATAAGCTACTGATATTTAAAAATTTTAGTTAAATACGCTGAGTAGTTACAAAATTTAAAAGATATCTGTTCGGTTTTTTTGGTAACTCGTCATAAAACCCACCAGTCTTACTTGTCTTTTTATTCGTCTTCGGTGTTATATACTTCGCGCGGTCACGATTACGGATTTCTAACGACTGAGTTTTTGCCGAAAGCTGCGTAACTAAAACAGTTGCGTAGCTTGCTATAGGCCCTATGTTGCGCCTTGAAGACAAATAAAATTTTGCGTAATTCATGGTGGATTATATATTGCCTGTAACTTTAAAAAGCTAACCAGCCGGTAATCAGGAAGGAGTTATTATTTTGGGCGGCGGCACTGCTACCATTCGCTTGGGAGAAACCAATGTACTGCAAACTAGTGCGCAAATTTAACCACGGATTTAAAACAGAATCAGATTTGCCAAAAGGTACATAAACCAGTTCGGCAGTAAAGTATTCACTATTGGGCTTGGTTTGGTCTAAATCATTGGATCCAGTTATTTTATTATAGCCAAAAGTGACTCCGTAAGTTTGGTCATAGGTATAAGCAATGTTGAACTTATAGGTATTAAGATAGGTATTATCTGTTCGAGGCCCTCTGCTCGCATTTAACTTTTGGTCTTCGTAAATGTAAGCTGTTTTAAATTCAAAGATATGCTTTGGATTTGCCAAATATTGATACGTCGCATCAAAACCAATATCGGTAAATTGGTCTGCTCCATTGGTATGGTCGCGCCCGGGGAACACATCTGCAATCATACCAAAATGTCCCACTGCAAAATAATGGCCTTTCCAGTCATATTGTAAGGCAACCCGCCAATAAGGTGCGGCTCCATCGAGTGAAATCCTTTCGGATTTTGGGATACCGAATGTGCGTTGAAAAGTATTGGAAAAAGAACCATAAGCACCCGCTTCCAGGTACAACAAATTGTCAACCATCGTATAGGCTGTCGCCCCGCCCACTTGTGATCCCAGTGCGCCGTCAATTAATGCACTCGAACCGACTTCTGGCTGAACCGAACTGCCAGTATAAGGAAACCCCCAAACTGGGGTTGTATTCCACAAATCCTGTACACTTGGGTTATTGTTCAATGAGATACCATAAGTAATGGGTTTGTCGAATAAATCTATTTGGTCAGCAAAACGGATGTCAGTATTATCCATCTCCAGTTTATCCTCATAGCCGCTATATGTTAATTGGCTAAACGCACCGACTTTTCCATAAATGCGACCGGCATAAAATAGTGAGACTTCTTCAAGGGTAAAATTATTGTTTTTATTGTAACTCGACGAGATTGGAGCATCCGGATTGCTTGGGCTTTGCACAGCTTGGTCTTTTAGAGTATTGGTGAAAGCCCCTATGATCATGGCACTGATCGGTGGTAACTTGGCATTGTTTCCGGATCCCCCGCCCATTGTATAGCCAGTCAATTTAAAGTAACGACCCATCGGGGTGAGATTGGGGCCAAATGATTGTGTATGACAAGAACTACAAGCTTGGCCCGTTTGTCTAGCAAAACTTGGCATGGCCATGCTTTCCGAGCTACAAAAAGCATAAATTAAAATCAACATAAGCAGCGACACAATTAATCGGGTTGAATGGTGTTGCTGCTTTGAAAAGAATGTCATAGTTTTTCCTCTTAGGTTAAAAAATTGTTATATTTTTGATAATAAGCCACTTCAGAGGCTTATATTCTCTATTTAGCTTTAAAAAGAATTTGCTGAAGCAACAAATAACAGCTCATTTATCCTAGGAACGAACATGAAATAACTTTGACAACTGGCTTGTCTTTTTATCCGTCTTCTG
>CAZGYJ010000234.1:0-3078 GCA_964530345.1 uncultured Methylomonas sp.
TTTTCTATTTCAAAACAGGCCGAGCATTTACTGGTTGAATAGGTCTGTTATTTGGGTGATCCAATAAGGATTCGAATTGCTTTATTTGCTGTTTAGAAACTGAAAGGGGTTGTTTCATCACCAGCCAGGTGACTCCTTCTGTACAAGGCGGCGTGGTTAAAGAGCCATTATATCGATAGTAGTCTTGGTGGCTGGGTAAAATATCATCAGCAGAAATCATCGTTTGTAATTTATTTTTTTCTCCTGCTTTTTCTGGCATAGATTCCCAAATAGATTTTATGGTCGGGTTTTCTTCTCCTTGTTCAAACAATACTGCTATGACAGCAAGGTTGCCGTCTTTGTCAGCATGAACCAGGTGAGCTTCCAGTGGATAAGAATGACCATTAATTTGGTTTTCGCTGGGGGTGTGAAAATGTAATTGCTTTAATTCGAATACTTGATTACCAACAGATAGGCTGCTTCCTGGTTGGTAATTCACCTGTATAGTATGGCCGTTGTTAACGATTTCGTAACCTCCAGATCTGTATGCCAGACCAAGCGGCGGCAATTCAGCCTCGATCAGTTTTGCTAGATCAATGGGAGATTGGTTTACACCATTTTTACAAGTCGCGTAATCAGAATTCATTGTGCCCCAGTATTTGGGGCCGTGTTGTCCTTTATAGCTCCAATGGGTATGGTGTTTATTGGTAAAAGCACAGCCCGAAGCGAATAGCGTTAATGCAAGCAGTCCGAACTTGATTTTGGATTGAAAAAAAACAAATTTTAGTGAATATCGGAATTTGGTAGAGCAAAGTTTCTTCATTTTGTTTCCTTCATTAAAATTAGCCAATAGGTAATACCCAATGCAAAGACGACTGTCGCTGTCGCAAAAATATACATGGGCGTTAGTTCTTTAAAATCAAAAATAATTACCTTTCGGGAAATGGCCATGAGTGCCGTGGCAACCACTAGTTTTACAGGTAATACATCGTTTCTAATGTAGATGGTAATGT
The DNA here is from genome assembly GCA_964530345.1 of uncultured Methylomonas sp. Taxonomy (GTDB): domain Bacteria; phylum Pseudomonadota; class Gammaproteobacteria; order Methylococcales; family Methylomonadaceae; genus JALSJK01. The sequence goes on from CAZGYJ010000234.1 coordinate 993, forward strand.
TGATAAAAATCTCGATGGCGATTAGAACAGCTAAAAAAGCTCCGAATGTTGCCAGGATATCCGAAATACTCAGCAAAAAAACCGGTGGTAGCATTAATCTTTGGTAAAGGACGTAAATAACATCGCCGATACCCCAAATGATTACCAAGGTCATCAGCATTGCAAGAAATTTTACTGCGACTTTAATGGTTTTATGCAGGAACTCAATTAGCGGGTCTTTATGTGTGCTGGGAAGTTCTTCCATTGGATTGATTTTGGTTGTTTAACTCTTTTAATCGAGTTTCGATAATTTTTTTATGATCATTCAGATTCAAAACTTCGCTGGTAATCGTTTCAATTCCTAGAATGACCAGATTGGCATATTCTTTATGCATGGCTTGTTTTACTTTCTCTTGTTCTTGTAATAAATTTTCTTTTCCTTTGCGAATAATCAAATCTACATCATTCCGGGCTTGCTGATGAGCTATCGCAATAATTTCATTTGCTTCATCGCAAGCAGCATCAATGATTTTTTGTGCTTTTAGTTTTGCATCTGCAATTTTTAGTGAAGATTCGTATTCGATTTTTTTTAGTTGTTGTTTAATTTTTTCAGCATTTTGAAGGTTTTCTTCAACTTTTTTCCTTCGCTCATCCAGTAATTGTAATAACGGCTTGTATAGCAGCTTTTTCAAGATCAGAAAAAGGATCAGAAAGTTTACCATTTGAGCCGACAGTAATATGGGTTTTACCCCAAAATTGGAAAAAATCTGTTCCATGGATGTTTTTAAGTTGCAGGCTAACTGGTGAACGCGAGAATTAATGCATAAATAGCGATAGCTTCAGCAAAGGCCATCGCAAGTAACATAATTGGCAGAATTTTATCTTGAGCCTCAGGGTTTCGGCCAATTGCTTCCATAGCTTTCATTCCTATTATGCCAATTGCAATAGCAGGGCCAAAAAAACCTCCAGCAATGGCTAACGATATGTTTTCCATAAAAATGTCCTCAATAAAATTTGTTGAAAAAAAAGTTAATGAATTTGTTTGCTACTGAGTATTCTCATAAAGACCAGAGTAAGCATCATGAATACCGCTGTCTGAATAAATGCCACCATGATTTCCATTAAATAAAAAGGGAGTGGCAGTACATAGGGATAGAATGATTTTGCAGTGTTCAACATGACTTTTCCCGCCTGTATGTTGCCATAAAGTCGGAAAGATAATGAAATAATTTTGGTGAATTCCGAAACCAGTTCAAGCAGTCCTACAAATAAGGCAATGCCAAACATTTTGGTGGAAAACCATTTTTGCAGGTAGGCTTTTATTCCTAGAAAACGGATTGCAAAAAAGTGCGTTATAAAAAGAGAAATAAATGCGAGCGCTAAAGTTGAGTTCAAATCAGCGTTTATGGAGTGAAGAAAGGGTACAAAGGTTTTTGTTCCATCGGTAATTTTATAAATTCCAACCGAAGAGAATCCGGGCAACAAACCTGATAAATTCGCCGCTAGGATAAACAAGACAAAAGTCATTAGCCAAGGAAAAAAAACTTGTGCTTTTGAACCGGCAATTTGATTGGTTAGTTTATAAACGTATTCAATAAGGATTTCCACAAACGCCTGAAACTTTCCAGGAACCATTGATAAATTTTTTGAAATAGAAAAAGCAATGATGGTCAAAAATAAGGTAATTAATATTGACGTAAACAAAGTATTGGTGACCGGAAAAAAACCAATATGGCCAATAACTTCAGGTGCGGACAAAAAATACTCTGCTTTTGATTCTACGGTATCACCGATTTCTGTTTTGGTTTGCATCTTCGAGAAAATATCCAGTATGGGTGACCATTATAGTCATAGTCTATGGCTCGAACCTTTCAATAACCTTACAAACTGGTTTTGTAATTTACCTGAAGCCGTGATTTCAATACTGATAACAGGGGGCAAGACATTGGTTTAGCACGGGATTAGATAAAATTTTAGCTCCACCCTTACCTGCTGAAGCAGGATTTTTTTCAACCCGTGATGAATCAAGAGCTTGCTTCCTGTGCCGTAGTGAAGTCATGGATTTAGGCATTACTAAGGAACGAACAAGAAATAACTTTAACAACTG
>CAZGYJ010000235.1:0-3075 GCA_964530345.1 uncultured Methylomonas sp.
ATAAGCCGATATTCTAAAACCGCCCCAATATCTTACCCGATAGCTTTAATTGCACTCAGGTAATAACGAGTGACGCCACCATTGACTGTCTTTTTCAAATAAACGTTTGGTTTCTTTCGGCCCCCATGAGCCGGCAGGATAGGTTGTAATATAATCACGCTCAACCGCCCAGTTCTGAATAACTGGATCAACAATTTGCCAGGCATATTCGACTTCATCAAAACGTAGAAATAATGACCTGTCACCTTCTATCACGTCTAACAGCAAATCCTCGTAAGCATCGGTTGATTTTTCATTTTCCTTCCGATAACTGGCATCAAGACTGGTCGTTCGTTTGCGCATTTCCAGCCCCGGTTCTTTCACCAGCAGTTCCATACGAATACATTCCTCCGGCTGGATGCCAAGCAACAGCCAATTAGGATTCATACACTCAACCTGGGTGCCGCGAAAAAATTGCAAGGGAGGATGACGAAAACATATTGATATCATCGACTGGGTTTTTGCCATTCGCTTACCGGTTCGCAAATAAAAAGGCACACCACGCCAGCGCCAATTATCAATATACAACTTCATCGCTGCGTAGGTTTCGGTCGTGCTATTTGGCGGCACATTTTCTTCTTGCAAATAACCGTTTACCATTTTACCGTTAATTTTGCCTGGCCCATATTGCGCTCTAAATGCATGAGCATTGACTGCTTCTTTTGGAATCGGCCTGATCGATTTCAGTACCTTTACTTTTTCATCCCGTAATGATTCTGAATCCATTGCCGCTGGAGGCTCCATTCCAACCAGTGTTAATAATTGCAGCAAATGACTTTGCAACATATCTCGCAAGGCGCCAGCCTTATCATAATATTGCGCCCGACTGCCAATTCCCAACTGCTCTGAATGGGTTATCTGAACATGGTCAATATAGTTTCTATTCCAAAGCGGTTCAAGCATGGTATTAGCAAAACGAAACACCAATACATTCTGAACCATACCCTTACCAAGATAATGATCGATACGGAAAATTTGTTCCTCGGTTAAATGCCTGGTTAGCCGTTGCTGTAATGCTTGTGCGCTAGTCAGATCGTAGCCAAAAGGCTTTTCAATAACAATTCGCCGCCAGCCACCGTCTTCAGTCAACAAACCAACGCCACTAAGATCTTCTACAACATGGCCAAAATCACCCGGACTGATTGCCAGATAAAAGGCGATATTTTTAGGCAGATCATCTGTTTCATTTATTCGATCAGCCAGCGTTGTAAAACAATCAGCCTGACTGATATCGCCTTCATGAAATTCCAGTCGCTGGGCAAACTGATTAAACAAATTCTCATCCAGGCCGCCACGCGCCTTTTCCTGAATCATGCCCCTAACTTCTTCAGTCCATCGGGCTTTATCCCAATTGCGGCGACCTACGGCAAGAATTTTTGTTCCTTCCGGCAAGCGATTTTCTCCATCCAGATGATAAAGCGCCGGCATTAATTTTACATGCGATAAATTTCCGGTAGCACCGAAAATCACATAAGTACATGGCTCAAAATTCATGTCTGTTACCAATTAAACATTGTATGTGGATGATGCCGTTTTACCACCATGTCCCGTCCAATCCGTATGAAAAAATTCCCCGCGAGGTCTGTCAATTCTTTCATAAGTATGAGCCCCAAAATAATCGCGCTGGGCTTGCAACAGATTTGCAGGTAATCTGGCTGTCCGGTAACCATCGTAATAAGACAATGCTGAACCAAATGCAGGCGTCGGAATTGCCAGTTCGATGCCTTGCACAACTGCTTTTCGCCAACCAGCATCAGCTTGACTGATAGCATCGACAAAAAAATCATCCAGCAATAGATTTTTCAAATCTGGCTGTTTGTCATAAGCCTTTTTGATATCATTTAAAAATTGGCTACGAATAATACAGCCACCACGCCACATTAAAGCGATTTCGCCATAATTCAAATTCCATTGGTATTCTTTGGCCGCTTCGCGCATCAAACTGAACCCCTGGGCATAAGAAATAATTTTTGAGGCATAAAGTGCGTCATGAACAGCGCCAATGATCGTCTGTTTATCACCAGTAAATTTTGCTGCTGGCTTGGGTAAAATTTCCGCAGCAACAACCCGCTCATCTTTTTGTGCTGACAAACACCTGGCAAAAACCGATTCAGCAATCAACGTTAAAGGAATTCCCAACTCCAATGCGTTCATTCCGGTCCACTTACCCGTTCCTTTCTGACCAGCGGTATCGAGTATCTTATTAATTAACGGCGCGCCATCTTCGTCCTTGTAACCCAGAATATTCGCAGTAATCTCGATGAGATAAGAACTCAATGCACCTTTATTCCACTCGGAAAAAATCCCTTGCATTTCATCAGGCTCCAACCCCAAGCCTTGAGACATTAAATGATAAGCCTCGCAGATCACCTGCATATCGCCATATTCAATGCCGTTATGAATCATTTTTACATAATGGCCAGCGCCGTTTTCACCCACCCAGTGACAACATGGCTCGCCATCGACCTGTGCCGCAATTTTCTGAAAAATTGGTTTTACATAAGGCCATGCTTCCTTATTTCCACCTGGCATAATAGATGGTCCATGGCGAGCGCCTTCTTCACCTCCAGAAACGCCAGCACCGATAAAGCGAATATTTTTTTCTGCTAAATAAGTCGTCCTTCTGTTGGTGTCAGTAAACAGAGAATTACCGCCATCAATAATGATATCACCCGCATCGAGCAATGGAATTAACTTCTCAATATAGTGGTCAACGACCTCGCCAGCCTTAACCATCAACATCACTTTTCGGGGTGATTCCAGTTTATTAACCAACTCCTCAAGCGAATACGCGCCAACCACATCAGTTCCTTTAGCAGGGCCATTTAAAAATTCATCAATTTTATTGGTTGAACGGTTGTGAACAACGACTTTGAATCCATGATCATTCATATTCAGAACCAGGTTTTGGCCCATAACGGCCAAACCGATCAATCCGATATCTGCTTGCATTTATAACTCCGAGTATTGAAAAAAGGAAGTGAAAAGAAAAGCCATTATCTCACATTGAAAACCAGGTATTTGCTAAAAAATGAA
>CAZGYJ010000236.1:0-3055 GCA_964530345.1 uncultured Methylomonas sp.
ACCAGCGCCAGCATAAAGCGCTGAAGCTGTATGGCTATGTAATTCTGGAAAATCATTTACATTTTATTGCCCAGGCGCCGCAACTGAATAAAACCGTGGCCGAATTTAAATCATTTACCGCGCGCCGCATTCTGGACTATCTTAAACAACAACGGCAACAGCATTTGCTGAAACGATTTGCATATTTAAAAAAACGCCATAAAGTTGACCGGGAGTACCAATTTTGGCAGGAAGGCGTTCATGCCGAGCTGATTTTGCACGATAACATGATGAGAGGAAAGCTGGACTATATCCACCATAACCCGGTCAAACGCGGTTATGTAAAGCTTGCTGAACACTGGCGTTATTCAAGTGCCGCCAATTATTTTTTGGGTGAAGGGCTGATTGAGATAGATCGGTACTGAGATGACGCAGAGCGTCTTGTAAGCTGTTCCCACGCGGGAGCGTGGGAACTATACTGTTTACGCTGAAAAATGCACTTTTTAATTGCTCCCACGCTCTGCGTCATAAAAATAGAGAAAAAACATGCAAACAATACAAACAATACTTCTTTGCACCGTTGGCGGCAGCCACCAGCCGATCATCAGTGCGATTAACGAACTACACCCGGACTTTGTTGTGTTTATTTGCACTGCTAATGACCCGGCAACCGGACGACCAGGCTCCATAGTTCAGATAATTGACAAAGATTATTGTATTAAAGCCCATTCTCAAGATGACAAGCCCAGCCTGCCCAATATTCCCACCCAGGCAGGATTACAGGAATCACAATTCGAAGCTCTCACCACCTCTGCAGACGACCTGGATCAAATCTACAGCGATTGTAATCAGGCCATTGACCGGCTGACCACTGACTACCCAGAAGCGAAACTATATGCCGACTACACCGGCGGCACCAAATCCATGAGCGCCGGGCTGATTATGGCCGCACTGGAAAATCCGGATATCGAGCTGCAACTGGTGACCGGCAATCGCAGCGATTTGATTAAAGTCCACGATGGTTCACAATTTTCTGCCCAGGCCAATATCGAAAAAATCCGCCTGCAACGCCAGATAACGCCTTTTAAACAATGCTGGCGGCGCTATGCCTACAGCGAAGCCGAAGCCGGGTTGAAAAATATCCGCACGCCCGGAGATACCCAGCTAAGGGCCGCGTTAAACCGTTTTCGTGAACTCAGTCAAGCTTTTGCTGAATGGGATAACTTCAACCACGACATCGCATTTCCTATTTTGAAACGTTATGCTCCCAAACTGCCGCAAACAATGAAGCCCTATATCGACATAGCGATGCGGCTGAATGATAGAGACCAGAACAAACGTAATGCCGCCCGGCTCTATGACCTCTACCTCAATGCTTTACGTCGGGCACATCAGGGTCGTTATGATGATGCCACAGCCAGAATTTATCGCCTGATTGAATGGAGCGCGCAATGGCTGCTTTGGCAACATTGCCAGATTGAAACCAATAATGTTGCTGACGAACAAATACCCGACCAGGTTAAACTCAGCAAAAACAGAGAAGGCCAATGGCAAGCCGGATTATTTCAGGCCTGGCAACTGGTTAAATACAAAACCCACGGTGGGGCCGCAAAATTTATCAAAGAACATGAAAATACCTTATTAAACCATATCAAAATCAGAAACCAATCTATCCTGGCGCATGGATGTTCGCCAATAAACCAGACGCAATGGCAACCACTTCAGGACTTTATGCAAGAACTTTTTATCCCCATGATGCTTAAAGAAACCCAGGCAGTCGGGATAAAACTCTCGGATCAACTTCCTGATCAATACAGTGAACTGCTATTCCAATAGACGATAATTTATAAATAAGAATAATGGGAAGCAATGAAAAAACAATCTGGGAAACTACAACATGAAGCCGCCCTGCAAAGCTGACATACACCTGGTGTTAATTTCCGATCAGGTCTTACCCAATATCACCCCGATATTGGATGATCGCTTCAAACCCAAACAGGTGATCTTGCTGGTTTCAGAAGACAAACAAAAACAGGCAGATCAACTGGAAAAAATTTACCGACCTCGCGGTATTCAAGTTGTACGCTGGTCACTTGACAGCCCTTGGGATATTGAGCTGATTCGAGATGAAGTCATGGATCTGATGGACAAATACGAAAACAAGGCAATAGCCCTCAATGCCACCTGTGGCACCAAACCGATGAGTATTGCCGCCTCTGAAGTGTTTCGCAGTCTGAATAAGGCTATTTTTTACATACATCCGGAAAAAGACCGGCTTGTCTGGCTTTATCCTGACAGCAAATCTGGGGCAGACCTGGCAAACAAAATCAAACTGAAAGAATATTTAATTGCCCATGGCGCTGATGAAGTCAAGGTCGGTCATACCTCAGGAGTAAAGCCAGCGATCAGGGAACTGACCGAAACACTGATTGGCAATATCAAGGATTACAGTAGCGCCTTGTCAACACTTAACTATCTGGCCGGCATGGCCGTTGAGAGGCGGCTAAGAAGCCCTGAAATTGGCAAAGACAAAAAAGGTGACTATAAATTCTGGAGATTAATCGACCATTTTCAACAAGCCGGCTTGCTCAGGATTGACAACAATCAACTGCTCTTTCCCGATGAAGAAGCCAGATTTATGGTTAACGGCGGCTGGCTGGAAATGTATGTTTATGCCTGCTGCCTGAATCTTAAAAATAAACTAGCCATACAAGATGTGGCGCGCAGCATAGAAATCACCAGAAAACGGGGAAAAGAGGAAATCATGAACGAAATTGATATTGGGCTTTTGCATAATAACCGCCTTTACCTGCTGGAATGCAAAACCAAAAAATACAAATACGATGAAGGCAGCGAAGTGTTATACAAATTGGACAGTTTGAGAGAACATATAGGAGGAATACAGGCCAGAACCATGTTGATAAGCGTTAATAGACTAAAAAAACATAACATTAATCGGGCAAAGGAGCTTAAAATAAACTATTGTATGAATACTGATCTAAAAAATCTTCAGCACATCATAAAAAAATGGCTGGAAAATAGCAGGTAACTTTTGATGAACGTGAATTTTTGCCAA
>CAZGYJ010000237.1:0-3015 GCA_964530345.1 uncultured Methylomonas sp.
TTAGAAATAAAAGGAGTATTGGCCAACAGTAACATTCATGTTTATGGTTTAACAGTCAATACTGGTGCTACTGATCTTTTTAGAAAAGTTGTTTTATGCGGTGGAGATTTTATTAAAGACTTTCAAGCACTGCCAGGACCAAGCGCAATTGAATTGGCACTGATTTCAGATTACGCTGGGATTGGATTCTCAAACAGTACTATACGTTCATCAGCGCTTCATGTGCTCGCTATCAGATTCGACAACAAATCTCCTGCAGTAGCACCTGTTCCAGAGACCATCCGCTCAGATAGTTATAAAATGAGTCGAACCTTAAGTATCATTGTCAACCATCGGATTCACCAACAGCTTCCTCCACCGATACAAACTTTTCTTGATTTTATTCAATCACAACAAGGGCACGATATAATAATTAAAGCAGGATATGAACCGCTATCCTGACATTACTTCGGAAGATGGTACAACAAAAAGAACAACTAGATCTTAAAGATCTTATCGCTATGGGTGTTGGTGGCATGGTGGGTGGAGGAATATTTTCTGTCCTTGGGTTGTCGGTAAGTCTTGCTGGCCATGCTGCTCCACTCGCTTTTGCATTGGGAGGTATGATTGCATTACTAACAGGTTGGTCCTATGCCCGGTTAGGATTAACTTTTCGTTCTGACGGCGGTAGTTTTACCTATATGGAGTATGCCTTTCGCCACCCCAATGTTGCAGCATTGGGTGGGTGGTTACTGATGGTCGGATACATAGGAACTTTGGCACTTTACGCATACACATTTAGTGCGTATGGTTCAGCCATGCTGGGTAATCATAAACACAACCCTGCAATGCAACATTTGCTAGAATCAGGCATTTTACTAGTATTTCTGTCTGTTAATCTTTATGGCATCAGAGCTGCGGGACACACTGAAGATGTAATTGTTATTATTAAGGTAGTCATTCTTTCTTTGTTTGCAACAGTTGGTTTGTTTTATGTTAAACACGATTATTTACTACCGGTATTTAATCAGGGTGAAATTGGTTTGCTTATGGGCTCAGCTCTTATTTTTGTTGCTTATGAAGGTTTTGAATTGATTCCTAACGCAGTCAATGAAATGAAAGACCCACAACGTCATCTACCCATCGCAATTATGGTTTCAATTAGTATTACTTTGACTCTCTATATTTTGGTGTCCTTGGTGGCTGTAGGAAATTTGTTACCAGAAGAAATTGTAAAATATAAAGAATACATATTGGCCGTTGCAGCAAAACCTTTCCTTGGTCATGCTGGTTTTCTGCTTATTAGCCTGAGCGCATTACTATCCACAGCTTCTGCCATTAACGCGACAATGTTTGGTACTGCACGCTTAGGTAAGGTTATGGCTGAAGATTGTGCTTTACCTCGTGCTTTTTTAATCAGTGAACGAACAAAGGAGATTCCTTGGCTTAGTCTTTGTATCATCACTGGTTTGACACTAGTGTTTGTCAATTTAGGAAATTTAGCCGTGATTTCAGCTTTTGCTAGTTCTACTTTTTTACTGATTTTTGGCATTGTTAATGTTGCCGCTTTTCGTTTACGTCAACATATCAACATTAAACCAATAATCCCTATGCTCGGAGCACTATCTTGTCTTGCTTCCTGGGTAGTGTTAGTTGGTTATCTCTGGCTGCATGATAAATCCAGCTTAAAATGGATGCTGATTTTTTATCTTGGCATTATTTTTTTTGAATTTCTATACAGTAGACGAAGAAGTTTCTTTGAGTAAAATAATGTTGCCTTGGTTAATGTGGGGACTAGGCTCCCTATATTTTTATTTCGACTATATCAACCAAGTGATTCCTGCTGCATTGGAGCAGCAACTCAGCAATGCATTTCATGCAAATGCTGCGACAATGGGTTTAATTGCATCCTGCTATTTTTATTCCTATGCGATTTTACAGATTCCAATTGGCCTGATTGTTGACCGCTTTGGTACACAACGCCCCCTTGCATTGGCAGCTCTTTTTGCCGCCAGTAGCTGCGTTTTATTTTCTTATGCTTCATCACCCATACAGGCAGCAATAACACGAATGATGATTGGTGCTGGCGCCGCTTTCTCTTTTGTCTCTTGCCTAAAGCTAGTGGCTAATTGGTTTCCAGCCAACCGCTTTGCTACTATGGTCGGATTAACCAATGTAATCGGCATGATCGGTGCTGTCAGTGGCGAAGGCCCAATTTCCGGATTAGCAGAAAAGATTGGCTGGCAAAAAACGCTTTGGGTGATTGCGGGGTTAGGATTATCTTTATCTTTGCTTATTTATTTGTTAATGCGTGATAAACCGGAAAAAACAGTTAGACTCCTAAATAATTTTGAAAAACCTCATGTTATTTCTGATTTAAAATATTTACTGTCTCAGCGCGATGCATGGCTTACCGGAATTTATGCGGCAACTATCAATACTAGTTTCATAGCATTCGGTGCGCTCTGGGGAACCTTGTTTATTCAATCCAAATTCAACTGTAGTCAAACAGAGGCAGCAACAATTGTTTCTATGTTATTTATCGGCGCCATCCCTGGCAGTTTCTTTTTTGGCTGGTTTGCAGACCGAATCCAGCGGTTCAAGCTACCAATGACTGTTGGTGCAGGAGGTGGATTAATGAGTATGTTATTTTTACTTTATATACCAGAATTACCATTGTGGACAGCCTATCTATTAATTTTTTTGCTTGGCTTCTTCTGCTGCAGTAATGTATTAGCTTATGCTAATAACACCATAATTGGCCCTCAGCAAGCTGAAGGAACTTCACTGGGCTTTACCAATACCTGGTTGATTGGTGGAAGTGCATTATTTCAACCTTTGATTGGTAAATTACTCCAGGATGGACAAACAAGCGAATCCAACTTTTCATCAGCAGATTTTACCCACGCTTTATCAACTATTTCCATCAGCCTTACGGTTGCTTTATTAATGAGTTTATTGATTAAAGAAAGATACCCATCATAAGCTAGAGAAAAATACCTTTCTTCAAATCGCTTTGGGCAAGAAAAATTGGGT
>CAZGYJ010000238.1:0-3005 GCA_964530345.1 uncultured Methylomonas sp.
GTGATTGGAGTTTACGAAGTAAATGATCAATAATAAGGGGCGAACATGAAATAACTTTGCCAACTGGCTTGTCTTTTTATCCGTCTTCTGCGTTGTAAAAAATAGTTACATAGCTGGCTATGCCGTCTATTTCTACGCCTTGAATACGAATAAAAATACTGCCCCAGTTGCCCAACTTATTCCGTGCTCGTTCCTAACGTTTTTATATCAATATGCTATGATCATTTTTTATTAAATCAGACACTGAATATGAAAGTTTTTTTGATTTTGGTCATCATGTTGATTACCGCTTGTTCTTCAAACAGAGTTTTGATTCATCCCCAAGTGATGGATAACCAGGCGATCAGCTATGACCGGGGTGGCCCGAAATTACAATCACATACGATTTTACAACCTGAACTTAAAATTTTGGATTATTCCTTTGACCAAATGGTTGTTGCTTTGGCAGTAACTAATGCGACTTCATCCCCCATTTTGTTTTCAGATCAGAATTTGAAAGTAGCAGTTGTAAACGAGGAAAAATCAGTGCCAGCAACGGTTTTCAGTTTTGAGCAAATTGTCGAGCAAGCGGCTGAAGCCGGAGGCAGTACTGCTGCAAAGGTTGGTGATACCGCTGTTGGTATAGGCGTGGGTTTTATTCCATTTGGTGGGATAGCCTATACTGTAGGAAAATTATTCTATTCAATTGGTTCCCAAGACAGTGAAACCCATCAGAAGCGCATTGATTCAATTACCTTTTCACAAATGAATAAAAATTATTTACGTAAACAAACGATTGTGCCTGGTGACAGTTACTCAGGCATTTTGAAAGTTGGTTTTGGAGATGATTTGCAGGAAGGGGATAAAATTATTTTTCAGGTCATAGGAAATGAAGAAACTGAAACATTTAATTTTGTGTGCAAAAATCCTCCGAAAAGCAACTGATTATTTGGATAACAAATACTCTTTGGTCAAAGAATACAAAATCGGACTAAGGAACACCAGAGCAATCAAGTTAGGAATTGCCATCATGCCATTCATCACATCAGCCAGTAACCAGATTAAACTAAGTTTTCCCATGGCGCCGACTGGGATTGCAACAATCCAGAGAATTCGATACGGTAAAATGCTCTTTACCCCGAAAATGAATTCCGCACAACGTTCGCCATAATAACTCCAGCCCAGAATCGTAGTGAATGCAAACACAACAAGTCCAAAAGTGACGATATAACCTCCCCAAACAGGTAATCCGGTATTGAAAGCCAAGGTAGATAAAGCTGCGCCGTTTGCTCCGTTTTGCCACACGCCAGTTAATATAATGACTAACGCAGTCATGGTACAGACTATTAAAGTATCAATGAAAGTACCAAGCATGGCAATCATACCCTGCTGAACCGGGTTATTGGTTTTTGCCGCAGCGTGAGCAATCGGGGCGCTACCTAAGCCGGCTTCATTGGAAAATACGCCACGGGCCACCCCAAAACGGATTGCTGCCCAGACCGTAGCTCCGGCAAATCCTCCGGCAGCAGCAGTTTCCGTAAAAGCGCTGTCAATAATCAACAATAATGCAGGAAAAACGTGATCCGCACGGCTTAAAATGACAATCATTGCGCCGATGATATAGGCAATTGCCATAACAGGCACAAGTTTGGAAGCAACTTCCGCTATTCTCTGGATACCACCAAAAATTACTGCTGCAGTAATCAGCATGATAATAACACCCGTTACCCAGACTGGAATTTGAAAGCTGTGCTGTAAGGCATCTGCGACGGAATTTGCCTGAACCATATTGCCAATGCCGAAAGAGGCCAAAGTGCCAAATAATGCAAACAAAATCCCCAACCAATGCCATTTTTTACCAAGACCGTTTTTTATATAGTACATCGGTCCACCAACAAAATTGCCAAGCTCATCGACTTCACGGTATTTTACTGCAAGGACTGCTTCTGCATACTTGGTGGCCATACCAAACAAGGCCGTGACCCACATCCAGAAAACGGCTCCAGGTCCACCTAAAACGATAGCAGTGGCGACACCGGCAATATTACCAGTACCGATTGTTGCAGACAACGCTGTCATCAAGGCTTGGAACGGAGAAATATTACCTTGTCGGATTGAATTTTCAGGTTTCCATAGCAGTTGCAAAGCCTCGGGAATTTTCCTCCATGAAAAAAAACTTAATCGCAGGGTCAGGAAAACACCAACAGCCAATAAAAAAACCAGCATAACGGGGCCCCAAACCCAACTGCTAAGTTGATTTAAGAGCGCTTCCAAGTCATTCATCAAGGCAATTTCATGACTTCTTCGGCTTTTTCAAAATCAACCCCGACACTGATGATAAAACTGGTTGCCTCTTCAATGTCCATTTCAGATTTTATAACTTTGGATTCATGCACAATAACAGTAAAGCCAGAAGTAGGATTGGGTGAAGTTGGGACAAATAGAATATATTTATCTTTTTCCTTATTGGTCACATAAGCGGGTACCCAAAGGCCCTCTTTAGGATATTCAATATAGACAACTTCTCTGGGTTCGGCTTTTTCGTGGCCTGAAATCAGGTTTACAATTTTTTTGGTAACACGGTAGACGGTGTTAAGAATGGGAATTCTGTTAATAAAATTATCTATAGTACCGATAATAAATGTTTTGCCCATGGTTATCCGATGTCCAATGTAAGCAAAAATGGCAAAACTAAAAATAAAAAGAAATGCAGTCACCAGATAACTGTCAAAATAACCATAAACAAAAATGACGATATTTGAAGCGATTTGTTCAACAAATAGCAGTAATTGCAAGATTACTGCAACTGGAATAAAGGCAAAAACCCCGATTAAAAATTTCTTGATGATTGAAGATACATACTGATTCATTACTTAGCCTTCCTCTTTTATTGTTATTAAATTTAAAAAACCAGGAGCGTCAGATTAAGGAAGATTCTACTGCGGCAATGAGAAATTGAACGTTTTTTTTGATCTTATTCGTTGCGCAGCACCACTATGCGCCTCAAAAGACAAAAAAACGCGCTC
>CAZGYJ010000239.1:0-2929 GCA_964530345.1 uncultured Methylomonas sp.
TATAGTCGCTGTTTCCAAAACAGGAACCTTAAAGCGCACAGAATGATGGAAAAACAACCTATAACCCAGTAATTTAGTATACTACTCGCATTGAAATTCAAGTTTTAATTATGACAGCAACAGAAAACGTACATCCACATGAAATCGACAAATTCGGCTCTTTGGCTGAACGTTGGTGGGACCCACAGGGAGAATTTAAAACCCTTCATGACATTAATCCACTAAGAATAAAATTTATTCAGGAACATGCTGATATTCAGGATAAAAAAATTGTCGATGTCGGTTGTGGGGGCGGCATTTTAACTGAAGGCCTTGCCAAACAAGGAGCAAAAGCGATGGGAATTGACTTGAGTGAAGAACTCATTGATATTGCTGATTTACATGGCCTGGAATCTGGGATTCAAGCAAATTATCAAAAAATCAGTGCCGAGACCTTTGCTGAACAACACCCGGAACAATTCGATCATGTCACCTGTATGGAAATGCTGGAACACGTTCCTGACCCGGCTTCTATCGTCAATGCTTGTGCAAAAATGGTTAAACCTGGCGGGTTTGTGTTTTTTTCAACGCTTAATCGTAAACCGAAAGCCTATTTATTGGCCATCGTAGCAGCCGAACATTTACTGAAAATGTTGCCAAAAGGCACCCATGATTACAAAACTTTCATCAAACCGTCTGAACTAAGCCGCTGGTGCCGCCATGCAGGGCTCGAAATTCGGGGAATGACAGGGATTGAATATAATCCTTTCAGCAAACAATTCAGTCTGGGTAAGGATATTGATGTGAATTATATTATTGCTTATCAACGACCTGAAATATAGGTATGTCAGCGGATTACAGTTTATCCTGCATTTTATTCGATCTTGACGGAACGCTTGCAGATACTGCGCCAGATTTAATCGCGGCATTAAATCGCAGCATTCAGAAGTACCATTTTTCAGCGGTTGAATATCAGCGTATCAAGCCATATATTTCGCATGGCGCTGTCGCGATGATAAAACAATGTATACCAGACTGTAGCGATGAACAAATTCATGCTCAAATTTTGGAACAAATGCTTGCAGATTATCAGCAAAATATCGCTCAACAAACGCAACTTTTCCAAGGTATGGAAACTATCCTGATCAATATTGAAAACAAAGGCATGAAATGGGGTGTGGTCACCAACAAAAGACAGCGCTTTACTGAACCACTCATGGCAGCACTTGATTTAACAGATCGCGCAGCTTGTATTATCAGCGGCGATACCACTGACAAAGCCAAGCCCCATCCAGAACCCATGTTTGCTGCTTGTAAACAAGCTGAGGTAACACCTGACCAGTGTATCTATATTGGTGATGCAGCCCATGATATTGAAGCAGGAAAAGCCGCTGGCATGAAGACAGTGGCCGCGACATGGGGCTATTTGAAATTAGAAGATGTCCCAGAACAATGGGATGCCGATTTTCTAATTAACCGCCCCGAAGAAATTTTACCTATACTGGACTGCCATTCATGACATTGACAAACCAGGTTATTTTAATCACCGGAGCAGCGGGAGGTCTTGGCAGCACGGCCGCAAAAACCCTGGCAAATTCTGGCGCTACTATCATATTACTCGACAAAATTATCCCCAAACTGGAAGCGGTTTACGATGATATTGTTACATCTGGCGCACCTGAACCGGCTATTTATCCATTTGATTTGGCCGGTGCCAATGAAGACGAATACCAAGAACTGGCGAATACCATTGCTGAAAAATACGGGTCCTTACAAGGCATGTTGTATTCAGCAGTTGAATTTCACGCTTTTACTCCACTGGCAATTCATGGCACCGCAGCATGGGGCCACACCTTAAATGTCAACTTGAATGCACCATTTATTTTGACTCGGGTACTTTTGCCAGTGATGCAAAAAAGCGAATACGCGTCTATTGTATTCACTTCTGATTCTTCAGCAAGACAAGGCATGGCCTTTTCCGGCGCTTATGGTGTCTCAAAAATTGCGCTTGAGGGTTTTGCCCATATTCTGGCAGAAGAATTTGAATCATCCGGTAAGATTCGGGTCAACACATTAGTACCAGGACCGGTTAATAGTCCGCTCAGAAAACGGGCTTATCCTGCTGAAGATAAAGATAAACTGCAAACGATGGATGCATTAAATGAAGTATATAACTATTTGTTCGCAGCAGACAGTATCGGTATAACCGGTCAAGTCATTGATGCACGAACATTTTCCAGATAAACAATCACTATGACTGAAAGAGAAAATATAACCCTGACCCGTGATGTCAACGTAGTCACCATTCCTGATGGCAATCACGCAACCTTGAAAGAAGGTGAAGAAGTTACCTTGCATCAGTCGCTAGGAAACAATTACACCGTTGTTACCCAACATGGCCACATGGTTCGTATTGATGGAGCCGATGCCGATGCTCTGGGTAAAGAAAAACATCAACTAAAAACACTGGTTGAGGAAGATGATCCAGAGGCGGTTGAAAAAAATTGCTGGGAAGTCATGAAAACAGTTTATGACCCTGAAATTCCTGTCAATATTGTCGACCTGGGTTTAGTCTATCAATGTCATGTTGAACCTTTGGGTGAAGGTAAAAACGCCGTTCATATTAAAATGACCTTAACAGCTCCAGGCTGTGGCATGGGGCCGATTATTCAAGGGGATGTTGAAAAGGCCATCCGCGGCTTACCAGGTGTTGACACTGTTGATGTAGAAGTGGTACTTGACCCACCCTGGTCGCGAGAAATGATGTCCGAGGTTGCCCAGGTACAATTAGGACTATTTTGATATCAGACTCAAGCCTGAATCCGTGATTTCAAAGCGGATAACAGGAGGTAAGATATTGGTTTTCACAGGAGTTCAAAAAAATCTTATTTACCCGTAACTATTCAGCGTATTTATAGATTCAATATCAGTGACTTATTCCAGAAGACGC
>CAZGYJ010000240.1:0-2877 GCA_964530345.1 uncultured Methylomonas sp.
TCATCAAAGCTCTTACTTAGGCTGTGACAAAGATTACAGGCAACTTCATCTCCTGCTTTTAGTGTTGTCAACACCCTGCCTTTGGGGTCTTTAAGTACCCGGTCAACTGGTACTTTTGCCAATCGCGTTCCTAAGTGGTCTGCTCCATGACAAGCAGCACATTGATCACCATTGCCTCTGTTTTCGGCAAATTTACCATGACCATCTTCTTCATTCCAATTAGGATCATTGACTGGGTGCATACCATGCGGACCATTTAACGTTCCATTAGGAAAGCTGTTTGGTTCATGGCAGGTTGTACATTCCAGAATTGTGCCAGTATGTCCCTGAAGTTGCTTGGCTGTAACATTGTCATTAGCATTTGGATCCCTATTTGGCCAAATAGCATGTGGACTACCGTGGCAGGATTCACAACCCAGATTTGCATGACCATCCAGACTATTACGATATAAAGTGTTGTCATTAACAGCAAATTTAGGAGTTTTAGCTAGTGATGGTTCGGCAGATGGATCATTTGGATCATAAGCAATATTGCCAACAGGGTCGCTACCAATACCAGTATGGCAGGACTCACATTGAGGCTCGTCTACCCAAGGTTCGCGGACTGAGCCATCTTGTCTTGTGAATTCTCCACCAAGCGCAAGTAGGTCGCCATGACAACTATCGCATTTTTGACCGGCTGTGAACATCACGCCTCGGAAACATTGAGTGATTTTACCCGGATGACACTGAAAGCAGTTTTGCTCCATAGGGACATTGGGACCGAATGGGATTAATGAAGTCGTACCAGCAAGATTTTGTGGATCGACCAAGATTGGCTCTCCCTGGAAATCACGCGAGAGGTTTCCAGAAGAGTCAGTTTGTAAACGACCGTGGAATCCGTGCATGACTTTTGACATGCTATTAACAGTTGGATCGCCACCTGGACCACCGACAGTAGCTAAGGCATTTGATCGATGGCAGCTAGCACATAACACAGGCTTATCCTGAGCTATAAAATCAGTGCCGTGTTTGAAATCGTGCAACATCAGAATATTTTTCTTTGCTGCCAGTTCCACATCTAGACGATCACTGGATGCAGGGGCAATAAATGCAGGGCCATTTTTGCGTGCATTTGGATTTGCACCAACTTTACCTGCCGTATGACAATCCCTGCAATCGACTTCTGCAGATACCGGCGTTACAACATCGGTCGTTGCAACAACCTGGCCACTAGCATTATCAACAGCCTGAATTCGCATTAATGGGTAGGAATTTAAACGGCCTTTATCATCAATATTTGTGAGAGGAATACCTTGTGCTGTATGCCAACCGAATTCAGGAATAAATTTACTGAAGTCTTGTGGATCATTTGCAACATAAGGGTTTGCAATTCCTGGCATATAGCGTCCGTGTCCTTGATCAACATTGTCAAGGGTCAGCAAGCCCTCATCAACAACCGGATTTAATCCTGGAAATAACAGAGAAGCAATAGTTTGACCAGAGTTTTTAAAGTCATCCCAAAAATCTGATTTTCTGATCGTGGCATCGGCTAGTTGACTGCCAAGAGGAAAATTATGACTTGTAGAATTGATTGAGTCTGGACCAACCGGGTCATTAGGATTAGATGCCGCAGAATATCGTAATTTAACTGAACTCGCATCCAAAATTAAAGGCTTGTTGCCGCCGGTTGTCCCTTTTTTGATGACATGAGCATTTACGGTATTGAATGGAGGTAAGATTTCAAGTGGATAAGAACCCAGGTCCGCACAGTGCATACCCAAGTCATTGGCTGGTAATACTACATGGTTGCCATCACCTGCAGTAGCAGTACCTGGGGCAGGTTGTTGTGGAACCATGCCGCCGGTGTTAGGTGGAACGTCTGTGCCAACAATCACAGTCATGCTGTCGGTACAACGAGCTCCCTGGTCATCAGTCACAATAAAATGAACCAAAAAGCTACCATTGTTAACATCAAATTTAATGTTGCCCGGATTCAATGTAGTAGGACGAAAATCTGCCCCGCCATTAAAATCCCATTCAAAAGTTAGTTTGTCGCCGTCAGGATCACTAGCTTGTCCGCTGAAATTAATTGAATCACCAAGCTTGATTGTCACGGTATTGCTGGCTGGATTAGTGATTGAACAAATGGGAGTCTGGTTGCCAGTTGGCGGGGGTGGAGGCGGTGGAGTTGTGGTCGAGCAATCATCTGGTGCATGTTCGACATCTTTAGTTGCAGAGATTTGATCCGCTAAAACTTTAATGCGACAAGGTATAGCCGTTAATCCATAAAGTTTAAATTTAAAATGATCTTCGTCCGGACTTTTTTCAGAGAGTAACTGTCCCGTTAAATCATCGAAAAGTTTCACATTTTTTGGCGTTCCACCTTTAAATTCACCTTTAACGGTGAGTCGATCTTCTTCGTATTTTGCATCATCAATTTTGATTTTACTGATAGTATTATCAGTTTCGTGGTCTTCAGATTCAGTGCTATTGCTACAGTTTTCTGGCGCATGTTTAACTTTTTTTACTCGGCTGGTTTCTCCTGTCTGAACCCTGACAGAGCAAGGTACTGCCTGATTTTTTAAGTTTTTTATTTTGATTTCCAAAGACTTTTTTTTGGTCTTTTTGCTATAGAGTAAGTTTCCGTTATCAGCATCAAATAGTCTAACTTGATAAGGCTTTTCACCCTTTAATTTTATTTTTACTTTAAGCCGGTGTTTTTTAGCATCGTATTTTGCATCTTTTATGGTTATTTTTGTCGGCTGTTTATTTTCATTTTCGTCATCATCGGCAAGAGCCAGATGATTAAATATAAGGCTGGCGATGATGATCAGAAACCATCTGCTCAGCCATTGTTTGGCGAATATATTGTTCATATCAATCCCCTCGGTTTTT
>CAZGYJ010000241.1:0-2845 GCA_964530345.1 uncultured Methylomonas sp.
TACCTTTTGAAAACAAGTCCTTTCTCAGTTTTCTCGCAACTCAGGCATTAGGCGCTTTTAACGACAATGTTTTTAAACAACTGGTGTTGTTACTAGGCGTTGGTTATTTGATGCTGGGTATGGAATATCAGGCAGTCGTGCAATTTTTGTTTGCCCTGCCCTTTTTAATTTTTTCTGGCTTTGCTGGCGATATTGCTGACCGCTTTAGTAAAGGCCGGTTGATGATTCTTTGTAAAATAGCTGAAATTATTATTGCGGTTTTAGGTGTTGGAGCTTTTTTGATGATGAACAATGGCACTCCCAACGCCATTGAAGCGCCACTGTATTTATGGCTCTTGGCTATTGTCGCATTCCTGCTAGGCACTCAGAGCGCTTTTTTTGGCCCTCCTAAATATGGCGGCCTACCAGAATTGGTTCGACCCGACGATCTTGCCCCGGCAACTGGCTTGACTCAAATGACCACTTTCCTGGCAATTATTTTCGGTGTAGCTGTTGCTGGATTGCTTGCAGATTTACTGACCGGACGAATGTATCTGGCTGGGCTTGTTACAGTCAGCATCGCCTTTCTGGGCACGCTGACCTCACTAGGGATTGCCAAAAACCCGGCTGCTGATCCCCAGCGAGAAATCTCAGCAAAATCTTTTTTAAGCGTATTGCCAACACTAAAAGATATTTTTTGTACTGATCCGTTAATGTCCCGCATTATGATCGTTTATTCATGGTTTTGGTTTGTTGGTGGCATTACTTTAACCGCCATCAATGCCTTTGGCCGCTTTCAGTTAGGTTTGAATAATTTTGAAACAAGTTTGATGGTAGCAACGACTTCATTAGGTATTGCTCTCGGCAGCGTTTTGGTTGGAAAACTTTCATTTGGCAAAGTTCGTTTAAGCCTGGTCGTGCCGGCGCTGATTGCCTTGGTTATTTTCTTGTCTTGCTTGGCAGTGTTACCTGTTCACAGCCCCGGGGAGAAAGACATCGAACTGTTTAACCAATTAAAAAACTCGCCGGATTTGTTAGCGTCAACCCGAATTATTCCTCTGGCGCCACTTTCAATAAGAACCACATCATTTGTTCTGTTTTTTTTGTTGGGTTTCGCTTCAGGGTTTTTCTCAGTACCTTTACTAGCCTTTATCCAGGCTCGCCCTCCAGTTAGTGACAAAGGCCGCGTTTTTGCAGCAGTAAACTGGCTTAACTGGGTTTTCATTCTTGCTTCAGCACTCGCTTATGGCTCAGGCATGCTGTTACTTGATTATCATGCCAATTATCTTTTTGCCTTATTAGGTGGCGCCACCTTGGTCGTTGGCATGATTTTTCTCCCCAAAATTTTCCGTTTGCTTAAGCAGGCCAGACCTGATTTTGTTTATTTGAAACCCGATTAAATGTTTAATGATTTGATTCTGACGTCAGCACCCAGCCCCGAATAAAATTTTCGACCAGCAACATAATGTTCCCTTCAATTTTTTGTATTTCAGCACCTGACAAACGATCTGTTAACGACAAAATACAAATACCATGTACGCCGCTCCAGATTGCTCTGGCAGCTTCCTGAACGTATGTTTGCCCATAGCCTGGTGCAAGTTGAGCAAGTAACTTTTCGATGCGAACAAAAGCTTGATCCACCTTGTCTTGATACCATTCAGGAATTGCTTGGTCTTTAGAAAGTCGATGCTCAAAAATCATACTCCAAAGATTATAATTTTGGCTGGCAAATTCAAGATACTTTTTTGCTAGAATAATAACCTGTCGATCGGAGGGAACATCAGGTAAATATTCATCTAAAAAATCGCCTAGCTCATCCAGTGTTCTTGCTTTCACATGTATGATCAAATCAGCCATGTTTTCAAAGACCATATAAATAGTACCCACCGTGTAACCGATCTCAAGCGCTATGCGACGCACTTTTAGCGCCTGTAGGCCATCCATGATAATGATATCCTCGGCAGCTTTGAGTATCATTTCCTTTATTTCTTCAAGACTGTGTTCACTTCTCCTGGCCATACTGATTCTTTTCCTTTATAAAAACAACCGAGGTACACTATACAGATTTGGAATCTTATTATCGCTTTTATGACTGTTAGTCAGCAACAACTCAATGATTTTTTTTACACTCTATTAGCACCTGAAACTTTCAACGATTACTGTCCAAATGGGCTACAAATTGAAGGTACACAACATATCAACAAAATTGCTTTTGCTGTATCCGCCACCAGGGATTCAATTATTAAAGCAGTTGACCAACAAGCTGATTCATTGGTCGTGCATCATGGTTTGTTTTGGAAATTTCACGGTGCGCGTGCAATAACAGGTGCATTTGGGCAACGAATCATTCCTATCATCAAAAATGATATGAATTTATTTGCTTATCATTTACCTCTTGATGCTCATCCCGTCATTGGCAATGCGGCAATGCTGGGAAAAAAACTGGGGTTGAGCGAACAACTCCCTTTTGGAGATTTTAAAGGTTGTCCAACGGGGGTCAAAGGAAAATTATTCCAGCCTGTTAATGTAAAACAACTGGCAGAGAAACTAAAATCCATTCTTGCCCATGACATTATCCTGGCATCTCCTGATAATTCCAGATTAATTAATACCCTTGGAATTATTACCGGCGGCGCAAACAGTGATTGGCATCTGGCTGTCAAAGCTAATCTGGATGCCTATATTACCGGCGAAATTTCCGAACACGACTGGCACGAAAGTCAGGAAAACAATATTCATATGTTTGCCGGCGGACATCATGCGACTGAACAATTTGGTATTCAGGCACTGATGAAAAAAACCCGGGAATATTTCAATATTGAATGTTTTTATATAGACAGCAAAAATCCGGCATAAAAAACAAAAT
>CAZGYJ010000242.1:0-2825 GCA_964530345.1 uncultured Methylomonas sp.
TAATAATCTTTATTTGAATTGTACGCGATCTCTCATGGATTTAGGACAAATCGGCGGTAGTGGAGGAGGGCAAGGAACCATTTGTTTTGATTCTTTCTCTCGTTTGTCTGACTCAATAAATAAATCATCGGGGAAACGTACGGTAAACTGGATGGAATAGGCATCTTCTGTCTTCCCCATACTCTGGAAACTTTTAATTTTTCTCGGGCTTAGAACAAATCGGTGCCAGACATTGCCAACATTAATCGGAAATCCCTGTTTATCGCGCCAGACAATCTTGTATTCCAGGCTATAGCGATTATCAGTCAAATTTTGAACATCGATGCCGGCTTTGGGAAGCAGGCCAACCTGAGCGACCCTGACATTGGTAATTAAGACTCTATTGACCAGTTCACTTGAACCCAGAATTAATGTGGCACGGGGATGAGTGTCGTCAATGGTTCTTTGCGCCAGGTATTGAATATTAGCACCTTTTTTTGCAGTGCAGCCAGTGGCCAGAAAGGTGACTAGGATGAGAGTGATTGTTTTTTTTATCATGGCTTTTTGATCCATAGGTTTTTATTAACTTGTGCGTAAATTGCTTTTTCAATACTTCTGGCATAAATGAAATTATGCGATTTTCTGTTTAAAAATACATTTTTTTTTGCCAATCTCCGGCCCCGCCTATCGTAGCTGATAATGGTGATTTTTTTTAGTCTTTTTGAAACATAGAAACGTGCTGCCGAGATTTTTTTGGGTAAAGTCATCCAGGCGCGCATGTCCGGGTTGGCAAAGCTTTCACGAAAAAGTTTGCCAATGACGCCAAAGCCTCCAAGCTGATTCCATAATAAATTTTCGCCAATATTCCGGGCGATAGACGTCATGATTCGAGCTTGTTCAATCGGCAGTTTGTCCAACTGGTTTCTTAAAATGATCGCTTCAATATCAGCAATGGGGGAGAGTGTTGCCAGAACTTTTCTACCTGATTTTATTTTGATGGTTTTTACAGAAGATTTGACCGGTTCAAAAAGAGGCGATTTGATAGGAACCAACCCCCCGCCTATATTTAGTGTAAAAGAAAGCGTCTTTTTCTCAGGAGCAAACCCATCGGCAACAATAACGTGCACTAGGCGTTTGTGTCGCGGTGGTCTCCTTTTGGTGGCTCTGACGGCCCGCTTGATGACCCTGCTTCTAGGGTTTAATTCCAGAGCCTTTTTATAAGAAATTCTGGCATTACCTCTCAGCGAGGCATCTTCATAACTGTCAAATTCCTGAATAATCCCGGCCATATAAAATCCAAATGGATTGATATACGCACTGGGAATACTCTTGGCTTTGGATTGGTAACGTTTATATTGATTGAAGATCAGGTCGAAAGCTTCTGGTGCATAAGATGTGGCTTTTTCTGTTTCCGGTTTTTTCTCGTTTTCTTTAACCTGCTTTTTTATTTCCCCAATATTTTTCTCAAATTCTTTTCTTTCAATATTTTGCCAGTCGATCGCCCGGCGGGTGACATTATAGGCTTTTCTTTCGCCATTCAATAAATAGGCAATGGATTTATAATTAAGCATCAGGATTCTTTCATAGGGTTCCCCGATATATTCAACCAAGTCACCTTTTCCGGATATCAGGCTCATGGCCTCCAGGCCGTATTGAGTGAAAGACTCTTCGGCAATAGATCGCCCCATCATTTGTTTTAGATAGGTTTCGCCACTGGCAAAATCCTCAACGGCATCAAGTGTGTGTTTGGTATCAATTGATAACAGGCCAGCTTCAACAGAATTTAAAAAATCAATACCATTATCCTTGATATTTTGTTGTTCCAGCTGGTAAGCGCGTTTGAAATCACCCGATGCAATTAAATTTCTGATGGGTACAAAATCTTTGGAATAACCTTCATAGGTAATTTGATATTGAATTTTTCTTTTTTGATGAGTGTTGGCTGGATAATGACCAGGAACGGGTTTTGCTGGATTGGGGTGAGGCACCGAACCAGGTGGCTTAGGGATGCTTTTATTGATCTGCTTAAGACTACTGTTTAAAGCATCCAGAAAATCAATGGCATAGACTTGTTGAGGTTGAAGAGCTAGGAGGCAGAAAGCCATAAAAACAGTGCTGGCTGTACACAGGGGGGGCTGCCTTTTGCAGCCTTTAAAGGGAAATAAAGACCTGGTTCTCAACTTTGTTAAGCCATGAACCAGGCTCATTGGGTGAAATTTTTTTTTGTAGTTTTTATTCATATTTCCCTCGAAAGGATTTTTTATTGTTTGTTAGAAAACCGGCCTGTTGACTTCGGGTTGTTTAGGTATTTGTTTTTGGGTTTCAGCCTCGCGCAAGATATCCCCTCGCTGAACTTCGTTGCCACTAATGATGGCAGCTTTTGCTCGTGCAGGTTCTACGGTGTCCAGTTTTAACTGGGCAACTTTTGTTTCTGCTGAGCCAAATGAAATGCCTGTATCTGGATCAATCAATTCCTGGCCAGGGCGCATAACATTGAAAATATCACCTGCTTTCAAACCTCCATCCAGTCCACGGTTAATATAGACACTGCCATCAGGAAGTGTCGCCATGATTTTAATGGGATAAATGCGATGTACAATTTTGCTGACCATTAGATCAGTAAATTCATCAATCAGATTACTGTATGTGTTGGCGGCAATATTTTTATTATATTTGTCTAGTTTTTTGTTGATGCGAATTTTATCAGCGGCCAGTAGCTTACCAGTATGGCTGTCGACGATACGCAATGTGGCTTCGACGATACCATAATGACGGGTTTGAACTTCATCAACATAGGCAAGCTTTTTACTTTCTGACTGAATAGCAAATTTATCAACCGCAGTTAA
>CAZGYJ010000243.1:0-2813 GCA_964530345.1 uncultured Methylomonas sp.
TAATATTTATCGTTTAATATTACAACTTTTGTTTAAATGGGAAAGTAAATAAAACACATGATTTTTGTGATTTATTTACTTTCACCTGAATTCGTGACTTCCTACGGCACAGGTGGCAAGCTCTTGATTCATCACGGGTTGAAAAAATGCCCGCTTAACCAATATCTTGTCCTCTGTTATCCGCATTGAAATCACGGACTCAGGTTTTAATTTTTTGGTAAAAAAGAACGGGCAAGAAAAAGATCCGAGAAGTACACGATCTTGCAAATAGGTGAAACCCAGAAACCGGATAGTTTCGATAAGACTTGGACAAATTAAGGTGCTTTTTCTAAGGTTTCTAACATGTATCGAATGGAATCAGCCTGAGAATTGTTTACTTCCCCTGTAATGAAAATTTCTACGGGACGTACAGGTCTTCCATAATAGGCTTCATTAAGAGAGTCGCGAATAGAAAGAATTGAACCTTCGAGTGTTAAACCAACAAATGCGCCTTTTGCCCGGGCATATTGTAAAACATCTGAAGTTGCAGCTTGCGTGCCAATTCCCACTGGACCGAGAGCAATGCTAGCATCACTACCTAATTGTAATTTTGATGATAATAAAGCATCCATGCCTCGGTCAGTCATAATCAAAAGTACGACTTCAGCGATTTCAAGACCAATTTGAAAACCAACACTAATAGAGCCAACTGAATAAAATCCAGGATAACTCCATTGATTGTTTTCCATGTTATGACGGAATAAAACGCCAGTTCCGCCTGAGCCTCCAAAAATAAATCCACCTTTCAAAAGTGTAGGAATGATTAGGATACCTTTTGCTCGAGTAAAATGATTACGAAACCACTTAAGTTCGGGGTCATTATTAAAGTTTTTTAATGTCGCTTTACTCTCATTGATTATTTCAATAGTCGTTTGTTGATCATCATTCAGATCAGCAAAGGAAGCTGAGTTAAAAAAAAATAGGAAACTAATGGATATAAAGAGTTTTTTCATTGTGTGACGTCGTTGATGCTTAAAGTTCTAATTTAAACCTAACAAGTTTTTAAAGCAATTATTACTTAATACTCTAAGGGAAATTGGACTTCATGGTGTTTTTTTAGGATTAGTGAAGGGCTCAAAAAAACTTTTTGCATCCGGTTTTGATTGTTATACGTAACTGTTAATGACAGACAAATTTTTCGTTAACAGGAGAAAACAATGAACAACATACATTCTTTAATGAGCACAATTGGGATAGTGTTAACCCTTAACAGTGGTGTATATGCGGCCAATCACCGGGAAGCGCCGATTACCGCATTGGATGAAAAAGCTGATATTACTGATGTCTATGCTTTTCGAAGTTACGATGATCCAAAAAAAATCACGTTAATTATGAATGTGGATCCTTTGCTGGAGCCATCCAATGGTCCAACACGGTTTCCATTTGACCCGGAAATTGAATATCGTATCAACATTGATAACAACCATGATGCCAAAGTTGATATTAGTTTTAATTTTCGGTTTAAAACTGATTTTCGTCTTCCTGGAGTATTTGTTGGCTTGGTCGGAGCGGGTACAGGTTTGTTGGCACCGAATAATTCTCCCTTACCGGTACAACCAGGCACACCAATTGTTCCTCAGGCAATAACTGCTTTAGATGGCCCAGGATCAGAAGGGTTAAATCTTAGTCAGCGCTACAGTGTGACGATGGTGAAATATCATAAAGGAAGATTTAGGCATCATAGAACATTATCAAAAGGTCTTAATCTTTTTGCAGTGCCCAGCAATGCGGGCCCAAGAACTATGCCGGATTATCAGGGGTTAGTTGAACAGGGTATTTATGAATTGGATTCCGGGATTAAGGTTTTTGCGGGAACTGTTGATGATCCATTCTATATAGACTTGGGTGCGGTTTTTGATTCTTTTAACTTGAGAAAAGATGCTTTCGAAACCGGAGTGCCTGGTGTGTTAAGTGATGCTCAGGATGGTAATGACAAGCAAAATTTTGCCCCGGATGACATTGCAGGGTTTAATGTCAACAGTATTGCAATTGAAGTTCCTATTTCATGGATTACCCAGGATGGCAAAACTCATGAAGCAGATGAACCTGAGGCTACAATCGGTGTATGGGCGACTACATCGAGACCTCAGCTAAAAATATTTTCTCGAAAACCAGGTCATGATCCCTATACCTCACGCCGCAAAATACAAATTCAGCGAATGGGCAATCCATTAATCAATGAATTATTGATTGGTATTGCGTCCAAGGATAAATTTAGCAGGAGCAAACCTAAAAATGATGCACAATTTGCCAATTTTTTTCTTGATCCTGTATTGCCACGTGTTTTGAATGCGCTATACGACACCATTAGTCCAGGAGTTTTACCAGTTCCTGATGCACCTAGAAATGATTTGTTGCCGTTAGTGCAATATTTGCCTCCCATTGCTGCAGAAGGTACTCCTAAAGGGCCGGTTGCTGATCTGTTGCGATTGAATACCGGGGTTCCAGTAACAACTAAGAAAAAACGTAGTCGTTTAGGATTACTGGGGGGTGACCCAGCTGGATTTCCAAACGGGAGACGAGTATCTGATGATGTGGTTGATATAACTACGCGGGTTGTTATTGGCTTTTTAGCTGGCGATGGATTCAATGGTTTCCCTCATAATCGCGTGGGAGATGGTGTCAACAATAATGATGTTCCTTATCGAGAAACGTTTCCTTATGTTGGATTAGCCCATTCGGGTGTAAAAAGTCGCCATGTTGATACCAGTGAGCCTGGTTGTTCTGGGATTTGTCCATAATCGGCAGTATTACTTCGGGTAGCTCAGATTGTT
>CAZGYJ010000244.1:0-2795 GCA_964530345.1 uncultured Methylomonas sp.
ATGTCTGAAATCACTTTTAAATCCCATAAAGTAACTTGCCACCCAGATGAAACCTTGCTTGATGCACTGTTACGGGAAAAAATTGACGTCCAATTCGGGTGTAAAGCTGGTTCTTGTCATACTTGTTTGATGAAGAGTTCAGACCAACCTCCTCCAGCGGAAGCGCAAGAAGGCCTTAAGCCAACCCAGAAACAACAAAATTATTTTCTTGCCTGCATCTGCAAACCCGAACAGGACATGACAGTTTCACCCGCTAATGACAGTGAGCAGTTCATTACCAAAGCAACGGTTCTTGAAAAACAGCCGCTGAATAATGATGTAATTCAATTAAAACTCAAATGCCATGATTCAATCAGCTTCAAACCCGGACAATTTGTGAACCTGAAAAAACCTGACGGCCTGTCACGCAGTTATTCTGTTGCAAATACCCCTAATGAAGACAATATTCTTGAATTTCATATACGAAGCTTACCTGGCGGCCAATTTAGCCAGTGGGCCAAAAATGAGCTGGAAGTAGGAGAACAAATTCCAGTATCTGAACCCAAAGGTGATTGTTTTTATATACCAGAGCGCCAAGACCAAGGTTTGCTTTTAATTGGTACTGGAACCGGTCTGGCACCATTATTAGGTATTATAAAAGATGCATTGGCACAACAACACTCCGGCCCCATTCATTTACTGCATGGTAGCCGCAATAAAAAAGGACTTTATCATATTGACGAAATGAAAACATTGGCTGAGCAATATCCAAATTTTCATTACACTGCTTGTGTTTCAGGAGAAATGCCTGAAAAAGATTTTGAACAAGGAAGGGTCAATGAAATTGCATTAAATAAAATTAACGATCTCAAAGGCTGGCGGGTTTACTTATGCGGACACCCGGAAATGGTCAATGACACCAAAAAACAAGCATTTTTAAAAGGCGCCTCCATGCAGGATATTTTTTCCGATCCGTTTTTAGTCACTCAAAACGAAGAAAAATAATTGTACAGAACAGGTAGCCCCGGATAGCCATTCCTGACTATCCGGATCAATTATTTTCAGGGATTAGACTCTAACTTTCCTGCCTTGAAAAAAGAACCCAGATAGTCCAATCAACAGCACCACCAGAGTTGAAGGCTCAGGAACATTAACAATATCTCCACCGATATCATAAGTTGTAGAAATTGTGTCGTTTGCACAACCCATTGCCCAATGTACAGTAAAAGAATCGCCAAGCCCCATTAGATTTAAAAGGCTTTTAGAAATTTTCGCTTCAATCAGATAATGAGAGCCGCTATTAGCTCCTAATTGAGCAGGAGAGACACCATCATATAATAGCTCTGTATAAGCGAGACTAGTATTTCCAATTATAGAGCCAGCTTGCACCGTAGTTGGATGAGCTTGAGTTCCATTTCCTACTCCAACGTAATTACCACTATCATCCCAAATACCAACATTCCAGTCAGTAACGCTATAGACATCTCCTTGGTTTCCAATACCTCCATTATTAGCACTATTCACATCCGTATTGCCGCTGTCAGAACGAACGACTACTCCATATTCAAAACTACCGTCATTGCCAAAATCGAAAGCCAGGTCTCCTGCAGGATAATAGTTTTTATTAAATGAGCGCCCTGTGACAACAGCGACATAGATATTATCGGCATCGCTATCCACATACATTGCTTCTGCGTCATAGCGCTGCTTCCCTCTGCTCCAGACATAGCTGTCATTATCCTCAACTGTATACGCAACACCAGGATAAGCAGGATTCCAATCGTTTGCCGAACCTGATGGAACGTTGATCCAGTCATTGATATCTCCATCAATACTATATGCTTGCGCGTTAATACTGATCGCTGACAACATAGCAACCGCCAAAAGTTTATTTTTCATATTAATCTCCAATTTGTAATTCATCCTTACATAAGCATATAGCGTACCAACCACTCACACCCCTTGATTAACAAGACATTCATATAAATAAAAAACTAATGACATGACAATAATGTCAGTTGAACTGACAAAACTGTCATCCCTGACAAACCCGTCAGCCAATCTCGAAACATAAAAAAAGGCCCTTAATCGGGCCTAGAGAGGAGGAACACAAAGAGGAAAAATGCTAACTTAGCGCCGGCACAATAATCTCATTTTGCTTATTTCTTGTTGAAAAAACCGCCAAGCCAATCAAGATTAAAATCATTGTTGCTGGGGTTGGTACAGTTTTCAGGTTATCCAAAACCAAATCTGAAGCCTCGCCTCCAACAATTGTTAAAGCAATAGAATTAACTGATGTAAAATCAATTCCTGAGAATTCAGAAAATGCAATACTTTGCAAACCTATGCCAATACCAGACAAAGTAGCACTCGCAATCGCTCCTAAAGTATCTTCAACAGTGAAAGTAAAATCAACATTGCCTTGATCAATACTAATAACTTCGAAACTGAAAACACTAAAAGCCCTGCCTTCATTTATATCAATTCCACCCAAACCTGCACCATTGGCATCCCAAGTAATAACAGAAGTTGCGGATGTTAAAACATCAGCGCTATGAGTAAAAATACCAGGTGGAACCACTACGCCAGCCGAAGCACCCAAAGCCCCGGTTTTCGAAATAGACACTGTTCTGGAGCCTCCAATAGCATTACTATAAGCTGCATTTTGGCTGCCATCTGCTTCAACAATCAATGTTCCAGCACCATCAAAATCATCAATGCTAGCTGCCTGAACTCCACCTGACAAAATGACGCTGCTTGCTATCAAGACCGAAGAAATAATATTTTTCATGTTTTACCTGTTTTCAGTTAATAAT
>CAZGYJ010000245.1:0-2769 GCA_964530345.1 uncultured Methylomonas sp.
TTGCTAAACATCATCTGGATTTTCTTTTTTCTCACTGCCTTTGTCACTGCTGCTTTCAAGCTTCTGGTGCTTGGTGACCAGCAAGTATTTGCTCAAATCATGTCGGCCATGTTTAAACTGGCCAAAACCGCTTTTGAAATTTCTATTGGCTTAACCGGTGTATTGTCTTTGTGGTTGGGTATCATGAAAATTGGCGAACGCAGTGGATTTGTTGATTTATTAACTCGCGGATTAACGCCGCTGTTTTCCAAATTGATGCCTGAAGTACCCAAAAACCACCCGGCACTGGGTTCCATTGTGATGAATATCTCTGCCAATGCTTTAGGCCTGGATAATGCTGCCACGCCACTTGGCATTAAAGCTATGAAAGAATTACAATCCTTGAATCCATCTCCTGATACTGCCAGTAATGCACAAATACTGTTTTTGGTCATCAATACTTCTGCTGTCACCTTATTTCCTGTGACCATTTTCACTTATCGCGCCCAGTTTAATGCTGAAAATCCAACTGATGTATTTATTCCTATCCTGATTGCTACCTACATTTCCACCTTGGCAGGTTTATTTGCCGTAGCCAGTGTCCAAAAAATCAATTTGATGGATAAAGTCATCATGGCCTATCTTGGTAGTTTTACTGCTTTAATTGTTGGAATTATAGGCTATTTTTCCAGCCTGGAACAACAACAAATGCTGCAACAGTCCAGCCTGGTCAGTAATGTAATTTTATTCAGTCTAGTGATCATTTTCATTTCTCGGGCTGCCTGGTTACGCATCAATGCTTATGAAGCTTTTATTGATGGCGCCAAGGAAGGCTTTCAAACTGCGATTAACATAATTCCCTATCTGGTTGCCATGCTGGTTGCCATTGGTGTTTTTCGTGCCAGTGGCGCACTTGATCTCATCGCAAACAGCATCCGGCAATTGGTTCACTGGCTATCATGGGATGATCGTTTTATCGATGCACTACCCACAGCATTGATGAAACCTTTTAGTGGCAGTGGCGCTCGCGCCATGATGGTGGACACCATGCAGACCCACGGCGCAGATTCATTTGCAGGACGCTTGGCATCAATCGTTCAGGGCAGTACCGAAACGACCTTTTATGTATTAGCCGTTTATTTTGGATCGGTCGGCATTAAAAATATTCGTCATGCTGCAGCTTGTGGGATAATAGCCGATTTTTCAGGCATACTC
This sequence comes from uncultured Methylomonas sp., assembly GCA_964530345.1. Taxonomy (GTDB): domain Bacteria; phylum Pseudomonadota; class Gammaproteobacteria; order Methylococcales; family Methylomonadaceae; genus JALSJK01. The sequence continues at coordinate 1,195 of CAZGYJ010000245.1, forward strand.
GCCGCCATTTTTGTCGCATATTGGTTTTTTGGCTAATGCAAATCCATCTTAGAACATTAGGTTGTCGCCTTAACGAAGCAGAACTGGAAACCTGGGCGCAGGGCTTTCAAAATGCCGGCCATCAAATTACTCGAGAGCCAGGTCGAGCCGACTTAATTGTCATTAATTCTTGCGCAGTTACACAAGATGCTGCACGTAAATCACGGCAATTAATTCGCCGTATACATCGTGATAATCCTGCTGCCAAACTGGTGGTAAGTGGCTGTTATGCCACTTTAAATCAGGACGAAGCATCTGAGTTAATGGGCGTTGATTTAGTAGTCAGCAATCGAGAAAAAAATCAACTGGTTGATAAGACCCTCTCCGAATTGAATTTTGTCAGTATGCCAAATATGGCGACTGAACCCGGAGAAACATCACTTTTCATCAGGGGCCGACAGCGTGCCTTTGTCAAAGTACAGGATGGTTGCCGCTATCGCTGTACATTTTGTATTGTGACTATTGCAAGAGGCGAGGAACAAAGCCGACCAGTTAAAACCATTATTGATGAAATCAATCATCTTGCTGAACAGGGAATCAAGGAAATTATTCTCACCGGCGTACATCTGGGTGGTTACGGCTCGGATATCAATAGTCATTTATCAGAATTATTGCAGACCATTCTAGCTGAAACCGACATTCCAAGAATCAGGCTTGGATCACTGGAACCTTGGGATCTACCCGAGAATTTTTTTCAGCTATTTGAAAACCAACGATTAATGCCCCATTTACATCTGCCTTTGCAAAGCGGTTCTGATACCGTTCTTAGAAGAATGGCCAGACGTTGCAAAACAGAAGAATTCAGCAAAATTGTCCGTCAAGCAAGAGAGCAAATTCCGCATTTTAATTTAACCACGGACATTATCGTCGGCTTTCCAGGTGAAACTGAACAGGAATGGCTAGAAAGCTATGATTTTATTCAACAAACTGGTTTTAGTCATATCCATATTTTCACTTACTCTCCGAGACAGGAAACTAAAGCAGCGATATTACCAAACCAAGTTTCCAATGAGGTGAAAAAGCAACGCAGCCAACAACTGCATCAATTAGCAGAAAATATGAAAATCAAATTCCAACAACAAAATCTGGGAATAATTTTCCCCGTGCTATGGGAAGGTCAAACTGAGTTTCAACAAGACGGATGCATTAAAATATTTGGTTATACACCTAATTATTTGCGAGTTTCCACTTTCTGTAAGACCAAACTTTTATTGGAAAATCAGATTATCCCTTCGCAGACTGTTGCAATAAAAAATGGAGAACTTATAGCAGAAATTGAAGACTAATTCTTTCTAAAGCAACTTCTCCACTGGGCAAACGTATTAAAATCAGTTCCCAAATAACAGCTTAAATCGGAAACTATCATTCCATACGGCTTTCAGTCTTTCTGAAGTGGCTACACTAAACCGGACACACTATACACTTCTTCCATAAAATACTGATATTTAAAAATTTTAGTTAAATTAAATATGCTGAATAGTTACAATTTTTGTAAGAATTTTTTGCCGCGTACTGAAGTTTTTATCTTGTTAAAAG
>CAZGYJ010000246.1:0-2739 GCA_964530345.1 uncultured Methylomonas sp.
ACATCCAATCCTGCACAATGGCTTCCTATAATAACCAGGTCGACTGGTTTGGTATCACGACTGATTAATTGCACCTCGACTTCGCTACCAGCTTCCACCAGTTCTTCATGTCGATCAATGCGAACAAATCCATCAGCATTACTAAAAGTTGTGACACTTCCTGAACCCTTACCAATTGGATAAGCAATAAGCGAAGGCTGGTTGTTATTTTCTTGACCTTGGGTATTAGATAATAACCTGACTAGCAGAAATTCAGTCCTGCCAATTTCAGAATTAACTCGCACCGCAAGTTCTGCTGAAACCATGCTTTGACTGGCGGGAGGCAATCCTGCATATTGGCGAATAACTGGCGCCACAAATTCGTGAAAGGTAAAAATGGCCGAAGTTGGAAATCCCGGCAATACAATAACCGGTTTGCCCTGAGTTGCTGCCAGGCAAATAGGTTTACCCGGTTTTAAAGCGACACCATGAACTATAACTCCCGGATCATCAAATTCATGCACTACCTGATAAGATAAATCACCCTCACCTTTACTAGTGCCTCCTGATAATAAAACCATATCAGCTACTTCAAGCGCCTGATTGATTTTGTCTCTTAATTCAACAATATTATCAGCAACGATACCCAGCTCAAGCGGCTCACCACCCAGCTCCTTAACTGCATCAGCAATAATTCTGGCATTAGAATCATACACCCTTCCTGGCTGCATAGGTTCTCCAGGGGTAATAATCTCATTGCCAGTGGAAATCACTGCTATTTTTGGCTTTCTCCAGACCGGTATCTGGGATTCACCAATTGCTGCCAGGATTCCGGTTTCCCGGCTGGTCAATAATTCTCCCTTGTATAAAACAATCTGACCGGAGGATACATCTGTCCCAGCAAAAGCAACGCCTGAACCAGGACTGACCGGCTTTGAAATCATTAACTGGCCATTATCATTAATATCTGCATTTTCGACCATAACAATCGCATCAGCACCTCTAGGCATCATACCACCTGTGGCAATCAACATTGCAGTTGCTGATTTGACCTCTTGCTCTGGTTTGTCGCCTGCAGCAACCTGTTCGCCCAGCAATTGTAATAGCACCGGTTGCTGCTCTTCTGCTCCAATGGTGTCTGCTGCCTTGACAGCATAACCATCAAGATTGGAACGATCGAAGGAAGGAACATTGACTCTGGCAATAATATCCCGTGATAACACTCTGCCCAAAGCCTGATCCAAACAAACCATTTCCTCAGCCAAAGGCTGAAGTGTAATCTCTGCTTCGAAGCGGGCTTTGGCAAGGTCGCGATCAATAACATCAAGAAATTGCTTTTGCTGTCTCATTTTAGCCAAGATATTTATCATAAAGGAATACTTCAACTTCAGTTCCTGGCGCGTAACCTTCACTGTCACCCGGCACAATAACAAACCCATGAGCCTGAGTTGTAGAGCTTAAATTGGCCGCACCGCTGATTGCAACCGGCTCGACTAAATCATCAACCAGTCTGACTCGGGCATAATCAGTCCTGCCAATCATTGATACCAGTTTTTGCTTGAGTTTTTTGACAACAGGAAAATACGGCCAGTCATTACCCAGACCTGTTGTCCTTCTAATAAACTTACCCGCAAAAAAATCATAGGCACAAAGGCATGCAACTGGATTTCCCGGCAATAAAAACACCATTTTTTTACCAATTTTACCCATTCCGGTAGATCGGCTTGGCCGCATAGCTACTCCATGAATTGCCAATTCTCCCAATTCAGCCAGTAACAGCGGCGCCAGATCTTCTTCACCTACACTGGTGCCGCCAGTAATTAGTAAAATGTCATAATCTTCCAACATTGCCTGACGGATTTTTTCTGGGTCATCCGGAATGATTTTAGAAGAAATTATCTCCCCGCCATCGCGAATACCTAACGACTCCAACATTGGACCATTGGAATTGATGATTTGGTAATTTTTTGGCTTCTCACCCACCGGAAGGATTTCATTGCCGGTTACAATTACGCTGATACGGGGCTTGGCATAAACACTGATTTCACTTTGACCAATCGAAGCCAACAAACCAATGTCTTGAGGACGTAATCGTCTACCCTTTTCTAATACGACAGTTCCGGCGCGAATATCTTCACCCATCCTGCCTATATTTCTGCCTTGCGCTACACTTTCCATGACAAAAATAAATTGATCTTCTAGCTCTACTTTTTCAGCCGGTAAAACAGCATCAGCCCCCTCCGGCAAAGGTGCCCCCGTCATTATTCGTACTGCTGTCCCCGAAATCACTTTGACACCCGCCTCCCTGCCTGGCATGGATTTTCCAATGACCTTTAATTGTAATTGGTTATAGGAAGACGCACCTTGCGCATCAGATGCAACGATTGCATAGCCATCCATCATCGAACGCTCAAAGCCCGGGATATTAAATTGACTGACAACATCCTGCGAAATTACTCTACCTGCTGCTTGATTGAGGGGAAGGATTGTTTCAGTCAAAACCGGGAGCTGTTGGTCTAGCCATGCATTTGCCTGTTCAACCGGCGAACGCTTTTTAAAACCGCGCATACGCACATCATCAATTACAACTTTGTTATTCTGGGATTCCAAATAGCTTTGAGTCATAACGAATATTTTTAAGACTATCGCACACTAAATTAAAGCTTGTGAAGGCAAAATTGAAAATGGAGGCTGCGACCGGAATCGAACCGGTGTAGATGGCTTTGCAGGCCACTGCATAACCACTTTGCTACGCAGCCA
>CAZGYJ010000247.1:0-2723 GCA_964530345.1 uncultured Methylomonas sp.
GTCTTCTGGAATAAGTCACTGATATTGAATCTATAAATACGCTGAATAGTTACGAAAATTATTGCCTTGAATTACTAACATCAAGTTTAGCCTGAGCAGGTGAGTTCTTTTTAGTACTGACCATACTAGAGTTGCTTTTTTTGATTTGATTGCCAAGAAAAGATCTAATCACCAAATAATGCGTTTTAACGCTGGCCAAAAAGCCTGCTTTACCAAAATACTGTTGGGACAATTGTTTGATTTTAGACCGTAATTTAATCATTCGTTCTTTCATATAGGCATGTATATCGGAATGAGTGAAAAAATAAATCAGGTTCATGATGTAGTCATAGGATATTTTTAACCAGTGGAAGGTCATTAACTTTTCACGGGTTAAATCAAAAAGCCAAAAGGTGAAAGCAGCAATGGGAATTTTCAGTGCGTAAATCGTTATCCCGAAGAATAGATGGCCATTGACAATAAAAAAACCTGAAGCAAATCCCATGATTTCAGTTATCACCAGAATAACTATAAATATCGTGAGTAACATAGTTCGGTTCATCACCTGAAAGCTTTTTTTTAATGCATCCAGAGCAACCAGGTTTTTGAAGTATTGAAATACTGGTTTGGCGAAAACATCCCATATTAATTCCTCAAACAGGATGTAGCCGATAACCAGAATGCTCTCAAGTGTTTTGAATACGAACTTTTGGGCTTTGTTTTGATGTTTCATTCAGTAATTAATGGATAAGGAACGCGCATGAAATAACTTGAACAACTGGCTTGTTTTTTATCCGTCTTCTGCGTTGTAAAAATAGTTACATAGCTGGCTATGCGCTTATTTCTACGCCTTGAATGCGAATAAAAATACGGCGCTAGTTGCCCAACTTATTCCGTGCTCGTTCCTAAATTTCCCTTTTTGCTGTGTTATTACCTGAGTGCTGGGTCTTGAAATGGCTTTTTAGTATGTAAAGGTACGGATAAAATGACTTTAAATTATTTTTCGACTTTCTTGAGAACACATTTCACAAAAACAAATCCTGCTAAAGTACCCCAACAAAAGATATATAGATCATGCAATGACATTTCAAACAAATCATCAATTCCCATAAAGTAGTCAAAAATGCTATCTGATAATAGATAAACAAAAATGATGATTAAGAACATTTTAAAATGAAATTTTCGTTTGATAGCAACCCAGATGCCGAGTCCTAAAAAACCTAATAAAAATCGTATCAGATTTTCACCAAGCATTGCAGGCGAAAAGCCATCAATTTGAAATGCCGAATCAATAAGATAAAGTATTATCAATCCCAATATTAATACAGCTAGTAATCTTTTCATTTTTTTCTAAACCTTAATTAATCTAAGGATGATTAACTCATATTTTCAATCATCGCATCTGCAAATTCACTGCATTTCACTTCATTTGCATCGTTCATTAATCGGGCAAAATCATAAGTTACATTGTTGCTGGCAATTGTACCATCCATTGCTTTGAGAATGACATCTGCTGCTTCCGTCCAGCCTAGATATCGAAGCATCATTTCACCGGAAAGAATCAATGACCCGGGATTGACCTTGTCTAAATTGGCATATTTTGGCGCAGTACCATGGGTGGCTTCAAAAATTGCCGTACCTGTTAAATAATTAATATTTCCGCCGGGGGCTATGCCAATTCCGCCGACTTGTGCAGCCAGGGCATCGGATAAATAGTCGCCATTCAGATTTAATGTCGCGATGACATCAAAATCTTTTGGTCGAGTTAAAACCTGTTGCAGGGTAATATCTGCAATCGCATCCTTGATTAAAATTCGACCCGCTGCCAGTGCTTCGGTCTGCTCTTTATTTGCAGCCGTTTCTCCAGATGTTGCCTTGGTTTTTTCCCATTGGCTCCAGGTGTAGGTTTGTTCCGGAAACTCTTTTTCAGCAACGGCATATCCCCAATTTCGGAAAGCCCCTTCAGTAAACTTCATGATATTGCCTTTATGAACTAGTGTGACACTTTTCCGGCCATTGATAATCGCATAGTTTATGGCTGCCTTGACCAAGCGTTCAGTGCCTTCTCTGGAAACCGGTTTGATGCCGATTCCAGTAGAGTTTGGAAAGCGGATTTTCTTGAATCGGTCGGGAAAATTTTCGCGCAACAATTCCAGAAACCGCTGATTGTCCTCAGAACCTTGTTCAAATTCAATGCCTGCATAAATATCTTCGGTATTTTCCCGAAAAATCACCATATCCACAGCACCAGGATTTTTGACAGGCGAGGGAACGCCCTGAAACCATTTTACCGGCCTCAGGCAAACATACAAATCAAGTAATTGTCGTAACGCGACATTAAGAGAGCGGATCCCACCGCCAATCGGGGTAGTTAACGGACCTTTAATTGAAACCAGATATTTCCGGCAAGCGTCAACAGACTCATCAGGCAACCAACTGTCAAATTTGTCAAAAGCTTTTTGTCCGGCATAAATTTCCAGCCATTGAATTTTCTTTTGCCCGGCATAGGATTTTTCAACTGCGGCATCTAAAACCCGAACCGTTGCCCGCCAAATATCAGGGCCTATGCCATCACCTTCAATAAAAGGGATAATTGGATTATCCGGCACATTAAGTTTGCCATTGTCCATGGTAATGGGAAGACCATTTACTGGTGGAATGATTTCCGGTTTGGCCATGATTTGCTCCGTGTTGTTGTTACAGAATTTTTAAAGTATACGCCGTTTTTAGGGTTGCTCAAGAGT
>CAZGYJ010000248.1:0-2706 GCA_964530345.1 uncultured Methylomonas sp.
ATTTTGACGCTTGCCGGCGAAGATTTGTGGGATAACCGATGGATTTTATTCAGAGCCTATTTCTTTGGCATTATTGCAGTTGCTTCTTTGCTGCTGTTGCCTTGGCCATTAAAACTCATTATTGATCATGTGATGGCAGGATATGAACTGCCACAATCATTAAGTTATTTACAGAATTTATTACTAGAACAAGGGATTGTTTTAACCCCCCAGGATAAAGTAGTCATCTTTGCGGCTGCATATACGCTAATCGCAATATTTGCAACATTATGTGGTTCTGCTGAAAAAATGGCTGGAGCGCGTGTTCGAGAAAATATGGTGTTGAGAATCCGCGATAAAATGCTGAAGCATTTTCAGAGTTTGTCCAGTTTGCAGCGTGCAAACTATCGCAGTGGCGATTTAGGACTCTATATTCTGGTTGATGTCCATCATTTGGTACGGTTACTTACCAAAACTATTCCAGTCATTTTTCGTCATCTTGTCATTACACTTTTTACGCTTTCAATCATGTTTTGGCTGGAACCCTGGTTGGCAGCTGCAGGGATGTTTATGGTGGTTATACTGGCAGTTCTGGTACGTTTTCAAGGTGGTAGTTTGCGCTATTGCTCACGAAATAAACGTACCCTGGAAGGCAAGGTTTCAGGATTTACCCAGGAAGTTGTCAAAGGCATGACCACTGTTCAGGCGCTTAGTGCTGAAGATTATGTTAGAGATCGTTTTATAAATATTAATCGGGCCACACTTAAAGCAGGAATAATGGAAACTGCAGCGGCAGTGAATATGGAACGCATCATGCAAATTATCAATGGTTTTGCCGTGTCGTTAATTATGGGTGGTGGCGCTGTATTGGTTTTGAGTAATCAATTGACAGTAGGCGATTTAACAGTATTTGTAGCTTATATGGTGCAATTGTTAAAACCCGTAGAAAAAATTAATGAAATGGCTTCAGCAGTCAGTAGAGGGTTAACTCGTGCCGAGCATTTGACCAGTCTTTTGAATGTAAAACCAGAAATTCAGGATAAACCAAATGCAGTAGCAATTAAAGATTGTTTAGGAGTCATTGAATTCCGTTCAGTTAGTTTTAGTTACCCTGGACATACAACTGAACAACGAGTGCTTGATAAAGTCAGTTTCCGTTTGGTGCCTGGGCAGCTTACTGTTGTTACAGGTAATAGTGGTAGTGGTAAGAGTACTTTGATCAATTTAATTTTACGGCAACTGATTCCTAGTTCAGGTGAAATCCTGATCGATGGAAAGTCTTACAAAGAGGTGGCGTTGGCATCCTTGCGAGAACAATTTGCAGTGATGTTACAACAGCACCACCTGTTTTCGGGGACACTTCGTGATGCACTTTGGTTAAACAGTACCGAGATTAACGAAGGTTATGTGTGGAGAACACTGGCAAAAGTAGACATGGAAAACTATGTTCGGCAGTTACCTCAAGGACTAGATACAATTTTAAACGAAGATGGACATAACTTTTCTGGTGGCCAACGTGCCCGAATTTCATTAGCCCGCGCATTACTATTGGATAGGCGAATATTGTTGCTGGATGAACCGTTGGCAAATATTGATGAGCGATCACAAAAAATTATTCTAAAAGCACTGGACCAAATACGTCAATGCAAAACCTGTTTGGTTATTTCTCATTTACCTGTTCTGATAGATAAAGCAGATACCGTTTTGAGACTAGATGGCGGCATGTTATCAATTCAGCATCACAAATCCAATCTAAACGAAAAAGAGCTATATGATGAAATTATCGACTGCATGCTACAAACACTACCGGGAAAAATTACAACTGATTTCGCAAAATGACTGGAGAATAGAAACGCTTGAGATATTCGCCCAATACTGGCCTGAATGGAATACCAAAGTCGTTTGGCAACAATGTTTTGGACGTTTTGACCCTGGAAAAAATCCTTATATCACACTGTTGTTGCAACAGCCGGATTGTTCGCAGCACATGTGCCTTATTGAAATTTCAAACTTGGAGCCTGAAAATTCCGGGAATAACCAACAATTCTATGATCGCCAATTGGGATGGGTTTATGCGAGACGCTTTCCCAATGATCCGAAATTGACGCATCTAGCTGAAGTATTGACCTCTAGCAATAAAATTGAAGTGCTGCGTTACCGGCCATCCAAACGATGTACTTTTAGTGCGTACTCGAATGATAACTCCAGTACCATTTTTGGCAAACAATTTGCTGACAACCGAGGTGCTCAAATTTACGCTGAAAGTCAACGCCTATGGAATGCTGCTTGTGAAGAACTACTAAATTTCACAGTTGCAAAACCTATACGCTGGGATATCAAAACACAAACTTTGTGGCATCATGCCATAGAAGGCCAACCACTTATTGAACAGTTATTCAGCGCTGGTGGGGCTGATATTGCTGCCCGTATAGGATTTGCGGCGGCTGGGTTGACTCAAAGTGGAATTAAACCCGTGTTGCAATTTGATGGCCGGTCACAGTTGCAACGCACTAGCAAATATGTAAATGAACTTGTTGTACGTTTACCTGAACTATCAATTGAGTTAAACAATTTGCTTCAAAAGTTACATTTAATTCACGCTCAGTTTGCATCAGAACTGAGACCATTACATGGAACCCCTCATGCGCATCAATGGTTAGATTGTGGTGATCAGTTAGGTTTGGTTGATTTTGATCGAACTTGCATGGGAGAGCCTGAATTGGATGC
>CAZGYJ010000249.1:0-2663 GCA_964530345.1 uncultured Methylomonas sp.
CCGTTATCGCGTTTGATGGCTCAAAATATAATTTACCTGCAAGCAATGAAATAAGAGAAACATTTGACCCTGAAAGTGGCTTGGAATTTCCCGCAATGTCCTGTCTCAACAGCATTTGATGTCTTTAGACGATTACCTGTCGCCCGAGCCATCAGCCCTGTTCAAACGGGAAATGAGCGCGAAGATGTGAAAACATTATTACCTCATCTGCCTGATCTTCCACACATTTTATTGTTTGATAGAGGCTACCCTAGTTATGATTTGATTCATCATCTAACGTATCACGACAAGCCTTATCATTTTATATTTCGCTGCCCGGCCAGTTCAACCTTTAAAGTCGTTGAGGATTTTGTTCAATCAGGTCAGCAGCAAGAGGCGCTCATTTGGCTTGACACCGCATCCCGCATCAAAACAAAACGAATGGGTGCTGAACAAAAAAGTATTCCGCTTAGAGTGATACGCCTGGAAAGCCCTGATGGAACACTTTCTGTTCTGATGACTAATTTGTTAAATAGAGATCGCTATACATCACAATCCATCATTGAACTCTATTTTCGTCGTTGGCGAATAGAGGAACAGTACCGCGATGAAAAAACCCATCTTGATATTGAAACGTTTCACAGTCAATCGGTCAATGGCGTCAAACAAGAGTTATTGGCAATTCTGGTGATGTGTGTGATCAGTCGTGTCATGATGGTGTTAGTCACAGAAAACGATCCAGATCGGCTTCATTCACCTCAATTTAAAAACGCCACGATATCTTTGGCGCAGGACGCTGCATTGCTGACAGCAGAGAATCTAGAAACAGCCGTACAGATATTTCAAGAATTGCTGGTTGAAATATCACGTGTCAAATATTACAAACCAAAAAAGCCACGGCAGTCTTTCCCCAGAGTATCGCGCAAACCCATTAATAAGTGGCGACAGAATAGGGCGAAGAAAATTGCTGTGGCTTAAGTCAACAGCATTGCCCCCAGAACTCAAACTCAAAAATTTGCTTATCCTATTCTTCCTCAATTAGTCCATTAAGATCAACAGGATTAATATTTATATCGGCATCAATTGCTCTTTTCAAAGTTCCAGGATTTCTTCTCAATGCAAATGCTCGCATTACAGATATTGGCGCAAATTCTAATCCACCCTGTGTATGTCCAGTTATTACAGGAGTGTTAAAGTTAATGTTTTTTGGATCATCTAATGGCAATGTCCACTGCCCCCCATAAGTATTACGCACTATTTCGCCCAAATACCTTGCGAAAGTTACAATCAAACTATCCTTAGTGTTTTTATCTAAGTTAGTAGCCATTAAATTAAATAATTTTTCAAGTTTGTCAACGCTTGAAATAGTTAAATCAAGGTTAATGTTTTTTGATGATGCTATATCTTCTAAGGATTCTAATTGATCATCCATTTCCATCAGAAATTTTTCAAACTTTTCTTTTGCTTCAATTTCATTTATTGCCATAGTGGTTTTGCTTGGGTTTAATTAGGAATTTTGGAGCCAAGATGATATTTTATGCCTGATTTTTCTAATGCCTGAATGTAGGGTTTTGATGCGCCTTTTTCCAGTATATGTTCAACTTCCCATCCCCTTTTTACTAATTCGGCATCTTTTTGAATAGCTATAGCATTTTCTTTAGTCAAGCTTACTGGGCCAGTTTTCAATTGACCAGCGTACATATCTTCAGCTTTAAGAATATCAATCTGTCTCTTTGTAAGCGGAGTTTTTAGTGTTCCCTCTGAAGCTTCCATTACCTTTCTATAATCACTTTCTCTTTTCAGTCCATGCTTATAATTATGCATGTTAATATCGTATTGCTTACTCCATCTTTCGTAACTATATTTTCCTCCTCGTTTTTTATATTTCTCCCATCTATCTGTTTTATGTCTAGGTGTTCCAGGTTTTAACTTTGTACTCATTTTTTTTATTGAACTATCCCCACAATCCACACAACTACTATGCCTGGCTGCCTGGGTTGTCTTGTCCTTACCTACCCGGCTGTTTTTGCATAGCCTGGATAAATCATCCTGCTTTTTGGCGAGCACTTTTTCAGCTTTGGCGATGGCTTTTTCCAGGTCTTTCATTCTGTTGGCAACTTTGGCGCCTTTGCCGACCGCTTTTGCGCCATCGCCAACAATCGGGATCAACCCGACCACATCCCACAGCGCCCCGCCCCAATCACCTCTTCCCAACGATACGGCCAGGCTGGCAATGTCTGCTGCGGTGCCGGCAGGAGGCGGGAGCATGCTGGCGCCCATCAGGGCGGCGTCTGCTCCCAGTTCTTTCAGGGCGGATTTTAATGCGGACAGGTCTTTTTCTGCCGCCAATAAACTCGCCAGTTGTGCTTTATAGGTTGCGCTTAACACCGACATCCTAAATGGTCTCCTTATCTGCTATTTTTGTCTAGCGTTGTGTTCTGAGAGCACAATATTTGATTGAACCATTTTTTGTCATCAAACACTAAGCCCAAATTTCAATTGATTCTTTATCGCACCATTCTTTCAAGAATTCAAGATAATAAACGCATCCTCATCGGAGCAAAAAACATTCCGCCGCCGGAATCCAACCGGAACCTAAAATTCCCTACCGATCTAAAATATTTAGAGCCTGTAAAAACAACTCCCGTACTCTTTACTTGACTACTTCCTCAGCATAAGAACCA
>CAZGYJ010000250.1:0-2628 GCA_964530345.1 uncultured Methylomonas sp.
AAAATTTTAGTTAAATTAAATACGCTGAATAGTTACAAATTATTTATGATGCTCCATACGCTTGCTGGTATTCGGTAATAGCTTCAACAAAATTTTCTTTTTCAGGGGCGCTCTTTAAATATTCCACAATATCAGCCAAGGTAATAATTGATATGACCGGTAAATTATAATTTTGCTTTAGCTCCTGAATTATAGATAAGTCATTTATTCCTTTTTCCTGCCTGTCCAGGGCAATCAGCATTCCGGCGGGAATAGCGCCGTTTTTGGAGATGATATCAATAGATTCACGAGCAGAAGTTCCAGCCGTAATCACATCATCAAGAATAATAATATTACCTTTTAGAGGCGCACCTACCAGTAACCCACCTTCGCCGTGATCTTTTGGCTCTTTCCGGTTAAAAACAAAAGGTATATCTTCTTTTGTTAATTGGGCGTAAGCGATAGCAGTTGCGCTGACCAAAGGAATCCCTTTATATGCAGGCCCATAAAGTACATCAACTGGTATTCCAGACTGACGTAGCGCCTGTGCATAATATTGACCCAATTGGCCCAGCTTGAACCCTGTATCAAATAAGCCGGTATTAAAAAAATAAGGACTTATTCGCCCTGATTTTAATTGAAACTCACCGAATTTCAGCACCTTGTTCTCAAGGGCATAATGGATAAAGTTTTTTTTATATTCAAGCATTTTGATTGATTTGTTATACCTAAATCCGTGATTTCACTACGGCACAGGGAGCAAAATATTGGTTTAACTCGGGATTTGAAAAATCGAAATCAAATGATTTCTTAATGGTTCTTACTCTATTACACCTGTGACACGAAGTTGTTTTCGAATTTCTTCGATCCTCTTTCTATTCACGCCTAAATCACTGTAACCCGTCCTCGACGCTGAACGAATATGGATAACTCCCGTTTGTTTATCCAAACGAAATTGAACATCATCAACAAAACCAAAAACCAGACTCTTGACCTCAGCGTCAATCAATCCATCCAATTCTTTGGTGATTTTTGTTCTTTTCTGGTTATTTAATATCTTTTTTAATGTTGTCCAAGCTTTTTCAACAGACCCTTTAATTTTAAAAGGATCGATATAATGATCGCTTCCTGATCCTGCTTGAGAAGAAACGCAATTAGGTGATTCAGGGCAGGGCGGTAATTGTATATCCATTTTGGTTTTTGAAAAATTATTTAGGGCAACTAAAAATTTACAATTATTATTTTCGACTGGCAACAATAAAAGATAGCCGCATAATCCAATTTCAAAATGGATATATTTACGCATTGATATCATGAACAAAAAACCATCTCCATAATACTAACCCCAATAATACCCAACCAAGCAAACTAACTCCCCATTCAGAAGACTTTTTTGTTACAACTGGACCTATAATTCTTCCAAATCTAATCCCTGTTATTGACCCAAAATAGCTTGGAAACCAAATCAACGCTAATGGCATTATCACCGCTGAAAACAAAACAAAAGTGTTGAGAATATTTGATATCCACAAGGAATATATAAGAAAAAAACTGCATATTAATCCCGATGTAAGCCTATGAAACATAAATGAGACTCCTTGTTTGATTTTTCTCAATTTTCCAACAACCAAAACTCAATGTCTTTTACAATTTATTGGCAAGCACAGTAATCATTCTGTTATACAAATCAATTTACAGCCCTATTTATATAATGACTTAAACACCTGTAATCCTTTAAAATAGCCACTTTTGAATTCTTCAATAGCTTCAATTTTTACACGAACCCTCTCGGGCAAAGCCATATAATCGGCTTTAAGATATCTCATATCCGGCGATATACCTCCAAGAAGATATCGTGTTCGCGAAATATTATAATTATTATTTATTCTGCGTATTTCTTCAATTTTCACTCCCTTTTCTTTGAAATCTTCAAGCAATAATTCTAATGAAGATAATGTAAATAGCACATTATTTTCGGCTTTATAAACGCATTTTGATAAATTTCGACGTTCAAAATACAATAGTGATAGTTGTACATATTCCGGTTTTACATCCGGCAATAGATTCTTAATTTTGACTAAATCCAGTTTTTTCTCAATCTTGCACTCCTTTGTTCTATTTTCTAACTCTACCCAAGATTTAAAAAATTCTTTAGCTGTTTCTTCTAAAATTTTTTTATTATTCATATCATTTGCAAATGCAAACGATATAGTATTAATTATTAAACATGCAAAGATCATACATCGCTTGCCAAAATTCATGTTCTTTTCCTCTTGTTCTAAGTGCCATTAAGCCAGAAATCTGTTCAATTCTGTTCTGTGCAATTATTGGCACTCCACTGACTGCTTTACCTAACAAAGCCCAATCAGTTGTCGTTATACTGAATACACTAGGAATAACCCTGTCATTTGCAAGGGCATTCAATAAACTCCCACCTACTAACAATGTCTGTAGCCATTGGGAAACTTTTAAAATTTCTTGAATGTCTCTTAATTCTCTTTGGCCATTTAGGCTCAAACTAAAGCTTGTGATACTGGGACACGATGGCATTTTTCTCTTCCTTACTATTTTATCTGAAAAAAATTCGTAACTACTCAGCGTATTTAATTTAACTAAAATTTTTAAATATCAGTAGCTTATGGAAGAAGT
>CAZGYJ010000251.1:0-2603 GCA_964530345.1 uncultured Methylomonas sp.
AAAAATAATTAAACCGGCAGCAGGCAGCCAGGAAAATTCCCTTGCAGACATAATAACCGCATCCGTATTCATAACACTGGAAATGGCGAATGTAATACCCAGCCCTAGAAGAATCATTCCTTGAATGAAAAAACGAATCCAACTGATTGAATAATTTTCTTCCTCAAATGATTTATTGGTTTTGTCCATCCCGTTTATGCCGGTTTTGCTAAAATACTTCTGCTATAGTACCGCGTTTTCCCAGAAACTAAATAGTGAAAAATGAGTGTTTTGCAAATAAACGATGAAGCCTGGATGCGCCATGCAATCCGATTAGCGCAATTTGCAGAACAACAGGGCGAAGTTCCCGTTGGGGCCGTTTTGGTCAAAAATGGGCAATGTCTTTCAGAAAGCTGGAATTCCCCTATTTACCATGATGACCCTACTGCACATGCTGAAATTATGGCAATTCGGGCAGCAGGAAAAAAACTGAAAAATTACCGGCTAATTGATACCACTTTATACGTCACGCTAGAGCCTTGCGTCATGTGCATGGGGGCGATCATTCATGCGCGAATTTCACGCCTGGTTTTCGGCGCAAATGACCCAAAACGGGGCGCAGTATGCCATGCGTTAAAACTTGCTGATGCAGATTTTGTAAATCATAAGGTCAACTGGACTGGGGGCATCTTGGCAACTGAATGCAGCAACCTGCTAAAGGAATTTTTCCATTCAAAACGTTCAGAATAATTGATTGGAGTCAGATACTGAGATTTAACACCCAAATCCATCAACATGCCTGTGGAATTGATTTGCACACCAAAATGCAGCAAGGAGTCAGCCGGCAAGCTTTACGGCTATGGGAGCGGTAAAATTGGCAACTCCTATTTGAAATGGGCGTTTTCAGAGGCCATGTGTTTGTTCATGCAGGATAGTGACCGGGCCCAAGCTTATGCCGCCAAATTTGAAAAGAAGCATGGCAAAGGAAAAGCCATGGAGACACAATATTAATATGGATTCCCACGGAGACCGTGGGAACCAGAAAGGGAACATTTGTTACAAGAAATCAGGATTGGCGATGCCTAGAATTTTCTGTCAGTCCAGGCAGATTGTTCCTGACAACTCAAAATAGTTATCTCCACCCGGTTCAGGCGTTATAAACCCCCGTGCAGTAATGCCTTCTGTATATGCATGGTGAAAAATACCCGTACCTCTTGCCTGTGTGATCGTTTCTAAAACAGGAATTGAATCATCAGGTATTACAATCTCGGGATAAAAATCTGGCAAAGCCATATCATCTTTTGTAAATAAACGACTGCCATCATCAAAATAAATTTGATGATTGATATAAGTTACTGGAAAAGGACCGGAATTATCAATTCTTGAGATCCTGCCGACAACCATTCCTTCTTCTTCGAAAATAATATTTCCTTCATCGGAAACCAGCTTCATATATACCCAACCAACCTGAACCTTCTTACTGATGTTCCAGGTTTCTACTGTTGACTCCTCTGCAACCGTAACCAACAAATTACAACTACTAGGCTGCGAAACCGCTGACGCCGAACTTAACAGACAAGCTACGCCGACTGATAATAAACTAATTGTTTTCATATTATTCACCTTTTTTTGTTTAATGTGATTAGCAGTTTATTATCAAAACGCTGTCAAAAAAGTGATTTAATTACATGATTTCTGTGAACAATGCGTTGCCAGCATTTGGATTTGCAGCGAGCCAAGCAGAAAACACACCGCATTCATCTTTAGGCCAGTAACCCGGCCATAGTTTCACTACCATTAAGTTAAGAGCATTTGCAATTTTGTAGGTCGAGTTAGCAGTAGCGTAACCCGACAGAATCTAGAAAATGCTGGGTTACGCTACCGCTAACTCAACCTACACTTTGTCTTAACTTAATGGCTGTGGGCCATAGTTTGAAAAATAAATCAGCAATGCCTATATCTTCTTCAGCATATTCATGCCTACAAAAAGACGCAAAGGATCATCAGTAAACGGTTTGAAAATATCAAATTGCTGATAAAAACTGAGTGCTTTTTCATCTATTACATCTAAAATTAATCCATGCGCGGGTAATCCTTTATTCGTCAAAATCACACTATGGCGTAAAGCACTGACCAGTGTTTTTTCTCCCAAACCTTGTTTTTGAAATCCTTTATCAACAGCAAGTCTGGCCAATAAAACCACTGGAACCGGATAACCGGGTAATTTTTTATCAGTGGGGATTTGAGATCGTGCCACTGTCGCAGAAGCTAATGAGTAATAGCAAGCTATTTTAGCCTTCAGACTTTGATTTGTTTTAACAACCGGCAAACCCCATGTTGCACTTAAACCCAACCTTTGATTCTTTTCTGCGTAGCGGGCTAAATAATCATTCATTTCCGCTTGACCACAATCAAAAGCTTTTAAATGATGCTCACTGGAATCAACCGCCACAAATGTTTGCTGAAGCGTCAATTAGAAACCTTCTTGGTCTAACCGTTTTGCAGCTTCTAAAATTCGTTGACCGGGGTCAGTAGAATCATCCTGACATATCGCCAAAAATCGATCAAATTGTTTATTGTCAAGCTGTATTTCCGTGTACTGTTTAATAATAACAGGTGAATTT
>CAZGYJ010000252.1:0-2576 GCA_964530345.1 uncultured Methylomonas sp.
ATTTTGAAGTGGAAGTTCCTTTGGACTACTCCCCTGGAGAAGGCCAGAGCGAAACCGGCCCTTACCCGATTATGTGTTGGCATCGCGAAGACTTAAGTCGAATTTTTAGAAACAAAAGTTTTCATAAATTTTTCTAATTCATCATATGATAGATCAGAAACCCCCCAATAAGTAAAATCACCTTGTTGTACGTTTACAGCATGATAACCGTTACGATTCCATCGAACATACCTTATATCATAGTTTTTGCCTGAGTCTGTTGGAGCAATAAACAAATTGATCCAATGTTTACGACGCCGATAAACAAGTACTGCAACCCTTTGATGATTCAATTGTTCAATTCGAGCCCCAATAAGCGGAAATCCATCGGTTTTCAAATCATGAACCGGTGGAGAATAAGTGATCTTTCCAGTGAACCAGGGCTTAACTATGTGGGAATTTCCAGCAGTAACCTGTGTTAGATTCTGCCTCATTAATGAGCGAACATGGAGATTAATAAAATCGTCTGATGTTAGTATTAGTGCACCTAAAAATGGCTGTATGTTAAGAAAAATAACAATACCTAGAAGTGCCGAAGCGACATGAGTACCTGTTAATACCACCCATCGTTTCAACGGACGGGAAGGATGCTTTTTCCTATCATAACTAGCAATCTGTTCCGACACTCCAGCAATAAGAGATTCTGGAACGGGGTATCTAGCTACTTTGGATAATTTGTTATGAAGATTCTCTATCAAATGATATTCAAGCTGACACATTTTACAGTCCTGAAGGTGTGCATTTACAAGCTTTGCCTCCTTTGATAGTAATTCATTGTCTACAAGTGGATTGAGTAACTTTTGTGCATCTTCACAATTCATTATGTTGTTCCTCCTCCTCACTTAAGTATGGTAACAACAATTCACACAGTTGTTTACGAGCACGAGATAGACGTGACATAACCGTGCCAACAGGAACACCCGTAATATCAGCAATTTGACGGTAGCTCAAATCTTCGAATTCACGTAGCACGATAATTTCACGATGATCAAGAGGTAGTTGCTCAATTGCTTTCCAAACAGCTTGCTGAGTTGACTGAACAAGCATCTCAGTTTCCGGAATGTTTTGTATGTTCGTAACTGTCTCATCATGATATTGGTGCTCCAAAATGTCTTTTACAGTATCAAGATGAATAATCTCTG
This sequence comes from uncultured Methylomonas sp., assembly GCA_964530345.1. Lineage (GTDB taxonomy): Bacteria > Pseudomonadota > Gammaproteobacteria > Methylococcales > Methylomonadaceae > JALSJK01. Next base: position 1,182 of record CAZGYJ010000252.1, read on the forward strand.
CGCGATTTGCATTCTTTTTCAATATCGTTAGACAGGTATTCCGGATGATCTGTAGTAGCCAAGATGTACACTGATGCGACGAGAGCTCATTACCAGATAATTGATCAAATGCTTTGAAAGCCTTCATATAAGAAATTTGAACAGCATCCTCCGCATCTTGAGGATTTCGTAATAGCCATCGCGCCAAGTTATAAGCTTTGGCAAAATGAGGAAACATCATTTTTTCAAATTCAGCACGTGAACGGTGTTTAGGCAAAGCAAGTATTCCTTTTTGTTTGTTATATACAAGACTTCAGTTATAACCGGTTTATTCCATCCTAACCGAAAAGATTTTATTTGAGGGAATAAATTCGAGACTGCCTAAGTCTTTTATTACATGCCATTCAATAATGAATGAAAAACCCAACCAGAAAATATCTAAGGAGAAAAAAATGTCGAATTCCACGCCAAATTACATCAAATACTTATTATTCCTTATCTACATAATGTTGTTCACGAGTGTATCAGCTAGTGCAGCTGATACTCGAGAATTTTTTATACATACGGTTCATATAGATGGTAAAGCAAATATTAAGGGTGATAATAATCACCCCCCCGAGGCATTTCCATTACAGAAGTTACCAGACGGACGTAGTCTCATGCTCACTAAGCCTGATGAAAATGGGGCATGGAAAATGCGAGCGTTTGCATTTGAACCATCTCAAATCATTGTTTATGAGGATGACAACATTAACCTTCACTTTGTTGGTGTGCAAGGTAGAACGCATACAATTCATGTTGAAGGCAGTGGAATAGACAAAAAATTCACATTAACACGCGGATATATCGAAACAATCAATATTAACTCGGCGGAAGCGGGCTTCATTGAAATAGAATGTTACGACCATGAGCCAGCAATGCGGGCAGAAATTATTATTTTGCCGAAGATTAAAAAGAATCGGACTACTCCTCTTCTTAATCGTTTTTTTTGAGAATAGATAGAAATCAAGAAACTGTATTTCGGTTTTTTGTAAAACACATAACGCTACATTCACCGGCTTGTTCGCAGCAATGCTTTGTTATACGAAACTAAAAATCCAACATATTTAAGCATACCATTTACATACCGTTTACTTGAGCTATCTTTCCAGGTTTTACCTAGTTCTTCTTTGAATTTTTTTGCCAGCCCAGAAATGAACCCAATCGATTGGGTCCATTTCTGGTTCCTAGGTTAATTTTTAAAAACATAGTGAAATGCCGCTAAATCAACTCTTTAATTTTCCTTTTTTAGTATGTTTTCGAAGCAATTTTTATGCTATTAGCAATTGAACTAAGAAACTTTTTGGTAACAGACCTTTTGTTTGCTCAACAAGATTACGAATATTCTGAGCATAGGAATTATGACCACCCAAAGAA
>CAZGYJ010000253.1:0-2565 GCA_964530345.1 uncultured Methylomonas sp.
TTTTAACAGATGAAAATTTGAAAAAATTGCAACATTAATAAAGCACTGTTTTTTTAAAAACGACTAAACTTGTCAATAAGAAATCTTTATTTCAGGCAAATATAAATGTTTAAAAATGACAGCTATCATCTTTTGCTTACATTTAAGACAATATTAAGCTTACACTGCTTTGGAGTTGTATAATACTTACCGCAAACTGGGCTTATTTTTGATTCCTCATCAGTTTATAAGATTTTTCCTCAAAATAAAGCACATAACAGCGAAAATAATAATTTATTTTGTTCTGCAATACTTATCGACAATTAAAGACAGGTAACTAAAATGAAAATTAAAGACCTGAAACCATTAAAAGTTTCGCTTCATGGCATGGATGAACGCATGCAAAAAATGATGGCAAACTATTTAAAACTTCCCTGCAGGGGTACCGCCATTGTAGTCAGTGATGATAAAGAGGCCCATGCAGAAATTGTTGATGTAGATCTGGCGTTATCTGAAACTATTTTGGATGATCGCTTAAAAACAACTGCTTCCAAGCCAATCATTGCTTTATCCCTGAATCAAATATCCAGAGATGGAGTTATCTATATACGAAAGCCAATACAAGTAAAAGAGGTAATGGCAGCATTTGACCTTGCCCGAAAAGTTATACTTGGTAAAGAAACTTTAAAAGCGCCACAAGAACAGTCAAACACAAACAATATACCTATCCCTCCAGAAACAACTGACAAACCGCAAGAAACCCCGACTTTACATGCCACGGATAATAAAGATGTTTCTGATTTTATTGCTGAAGCTATAAAAAAATCACAACCATCGCGCGAACAACACATAGCGACAAAAGATAAAGCACCACTCGGAAAAACCTCCCAGCCTTCTTTCAAAAAAAATAAAGAATTAACAGAACCAGATAGCAAACCGATTATTCAGCAAGTATCTGATGCGCCACAACTAGAAACGTCAACCCCATCTGAGCCTGAGATAATAACAGAATCGCCGGCCCCTCATCTATTATCACAAGAAACCAGCAAAATTGAAAAAGATCTGGAAAAACCCAGTATAAAATCCGAGGAAAAAGTTACAAAACCCGCCCCTGCGCCACCTGTTCACTTCTTAAAAAAGGAAGCAGTCAATAAAAAAGCAAAGACCTCCGAGAAGCAAAACAAGCAGAGAGAAAACAAAACGCATAAATCGGTTGAAGTATCTCCCCCTCAATTAAAACAAAAAGTTGCTGAAACCACGACCACGCCTTCAAAGGAACATTCCGGCAACCTTTTTTTAAACAATTTTTGGCGAAGAAAAGGAACATTCTTGGGTGCAGCCGGTTTAGTTATGCTGATAGCCATTATCCATTTTTTCCAACAGACACCATTATATGAAGCAAAAGCACGACTCTTGATTGGAAACGAAAACTCTAAGAATATTGACCTTTCTAACCCTCCCAAGACAATCCTGGGAAAAAACGTTATTCAGAAAAAAATAGATGAAATCTCGTCTAAAAAACTAATAAAGCATGTTATTTTAGATCTACAACTCAATACGCTTCCTGAGTTTATTAAAGCCTCAGACATTCCCAATGAGGAAATAGAATCTGCTTCAAAAATACGGGAGGAAAGATTGGCGGCAGAACGAATGTCAAGCATGGTTGATTATTTTTTACAGAATCTTAATGTAACTCAATATAAAAATTACCCAATTCTCAATGTTGCCTATCGCTCCGAAAAACCAGAATTAGCAAGCAAAATTGTTAATCGTTTAACCGATATGTATATTGCTATTCAAGAAGAGAAAAAAGCAGAAAAAATGACCGAAATTGCTGAATGGGAAAATAACAAGCTCCCTATGGCAAAAAACAAACTAAAACAATCTCAAGATGCGCTGGCACTATATATAGAAATGAACAAATGGTCCCAGTTTGAACAGCAATTTGCTGAAGATATGGGAGTAAATTCTGAAATTAGAAGTTTAGAAAAAAAGGTAAAAGCTGATCAAGCGTTATACAAAATAATGCTTGAGCGTTTTGAAAAATTAAAGAATAGCGCCAATGGGAAGGAAATAAAATTACTGAGCAGTGCCGAATTGCCCGTTGAACCCAGTTACCCTAATAAGCCTCATTTTATATTTTGGTCAATAATAATTGCTACTTTATTTGCAATCATCCTTACTACAATCCTTACAGCAATCAGTTTGTTAAAAAAACCAGAGAAATCCCTACAAAAACCAGACCAAGCGCTTAAAAAAGCGGCCTAAAATCGATTATTCAAGCTTTATTATTTGGCGGATTCAACACCTCCGCTTAAAGCATCTCAAATTTTGAAAAGAATCAGTCTAAAATTTCAGTAAAAACAGTTTGTTGTAGTATTTTGCACCGTTGTTCGCGCAACAAATTGGGGATTATAGATAGAGTATTCTTGAACGTAAAAGGGATAAATTTAACTAACCAAGCATCCCTGATCATCCTATTTTCCTATACTTTTTAAGAAAAATACCTTTTTTATTCAGATATTAACCTAAAAAAAAGCCGCCCGTTTTTCTGTAAAAAAACTAAGCGGCTTGCTTTACTATCTC
>CAZGYJ010000254.1:0-2537 GCA_964530345.1 uncultured Methylomonas sp.
GCGGTATCGGTTGTGGGGAATAACGGGAATCCTGATAGATATCAAGGAAGAGTAATCAAGGATTTCTATCAAGGCACACAAGGTGCTAATGCTTATGAGATTTTTGATTGGGGTTTACAAACTCTGCATAAATTTTCATATCCTGTAAACAAGTACTGGCAGCGTTCAAAAGCTCATCGTAGTGATGGCTCCAACGGAAGAACCGTTTTTGTCAAGGATCGTTTGGTGGGACAAAGCAGATGCCGAATCACGGTTGATGTTGCTGGTTTAAACGATGGTTTTGAGTTTATTCAACAAGCTGGGACTTTGACAGTTTCCACAGTTGCTCCTTCTACTCCTGTGGCTGAATTTTCTCAAGCACCATTTTTACCATAATTAACCTATATGGTATTTCCGCTTAAGATAATGAGATATTGACTTAGGTGGTATATAAGAGCCTGCGGAAACCTTGTTTTTAAAGCATGATTTTCGCGGGCTTTAAGGGTAATAAGTAATTAAAATTTAGTATTCTCAGGATGAATTTTATGAGGAAAAGTCTGATTTTTGTTTGTGCAGCCTTTCTTTTAGGGGGAGAGAATGCGTTTTCAATAGAGCCCCCTGCTTCGCCCTCACCTTATGGTAACGGGCCAGATGTTGCTAATGTTGAAAAAACTGATTTGTCTGAGAGTGAAAAGATCGCTATTACACTTTTGGAGGGTGTTTTGCATGTTGCGGAAGCCAAAGTTGATGCAAGTTCTTGTGCCGACAGTGTTGGCGAATACCCCTTAACTGTGTTGTCAGATGTCAACTTTAATATGTTTGAATTATCAGTATTATCTTTAGGAGGTTCTTACAAATTAGTTGCAACTCCCCAGTCTGAGCAACAGATTGATATCAGTGATAAAGGTATCGGTTTTTTTTCTGGCATGAACGTTGGGGGTTTTGTTGCGCAGGCTATTTATAACCCAACAGCTAATAACATGATAAGTCAAGAAAATGCTGTTAGTATTGTTGGAAAAAATGGAATTCAGTTGGATAGATACCACAGTCTATTTAGTGGCATATTTTATAATGGAAGCGAGGGAGTAAATGTCCATGAGGTTTATGGTTCTGGGCTGCAATATGTAAGGAAAGTGGTTTACCCAATAAGCAAGTATTGGCATCGACTTAAAATTCATCGTGGATCGGGGAGATTGGCTCGTACAGTCATAGTAAAAGATCTTATTGCTGGAGGAGACAAGAGTTGTCGAGTTATGGTTGATGTTTCTGGTACGAATGATGGATTGGAGTTCTTTTTTCAGTCAGGGCGATTGGTTGTTACAATACTTAATCCTTCAGCGCCAACGCCAGAGTTGATACAGCCGCCGTTTTTTCTCTAGTTTTATATAATCTAACTCTCTACTAGAGCAGGAGTGGCTTTTGTTGTGTATCTGTCAATGCACTACAGATGGAGGTAGTCATTATTTTTGTTAGTGTCTTGTGTTATTGGCGAGGTTTAGAAACACTTGCTTTGAATAGAAAATGGAAGTTCTTTCGAGGAGAAATGTTACATATTGTGGGTATTATTTATTCAATTTTTGTGATTTTATTCTGTTCTGCTCCGAAAGAGAGTTCATGATTTCTCCAATTCTTTTGGTTGATGCTTTAATTTCAGCATTTTTAATTGCTATCCCTGTCTGGTTAGTGCTTATATGTGCAAGCGCATTCATTTCTTCAATGTTTTTTGCTTGGGCGGCTGCTTTAAGTGTGCTGTGAGCTCTCATTAGTTCAGGATTGGCATATTCAGTAATTTCAGGTTTAGTAGCCGTTTTTTTATAAAATTGTTCTGCATTAAGTAATTCTTTGCTCTTTTGCAGTTTCTGAGAGCAGCCTGAAGCGACGATAATTACCGTTGCCAACAAAAGCAGATATTTTCTGTTGAATTTATGATTTGTCATGGTTTATTTGTAAGCAGTGAAATGAGTTTCTTGTGGCCTTAATGTGACAATTTTTGAGCTTGTTTTAGTTGGGCTTCTTTAAATTCCAATTGTTTTTTATAGGTTACAGCACGAACTTTACTTTTAGCATATTCAGCATCTGATTGAGCTTTGTCTAAATAGAGCTTGGCTTTAAATGAATTACCTGATTTTAACTCTTGTTCTGCAAGTTTTAAATTTTCCAGTGCTTGTTGAATTTCCTTACTGGCAATATCTTGTGACTGGGGATATCTTTTAACTAATGAAATATTTCTTTTTATGTTTGAAATTTGTTCATCAAGTCGTTGTTGTTTTACAGGAGAAGTTGCACAGGAGAAAATGAAAAGAGCTAAACAATAAACGCTTAAAAATTTTACCTTTTTTAATTTAATCTTCATGTTTTTTATGGGTATCATTTAAGTTGCCATTAGATGTTAATCATAACAATCTAATTGAACAGGAGCAATGAAGATTAAGAGTATTTAATTGGGCTATTGACACCTGATTGAGTTGAGCATTTAGCAGGTATAATTGAGGAAAATACAGAATGGTGCCGAGGAGAGGACTTGAACCTCCACGGGGTTGCCCCCACTAGCACCTGAA
>CAZGYJ010000255.1:0-2475 GCA_964530345.1 uncultured Methylomonas sp.
TACAATCAGGAATTAGTGAATTGAGGAAAATAATTAACGTCTGGTTAGTTAAGCGAGATAGAAAAAGTTATCAACATCGCTATAAAAACTTACTTGATCAATCCGAACAAAAAAAAGCTGCTTCAATAACTTCAGTACCCCTGCGTATTCGGTTTATTGAGGTAAGAGCCAAGTTACGCTGGATTTTGGCCAGTCATCTGAAAGTAGATGCGAAAACATTACGTTTTTCATTCGCGGAACATGGCAAACCTTTTTTACCTGAACACCCTGATTGCCATTTTAATTTATCCCATTCCGGTGATTATCTTGCAATTGCAGTAACAGAAATTGGAGAGGTTGGGATTGACATTGAGCAATTGAAGCAAAAATCTGATTTTTATCCGCTGGTGAAACGCTGTTTTGCAGAAGTCGAACAGAATTATTGGCTTGGATTGCCGGAATCACAAAAATGTGTTGAATTTTATCGCTTCTGGACCAGAAAAGAGGCGTTTGTAAAAGCAACGGGAAGAGGTATAGGTTTGGGATTGAATCAATGTGTGGTATCACCTGATGACCTGGGGAAAATGCTGAAAGTCCCTGAAATTTGTGGTCCTGAAAAGAACTGGCGGATCCATGATCTGGATTGTCCTGAAGGTTTTAGTGGTGCGATAGCTATTCAAGGGGCAGATTTTAAAATCAGAACTAAAAGCTTTAGTTAGTAGTGACGATAATTCACAAAATTATTTTACTTGCCATTGTTTGCCTGTCGTTGTGGTCTTGTACAACTCCTTCTGAAAGATTTGTTAAAAAAGCCAAAGAATTTAAGTTTGGCAATAATATTGTTAATTCGGGTCAGTTTCGCCATCAAATTTTTTTTAATCAGTTGGAAGCAAACTCTGAACAAAAGATCATCCATGTCTATCTGGATGGAGATGGAACTCCTTGGGAAAAACATCGTTGGATAACCGATGATCCAACGGCTCGTAATCCCATCATTCTAAAGCTGATGGTGCAGGATTTATCACCAGCAATTTTACTGGGTCGGCCTTGTTATTATGGATTGAATAGAGATCAACTGTGCCATTATAGATACTGGACTTCGCATCGATATTCTTCAGAAATTGTCTCCAGTATGGTGAAAGCGCTGACTAAATGGATGGAAAAACATGATTTCACTAAGATCATTCTGATCGGCTATAGCGGTGGTGGAACGCTTGCCATGCTGATGGCTCCTAAAATGAGTCATGTTGATACAGTTGTCACCATTGCAGCCAATTTAGAGATAGATGCCTGGACGCAATTGCATGAATATAGTCCTCTTTTCGGCTCACTTAATCCTTCTGATTTTGCAATTCCCGATAAAATAAAATTAATTCATTTTATTGGTGGCCAAGATCGTGTGGTGCCAGTTTCAATAATAAAAAAAATAGCCAAGAATAATAACCATTCAATATTTATTGAATATCCCCAATTTAACCATTTCTGTTGCTGGGTTAAGCAATGGCCCTATATTTTGAAAATAATTAACCTAGATAATTAAGTCAGTGGATTAAGTTATTAGCAGATATAATATATAACTCATTGTTTCAATGAATTTATTAACGTGTATCTGTTGATTTATTAAATTTATAAAACATCTATTAAATAACTATATTATAATTATTTAATACTGCTTGTTTATTATATTTAAATAATATAAGCTCAACTTAAATAATAATTAAGGAGGGCTTCATGAATATAGCCATTCTAATAATACAATGGCAGATTATCGCTTCAGTATTTGCATGTATCCCAAATAAAGGCCATGTTTGGTCAGTTCTTGCTTTGTACTAAAGCAATTATTCCTCATTCTCCTTACGTTCTTGTATTAAAGAGCACTTCAGGTTCTATGGCTGACGATTTGGCCAAAATTCGTGCAAGAGTGAATAAATCACAAAAAAAATGTGTGTACTTCACCAATATGTTTTTGATTTACAGGCACAATGTATCCGAACTTAACAAAACACAAGAGGAAAACATCATGAAAAAATTAACATTAATCGCAGTCAGTGCCGTAGTTGCATTCAGTTCAGCCACAGTGATGGCAAAATCAGAAGTGAAAAAATCAGTGTTGGTGAATCAGTCTATCAACAAAGGCAATGCAACCATCGCTGTTGGTAAAGACAATTTGGCAACCACAGGTTCTATGAACATTAAAGATTCTAAGATCAAAAAATCAGTATTGGTCAATCAGTCAATCAACAAAGGTAATGCCACGATTGCCGTAGGTAAAGGCAACACTGCATCAACCGGTTCGATGACTGTTGAATAAGGAATAGTAGTAGACAGGGATGTCTTTTAATGATTTGTGAATAAATCACAAAAGTCAAGTGAATATTACACCGACAAGGTAAAACGAAACAGGCAAAATGGTTCTGTTTGTAACTAGAAACAAAATAGGAAAATATCATGAAAAAATTAACATTAATCGCAGTCAGCGCAGTTGTAGCAATGAGT
>CAZGYJ010000256.1:0-2445 GCA_964530345.1 uncultured Methylomonas sp.
TTATTGAGCAAGGAACAAGGGAGGAGTTACTTGAATTGTGTGGGCTGGATAAGAATGGAATCCACAATAGCATTGAAAAGGCATGTGGATGAACCGATTAAAAGCCAAAATCCGTGATATTCCAGATTTTCCTAAACCAGGAATTGTTTTCAAGGATATCACGCCTCTAGTTAAAGATCCTGCAACGCTACGTCTGGCTACACATTTATTATTGCAACCTTTTCTTGGTCGTGAAATAACTGCGGTTGCCGGAATGGAAGCAAGAGGTTTTATCTTTGGTTCATTGGTGGCTCTGGAACTCGGCGTTGGGTTTATTCCTCTTAGAAAACCAGGAAAGCTTCCCTATGACGTACAAACCGTATCATACGATCTGGAATATGGCTCGGCCTCATTAGAAGCTCATATTGATGCCTTCGATAAAAATGATCGCGTACTCATCATTGACGATTTACTGGCCACTGGCGGCACCGCCAAAGCCAGTTGCGAATTGGTTGAACAACTTGGCGCCAGTGTTACCGCTTGCGCTTTTGTTGTTGAATTGGACTTTTTAAAAGGTAGAAAACAACTGGAAAAATATGAAGTCCATTCATTACTTCATTATTAAACGTAATTAAAAAACTGAAAAAACCAGGTTAATTTAAGAAAAAAGTTTTTTAAAAAAACCCGTACAAACAAGATCAGGCTTCACTCTCTTCCAAAAGTTCCCCGTAATACCTCAAGGTGCGACAATCTGTCGCGCGACAATATGCCACATTTTCAATAGCCTGAAAAAGCATTAATATAGCTGCAACTCTTGAAATGTGCTCAAAGCAAAGAGTTTAGCAATATCCTTCCTCTTCTAATGCGGCCTGTATGGCCGCATTTTTTTTGTTTATACCTTCATTAAAATCCAATCCAGCAATCTATCTGGAAAAATTCGTTTAAAGAAAGCAAACAAATAGGTAGGGACTGTGACATAGTAACGAATCTTTGGTCGTGAAGACTCCAGGGCATGAACAACCTTTTCGGCGACTGCTTCTGCCGGTAATGTAAATGGAACCGCAGGGCCTTCCTTCTCCAGTCGCTCTTCCATTGCTTGATAGGCTTGCTTATGGACACTGTGCTGCTTGTCGATATTTTTTTTATATAGCGCAAAGGCATTTTTCCGAAATTGACTGGTGATTGGTCCTGGTTCAATAATTGCAATCTCAATGCCGCTACCATGCAACTCCAAACGAAGCGTATCGGCCAAGCCTTCCAAGGCAAATTTGCTGGCGTTATAGGCACCCCGATATTTCATTGCTACAAAACCTAAAACTGAACTATTGTAAATAATTCGCCCATGCCCTTGCTTGCGCATCAAAGGAATAATCAGATTGGTTAATTCATGAGTGCCAAATAAATTTGTTTCAAACTGGAAGCGCAAGGTTGCACGGCTTAAATCTTCAACAGCGCCCGGCTGACCAAAAGCACCATTATTAAACAATGCATCAATTTTTCCTTCTGTCATTTCCGAAATGGTTTCAAATGCCTGATGAATACTTGCACTATCAGCCAAGTCCAGTTGCACGACCTCAAAACCTTCGAAACTCAGGCGTTCGACATCTTGTTGCTTTCTGGCGGAAGCAATAACCCGATGCCCACGTTTTTTGAGTTGTAAACAAGTTGTATAGCCGATTCCAGTAGAACATCCCGTGATTAGAATTGTTTTTGCCATCTTGATCTTCTTATATCGTCAAAACGGCCTAAGTTACAGGGGTAAACACTCAAAATCAAACACTGAATAACACTAAACATAATGTTACCAGAGAATCTATTAACCTTCTTTCCCAAAAAATCTAGTTAAAGATGCACTCTTCTGTTCCACCAAAATATTTTGTAAAAAAAGACTGTGAAACCAAATGCCTGTTAATAGAATCAGATTTCGATTTATATGTCCAACCTTCTAACCTGTTAGGATCTAGCCAGTCACGTAAATCTCTAAATAACCAAGAATGATATTTTGAATATAGCTGAGGAATTAAAAATACCCTACCTGATTCTATAGTTTGTGCCACCTGATTCTGTTTGATAATTTGATAAGAAACGGAGGGTGAACTAGGTGTGATTATATTTTTTTCACTGTCATAGATAATTTTCGGCATTTTTCCTAAACATGTAACTTTCATTACACCCATACTATTCATTAGAAATTCTTTGACTTCTCCGCTGCTAGGAGCAACATTAGGTTTAAAAAAATTCTTTATTCCACCTCCTGGCAATTGAGGAGAAGTCGATTTTTTAAGTCCTGTCCATGATTTTTTTAAATCAGCATACATCATGTCTTTTAAATCGAGCACTTGTGGAAAAACAATGATCAAACCTAGAACTACCATTACCAAGAGAAGACTAATCCGTATAAGAATTTGTGGCAACATTGTCTATGAGACTATGTAATACAGAATTGATGCATTAGTGACATTGAAT
>CAZGYJ010000257.1:0-2427 GCA_964530345.1 uncultured Methylomonas sp.
GTTAGCGACCTATCCGGAGTTAACTACTATTTGGAGGGGGTATGAGTATTCTACGGATTATTACATTAGCATTACTTGGCGCGATGATGAGTACATTGCAGGCTAAGCCATTTATTCCTGATCATGGTGATTATGTACTTGAGCGGTTGCCAATAAAACTTTTTCAATCCACGGCTTCCAAAAAAATAAAAGCACTCAGAACTCAGCTTAGAATTAATTTTGATGATTGGGCGTCAGCCAATCAATTGGCTCAGTATTATATTGAATTATCAAAAAATTTATCTGATCCGCGTTATATGGGGTACGCCCAGACGATTATTAATCCCTGGTTGGAAAAATCCAATCCGACTACTCAAGTATTAATTTTAAAAGCCATTATTCAGCAAAATGCACATGATTTTACTGGAGCAATGAAAGATTTAGATAAAGTTCTTGCCATTCAACCAGGGCATATTCAGGCAAATTTGATCAAGGCTACCATAGCAACTGTTCAAGGTAATTATTCATTATCAAAACACCATTGCCGGCAGTTGATGCGTCGTTCTTCACTTTTTCTGGCATTGGTATGTCAAAGTACGCCAGCAAGTTTAAGTGGGAATGCTGAGGCCAGTTATAAAATGCTGCATCAGATTTTATTGGCCGGGACGGCAATGCCAAAAGATCAACAAGTTTGGGCGTGGACATCTTTGGCAGAAATAGCTTGGCGACTTGGTTATTTTGAAGCTGCAAGCCAGCATTTTCAAGCAGCACTACAAGTGGGAGTCCAAGATCATTATTTACTAAGGGTGTATGCTGATTTTTTATTGCAACAGCGTCGTCCGGTTGAAGTCATCGAGCTGATTAGTGCAGATACACAAAATGATTCCCTGTTGTTGCGACTAACTTTGGCCGAAAAAAATACCCATTCTAAGAATTTTTCAACTCATGTTTCGTTGTTGCAAGAACGCTTCCAGTTGAATCGTCAAAGAGGTTCAGAATTTCACAAAGGTGATGAAGCTAGGTTTAATTTGTATATTCTGAATCAACCACAAACAGCGCTGAAATTATCCCAGCAAAACTGGAAGATTCAACGAGAGCCAGCCGATACTTATATTTTATTGGAATCAGCAATTGCGGCTCAAGATCTTAAAACAATAGTGGATGTTAAAAAATGGTTGGCATCGCATGGGACGAAGGATTTTCTAGTCGAAAGTATTTTGTCGGTAATGAAGAGGCAAGGCAATGATATCTAAAGTTATTTTAATGGTTTTAGTGCTGTTATCGCCGATAGCTTGGTGTCATAAAGCCAGTGATAGTTTTCTGAACCTAACAGTAGAGAGAAATAATATTTCTGGGCGTTGGGAAATATCTTTAAGAGATTTGGAATATGCGTTAGGCCTTGATCTTGACGAAAATGGTGAAATTACCTGGAAGGAACTCCGGCAACGCATACAGAAGATTGAAAGCTATGCCTTTGCCCGTCTGCAGATTAAGACTGGAGGCGTTGAATGTTTCCGAAAAATGCAACCATTGCAAATCAATCACCATTCTGATGGTACCTATGCAGTGCTGAATTTTAATCTCGAATGTAGCTCATTAATCGACCAATTAGCGGCTAAGTATCAGTTATTTTTTGATCTGGATCCTACCCATCGAGGACTGTTGAAAATAAGAAAAACCAGCAATGTGAAGTTAGGTGTTTTTAGTCCTGATCAACAACAAATTAATGTTACATTTGCCCAATCAAATCATTGGCAAATATTTAGTCAGTTTGTCACTGAAGGTATTTGGCATATATGGACTGGATACGACCATCTGTTATTTTTAATTTGTTTGTTGTTGCCTTCCGTGATAAGAAAAACTTCATTTGGATGGCAGGGAAATGAAAATTTTATTGCTACAACTTGGCAAGTTGGGAAAATCATAACAGCCTTTACTTTTGCACATTCTTTAACACTTGCTTTAGCAGTTTTGCAATGGGTTAGTTTACCGTCACGACTTGTTGAATCTGCAATTGCCTTTTCGGTAATTCTGGCGGCAATTAATAATATTCGACCTTTTTTCTGTGAGCGAGCCTGGTTTATCGCCTTTGCTTTTGGTTTGATTCATGGATTCGGGTTTGCCAACGTTTTAAATAGCTTGGATTTAACGAAGGGTGCTATGGGGGTATCTTTGATGGGTTTTAATTTTGGAGTGGAGCTTGGACAATTGACAATTGTGTCAATTTTTTTACCTATTGCTTATTACTTAAGAAGTTATTGGATTTATCAGCGAATCGTTTTACAGGCAGGTTCTTCAGTTATCGCCATGATAGCAACGATTTGGTTTTTGCAAAGAACATTTGGACTTAGTCTTTTTGAAATCTAGGAGAAAAAAGCAATTTTTGAATGAATCTCTCGGCGAATGAATATTGGGCGCTGGTAAATATGTATACTTCGCGCGGTCACG
>CAZGYJ010000258.1:0-2419 GCA_964530345.1 uncultured Methylomonas sp.
TCCCCCACCTTCTAAAATAATTGCTCTCAAAAATATTTCCTACGTGAATAAATCACAAAAAAACCGTGTATTTTTCACCGACTTGTTTACCTTAAAACGTCACAATGTACCCGTACTTAACACAAACCAAGAGGAAATATCATGAAAAAATTAACTTTATTAGCAGTAAGCGCAGTTGTAGCAATGAGTTCAGCCACAGTTATGGCAAAGTCAGAAGTGAAAAAGTCAGTTCTGGTTAACCAGTCCATCAACAAAGGTAATGCCACAATTGCTGTTGGAAAAGACAACCTTGCAACAACTGGATCAATGAATATTAAAGATTCAAAGATCAAAAAATCAGTATTAGTCAACCAGTCTATCAACAAAGGCAATGCAACTATAGCTGTAGGTAAAGGCAACACTGCATCTACTGGTTCAATGACTGTTGAATAGCGGCAAGTCACAAGCCCAAAAAAGCCCCTTTCAAAAGGGGCTTTTTATTCTCAACCAGATTATCCCAAAACAGTAGCAAGATGTTGTATTGGAGGAAGAATCAGCATTTTTGCCAACTGCAGAAGCAATAACGCAATTAAAGGCGACAGATCCAGGCCACCCAGATCAGGAATAATCCGGCGGCAGGCATTCAATAATGGTTCTGTCAAACTATGTAAAATTGAGGTAGCAGGATTATAAGCACCGGGACTGATCCAACTTAAAATTGCCCGGGCTATCACTGCAAAAACGAATATATTGATGACCAGAGAAACCAACTGTGAAAAAGACAATACCAATAAGGCTCCAAAGCTGGCTGCAACGCCTTTTAACATCAGAATGCCGTAATCAGCTGCCATTTGCAACATCAACGCAAATACCACCGAAGCGGTATCAATTTTGCCGATGGCAGGAATATAGCGGCGCAGGATTTTTAATGGTGGATGAGTGATTTTGACCAGAAACTGAGATATGGGATTGCGGTATTCAGCGCCAGTCCATTGCAATAAAAAACGCAGAACAACTGCCAGAATATACAGTGACACCAAGGTATCGATCAAAAAAATGACCGGATCGGTAAGATAACTTGCACCCATTTATTTTTCTCCTAACTCTTTAGACATTTCAATTGACCGTTCGCGTGCTGCTTTCAGCGCTGTAACCACCAGCCCCTCAAAACCGCCTTGCTGAAAAACTTCGATCGCCCTCTGGGTAGTTCCACCAGGCGAAGTTACGTTAGCTCTTAACTGACCCGGAGAATCAGGTGATTCCAGGGCAATTTTTGCCGCACCCAATGCCGTTTGCTGCACCAGCAAACTGGCAATTTCTTCACTCAGGCCCATTTCAAGTGCGGCTTTTTGCATTGCCTCCATCAGCAGAAAAAAATAAGCTGGGCCACTACCCGATACTGCGGTAACAGCATCCAGTTCTGATTCAGTATCTACCCAGACGGTAATCCCTACAGCACGCAATATATTTTCGGCAAAATCCCGGTGTTCAGCTAGCACCTTATTATTGGCATGCAAAGCCGTCGCCCCAGTTTGTACCAATGCCGGAGTATTTGGCATACATCGAACGATGGCGATACTATTACCCAACCATGCAGCGAGACTTTGCTGATTAATTCCAGCCGCTATAGAAATTACTAATCTATCATGCTCTTGCAAACATCCGGAAATATTTTCTGCAACAGCACGTAACGCTTGCGGCTTGACCGCCAGAACAACAACATCACAGTGCCTTACAACGGCACTATTGTCGGTAGTAACATTGACCTCTAAAGTTTTGTTCAGGTTCTGTAACTTGGTTTCATCAAGATCGGAAACCCATATTTTTTGCGGGGAGTGGCCGCTGGCTATCAAACCACTCACCAGACTGGCGGCCATATTGCCTCCACCAACAAATCCAATGTTTTCTGAATGCATTTTTTCCTCAGATTGAAAATCGTCTTAGTTAATCCCTAACCCGTGATTTCAATGCAGATAACAAGAGGCAAGATATCGATTTTGAAAAGGATTTAAAAAACATTAGCTTCACCATTAGGTTAAGCGGACATTTTTTTCAACCCGTAATGAATCAAGAGCTTGCCTCCTGTGCCGTAGTGAAGTCACGAATTCAGGTTAATTTCACAACATTTAAAAAAGAGATTATACCAATCCCGAACAGTTTTTATTTTATTCTGCCTTTTCTATTTCTGTCATGTCCGAATGAATACAATCGAATAGGATTGCGAAAAAAAGAGACCTCCTTCAGGTAAGAAGGGGATGGCACCTGAAGGAGGACGAACCAAGTCTCGAGGGGGTTGGTTCAATACCTGTTGCAGGTATCAATAATTTGAAAATCTTTTTTGTATAAAGTTCCCTGAATTTTTATAAATTGTTTTTCTGTAACTATTCAGCGTTTTTAACTCAATTAAAGTTTATAAATATCAGTATCTTATGGAATAAGT
>CAZGYJ010000259.1:0-2399 GCA_964530345.1 uncultured Methylomonas sp.
TATACTTAGACGTTAATTAGTAAGCCGTAATTTGATATATTTTTTCTTCCAGATTCAAGCGAGCCAAGCATGTCTAACAATAAGCCTTTTTCATTCATATTCTTTAGTTTACTTATACTTACAGTATTAAATGCCTGTTCATCAAATATCGCTCCAAAGAAAGTTGGTGAACAATCAGATGAAGAGGAGCAGGTTATAAATGCTCGTCGTGTTGCTATCGATGCTTATATTTATGCTTATCCTATGCTGGAATATTATAAATCGATGTATCGACAGAACATAGATGTAAAATCGCCTCAATATAAAGCGCCCTTTAATCAACCCAGTTACGTTACCCTGTTATCCAATCCAAAGGCGAAACATTTACCCCGTTATAATAATGATAATTTGTATACTTTAACGCGCTACGACTTGCGAACTGAACCATTAATCTGGTCAGTTCCAGACATGGGTGACCGCTATTTCGTCATCCAGTTTGTCGATATGTTTACCCATAATTTTGCTTATGTGGGCACCAGGTCTACGGGTAATAATGGTGGTAATTATATGTTGGTCGGGCCTAATTGGCACGGCCAGGTTCCAGATGGTATGACCAAAATAATAAGATCTGAGACCAATTTTCCTTATAGTATCCAACGAACGTCTGTATTACCTGAAGAAGTGGAACAAGTCAGTGCTTTAGTCAAATCTTTTAAATTAATCCCTTTTCATCAATTTACCGGAAAGCCATCCCCCAAACTAGCGCCAGAAATTTCATTTCCAGCTTATGATTCCAAAAAAGCGGAATCAATGGAATTTATTGGTTTTTTTAATTTTTTGTTGGAACAAGTGAGTTTGCCTTCCAGTGAGCAAAAACTTTTTGATGAGTTTGCCAGTATTGGCATTAGTCCTGGAAGTCAATTTGATTCTTCAAGCTATAGTCGTGCAGACAAAATCATGATTAAGGCAGGTATTGCCAAGGCAATAAATGATATCAAAACGCGTACCAGAAATTTGGTCACTGTGAAAAACGGTTGGCAAATATTTGCTGGAATTTATGGTAGCCGGGATAAATTGCAAGGTGATTATTTGACCAGAGCTGCAGCTGCCAGATTTGGGCTTTATGGAAATGATGAAGAGGAAGTTTACTATCCAGCAACAACCGTTGATAGCAAGGGCTATAGTCTGAATGCCAGTGAAACATCTTATGTTCTACATTTTGACAAGGAAGATCTGCCGCCAGTGAATGGTTTTTGGACGCTTTCCCTGTACAAAATGCCTGACCACAGTCTGGTTGAAAACCCCATCAATCGCTATGCAATCAACAGTCAATCCAAAGATTTACATTTTGCTGAGGATGGTTCATTAACTCTATACATACAGCATAAGTCACCCGGGAAAACTAAAGAATCCAATTGGTTACCTGCCCCACAGGGAAAGTTTCTTCTACAGTTCCGGGCTTATATACCAAAACCTGAAGCTATCCAGCCTGATAATTTATGGGTACCGCCAAAGGTTGTGGTAGCCAATTAAATTTTCTAATCAAATATATGCTTTTGTAAAGCTACCAAAAACTCTCCAAATAAAAAATTGTTTTTTTTGTTCTTTGAATTTACCATGACAAGCTGAATAAAAATAATACAGGAGAAAAAAATGAAATTAACATTCCCAACAATTACATTGCATAGCAAAGGTGCCAAACTATTTTTATTGTCCACAGTTCTGTTGGTTACAGGAACTGTAAATGCAGCAACTGTAAACTATTCTTTAGAGAATGTTGTTTTTGATAACAATAGGCAAATGACAGGTGCTTTTCAATGGACCTATCAAGAGGGAGATTTCGAAAATGGTGCAGGATTATTTACTGATCTGAATATTCCAGGATATGACTCAGATATTGATGCATTGACCATTAATTTCGATATTGCAAAATCAATTGAATTTTCCTTAACAGCAAATCTCCACAATGAAGGGGTGGATATTACTTTATTTTTAGCCAATGCGCTTTCTCCAACCGGAGCAGCTAATTTGGACTTAACTAGAAGTTCGTATGACATTGTAAGAGGCGGCCGTGGAAGTTTTATTAGCGGAGCTATTTCACCAAGTATTGTTCCATTACCAGCAGCATTTTGGTTGTTCCTATCAGGATTATTAAGTATGAAAAGTATTTTGAGAAAAAAATAAATCTGATTTTAGGAAAGTAGTCTTATAAGGGGCGTTGTACATGCAAGATGGACTTTATCAAATGGCTCAACAATTGATGTAACTACTCAGCGTATTTATAGTTTCAATATCAGTAACTTATTCCAGAAGACGCCGTAAATACGTCCGTGTAGGCTTGATTGTGTCATCCATGACACATACGCTTCTTCCATAAGCTACTGATATTTAAAAATTTTAGTTAAATTAAATACGCTGAA
>CAZGYJ010000260.1:0-2289 GCA_964530345.1 uncultured Methylomonas sp.
AAAATCACTCAATATCAGTGGCTTATGGAAGAAGTGTATGTGTCATGGATGACACAATCAAGCCTACACGGACGTATTTACGGCGTCTTCTGGAATAAGTTACTGATATTGAAACTATAAATACGCTGAATAGGTACAGAAGTTTTTATCGTAAATAGATAAAAAAAATATATATTGCAAATTTAAATATTTAGTTTTGCTCAGAGGTCTTTATCAATACAGTGGTAAAAATAAATGACAAAAAATGCACTTAAAAAGTACAGTTTGTTGTTCTTTGTTTTAATTCTGCACACGACCAATATTTGCGCCGAACAAAAGCGTG
Organism: uncultured Methylomonas sp.; assembly: GCA_964530345.1. GTDB lineage: Bacteria > Pseudomonadota > Gammaproteobacteria > Methylococcales > Methylomonadaceae > JALSJK01. The sequence continues at coordinate 323 of CAZGYJ010000260.1, forward strand.
TGGCCTTGGTCATTGGAAACAGCGCATACCAGCATTCCCCATTGGCTAATCCAGTTAATGATGCCCAGGATATGGCAACAACTTTAAACTCATTAGGGTTTGATGTTGAAGTTCATCTTGACCTTGACAGGAAACAAATGCGGGAAGCGATTAGAAATTTTGGTGAACGACTAAAACAAACCGATATAGGACTGTTTTATTATGCTGGGCACGGGGTGCAGATTTACGGAAGAAATTATCTGGTTCCTATTCACGCAGATGTGCATTCTGCTGATGAAGTTCAGGATGAAAGTATCGATGCGGGCTCAATTTTAAGAAAAATGGAAACTGCAGGGAATGGGGTGAATATTGTGATTCTTGATGCATGTCGCAATAATCCGTTTGCTCGAAGTTTTAGAAACCTGGAACAGGGATTGGCAAGGATGGAAGGTCCAGTGGGATCATTTATTGCCTATGCCACGGCCCCTGGTTCTGTTGCAGCAGATGGTGATGGACGAAATGGACTCTATACACATCACCTTTTAACAGCATTAAAACAGCCAGGTCTTACCATTGAACAAACCTTTAAAAGAGTTAGAAATGGTGTCATACGAGATACCTCCGGACGACAGATTCCCTGGGAATCTTCTTCATTATTAGGGGAGTTTATGTTTTCGTCCGGAGAAAATTTCAACAGTCAAAAAAACTATATTGCACCGCCTGATTTGCCAACCGGCCATTTGCAGATTATTGCCAATGTTCCAAACGCTCAAGTCAGGGTCAATCAAGTTCCAAGAGGATATTTGGATGATTCAGGAGTTTTAAATTTAAGTCATTTGGCCGCAAATGAAACAGTTGTGGATATTCAAGCAGCAGGTTTTCAGCCGGATCGCAAAAAAATAAAATTAATTCCGGATAAATGGAGTCAATTGAAAGTCACATTAAAACCCTTAGCAGAAGTGAGTCAAAATTCATACGTTATTGATCAAAGACATTCTACGTCCAGAAGTAAACAATGTTTGGCAGGTAAAAAAGCCGTTCTATACATTCTTTCTGAATTTTCAGAAAATGAGAAATCTTCAAATCGCCGATTTATTGTATTTAAATTTAATGGTCTGGTTAGTGCGGCATTTAAACGCTATGATCTTAATTTTCTTGAGCTTGACGAGGACAAAATACCTCAAAATTTTAACAAATTACTGAAAAATTTTCATGTTACACAAAAATTTTTAGAACGATTTAATGTCGAATATTTAGTGAGAGCATTTGTCAATGTCAGGGAGACACCAATTAAAGTGGTGACTACCCAAATGAAAACAATTCATGTTAATCTCGACCTATCCATTATTGATTTGCAAACTGGCATGGTTCTAGGTTTTGGTGAATATGAGTTTTTAGGGGCTGGGCTTGATATGGTATCAGTCGTTAACAAAAATGCCAGGACAGTAGTCAATGGAGCGTTAGAGAAATTGATGGTCCAGGTCTGTTCGAAGTAATCCACTATGTGACTGGTTTTGTCCAATTTTTTTAATTATTATGTGCCTGATTTTTTTTTGAATTCAGGATGTAAACAATAATGCCTAAAGATATCAAAATTGAAAGATGGAGCGGCAAAGTGCTGGAAAAATATATACCAGAATTGGCACGTCTCAGGATCGAAGTTTTTCGTGATTTCCCCTATTTATATGACGGTGATTATGATTATGAGGAGAAGTATTTAGCAACCTACGTTGAATGCCCTGAGAGTGTTATTGTTTTGGCACTGGTTGAAGATAAAGTGGTGGGTGCTTCTACTGCAATTCCGATGAAATATGAAACACCCGAGGTAAAAAAACCATTTCTTGAACACAATTATGATCCAGATAAAATTTTTTATTGTGGCGAATCGGTATTAAATAAAGCTTATCGTGGTTTAGGTATTGGTGTTCGATTCTTTCAGGAACGAGAAGCGCATGCTGAAGAACTTGGCGGGTTTGAACATATTTGTT
>CAZGYJ010000261.1:0-2283 GCA_964530345.1 uncultured Methylomonas sp.
TTGGCAAAACATACTAACTGTAAAGTTGAAACTATTCACTATTATGAAAAAACTGGAATAATGCCCGAGCCTCCCAGAACTGAAGGAGGGCATAGAATATATAGTTTGTCAGATGCCAAACGGCTTAAATTTATTCGTCGCAGTCGAGAACTTGGTTTTAGTATTGAGCAAATTAAAGAGCTACTTAAATTTATTGATGAATCCGACCATTATTGCGGAGAAGTGAAAGCAATGGCAATGCAACAAGCCATTGAAGTTCAAACTAAGATTGACGATTTATTGAGGCTTAAAAATGCCTTAAACGAGGTTATTTGCGAATGCAAGGGAGGTGGTTATTCTATTGATGACTGTCCAATCATTGATGCTCTCTATGTGGAAAAGCAGTAATATACCTTTCGCGTTCAAGAATACCCTACTTATAGCAGGCCGCCTGCTATTGCTGCGTTTATGCGCCTAATCCTTGACAAAAACTGAGACGCTCTAAACGAGATATTCTCAAAGGCGACAGGTATATAGCCTACAATCAACATTGAATAACTAAGTTTTTTTACAAAAATAAGTCACCATGATCGATAAAATAAAAATGTTCTTCAATGAACATATGAAACTTTCAGCCCCTGATCAACTCTCAACAGATAATCTTCGGGTGGCTTGTGCTGCCTTGTTATTAGAAATGATGACGATGGACGATAGAATTGACAGTAATGAGCAGCAAGCTGTATTGTCGTTGCTGACTGATCAGTTTTCATTAACTTCTGAGCAGGCAAATGCCTTGATTGATTTGGCTAGTCAGGAAAGAGATCAGGCTACAGATTATTTCCAATTTACATCCTTGATCAACAAGCAATATACTCAGGATCAAAAAAAACAATTAATTGAATCATTATGGAAGATCGCCTATGTGGATGGTGTTTTGGATATGAATGAAGAATATTTGGTGCGCAAAATCGCTGATTTATTGTATGTGCCACATGTGGATTTAATCAAGACAAAACTTCGTGTTCAGGATTCAAATAATAAATCTTCTCATTAACTTATCGACTGGAAACGTGTCATGGCTAAACAATTTCCCAGCTTAAATGATCAGCATCAGAGTTTTATCGAAGAACAACATATATTTTTTGTTGCAACGGCTGGAAAGAATGGATATGTAAATGTTTCTCCAAAAGGCATGGACTCGTTGAAAATTCTCGCCGAAGATCGTCTTGTCTGGTTAAATTATACGGGTAGCGGTAATGAAACTGCTGCACATATTATTGAGTCGAACCGGATGACTATTATGTTTTGTTCGTTTGCTGAACAGCCATTGATATTAAGAGTTTATGGTGAGGCAGAATTGATTTACCGAAAAGACAGCAGATGGCCTGAATATTCGGGTTTTTTTGCTGAATCACCGGGGGCACGACAGATATTTGATGTGAAAATTAATTTAGTGCAAACATCATGTGGTTTTGGTGTGCCATTTTATGAGTATAAGGGGGAGCGTCCAACTCTGGAAAAGTGGGCTGAAAAAAAGGGAGTTGGCGGAATTGAACAATATTGGCAGGAAAATAATCAGATCAGCATGGATGGCAACGAGACTGGTCTTTTACTGGACTGAATCATGCCGTTAACCATTGGTAAATTGGCCAAACGGGCTGGTGTCACGATTGAAACGATTCGTTATTATCAACGTAAAGGATTGCTAGAGGAGCCTAGGAAACCCGCGACGGGCTATCGCCAATATCCAAAGCAGGCAATTTCCAGGATTCGATTTATAAAACGCGCACAGCAAACAGGGTTTACCTTGAAAGAAATTCTTGAGCTGCTAACTCTGGACAGTGGTCATTGTCAGGATGTCCAGGAGCTTGCAACAGCAAAATTAACCCAAATTGAAAACCAAATACAAGATTTGACTCGTTTGCAGAAAGTTTTGCAAGAGCTGGTTAGTGGATGCGTTTCCAATGAATCAGGAGAACCTTGTTCCCTGATTGATTCTCTCTCCCAGCATTCTGAATAATATTATCCCTTCCTGAGTTAATTGCTTGACTCTGTTCTAAAGAACAGCGTTTAAAATCTATCCTGAATCTGTGATTTCAATGCGGATAACAGGGGGCAAGATATTGGTTAAGCGGGCATTTTTTCAACCCGTGATGAATCAAGAGTTTGCTACCTGTGCCGTTGTGAAGTCACGAATTCAGGATCATCAAAAGATTAAATGTAACTATTCAGCATATTTAATTTAGATGAAAATCATTCAATATCAGTGGCTTATGGAAGAAGTGTATGTGTCATGGATGACAC
>CAZGYJ010000262.1:0-2268 GCA_964530345.1 uncultured Methylomonas sp.
TTACACTGCCCCCATGACACCATTTTTTTACCTCCATATTACCCGGCAGTCATGTAAAATAATCACTTAACAAAACACCAGTATAGTGAGATCGTCTTATGTCAAAAACCGGCCGTAATGACCCCTGCCCTTGTGGAAGTGGAAAAAAATACAAAAAATGTTGTCTTAAAAAAATGACCGCGTCAGTTTCCAGCTTGACGTGGCAAAAAATGCGCAGAACTGAAGGTGAGCTGGCTGATATTCTTATCGCCCATGCACAAAAATATTATACTCTTGATGTCTTGACAGAAGCATGGCGTGAATTCATGGTTTGGACACATACTGATATTCCGAAAAATCCAGGTCTTGATTTTGAAACCATTTTTATGCCCTGGTTTTTGTATAACTGGATTCCAGATAACGAAGATTTGGAGGGAGACTATAATTTACCGGAAATGTCGATTGCCATGCATTACCTGAACAAAAGAGGACAAAAAATTGATTCTTTTGAGCGCCGGTTCATTGAAGAAGTTTGTTCCCAACCATTCAGCTTTTTTCTGGTAACAGATGTTGACCCCGGTAAAAAATTATTTCTGAAAGATCTGCTACTCCAACGTGAAATTGAAGTTCATGAGCGTACTGGTTCAAAAGCGGAGGCAAAAAACACTATTTTGTTTGCACGAATAATGACCATGGATAACCATTCCATTATTCTTGGAAATTCAACAACGGGCATACCGCCGTCCTATCTTCATTACTTTATTGATTTGCGCGAATCATTTAATGAACAAGGGGAAACCTTAGATAAAGAAGTATTACTGGAAGACGACCTTGAAATTCGTGAAATCTTCCTTGATATCTGTGAAGAACTGGATAACCCGCAACTTCCGCAATTGCGTAATGCTGATGGAGATAAACTGGAACCAACCAAGCTTTACTATACACTGAATTGTTCTCCATACGAAGCTGTGGTAAGACTAGCCAGCCTGTCTTTTGGTCATACTGATGACATTATCAGCGATGGCAAATTTAACAAACAAGGCGAATTACAATCAATCATATTTCCATGGCTAAAAAAAACCAAAGACAATACAGTTCTAGGTGATATTACGATTGATGGCGATCAACTCATTATCGGGGTCAATTCCAGAGAACGGGCAGAAACAATCAAACGCAAAATAACTCGTCGATTAGGTAAACTGGCGCTATTTCAACATGCAACGATTGAGTCGCTTGAAAAACTGCTGGAAGACCAACAAAACAACCCGCCTGCTAATCTGAACAGTCATCAACAAGAACATCAGGAATTGATGCAGTCACCTGAAGTTGAAGCCTTTCTGAAAGAAAAAGCCGAACAACATTGGAAAGACTGGATTGACACCCCACTACCTGCGCTTAAAAACCAAACTCCGAGGGAGGCTGCTAAAACCAAAATTGGCAGAGAACGTCTGGAAGCGCTATTTATTCAATTCGAGCGACATGATCAACAAGGACCGCAACCGTTCGCTCCGGATCTAAAAAAACTTCGGCAATCAATTGGTATGGATTGAGTTGTCAAAACATTTGCACCCTAATTTTTAAATGCAAAAAAATATTATTCAAGCGCTGGATTTTGACGGCGTTATTTGCGATAGCGCAGTTGAAACAGGAATTGCTGGCTGGAAAACAGCCTGTAAAATTTGGGACGACTTTGCCACTCCATTACCGCCAGAACAACTGATCGAAAAATTTCGTCAGGTTCGCCCGATTCTGGAAACCGGCTATGAATCAATTTTATTGATGAGATTACTTAACCAAGGACAATCAGTCAAAGCAATCCTGAATCATTTCCCTCAGCAAAAAAATCAACTTCTGAAAGAAAACAAATTAGATATCGCTGATTTAAAAACAATGTTTGCTGAAACCCGGGATTACTGGATTAATTCCGACCTTGAAAACTGGATTGCAATGAATCCGCTATTTCCCGGTGTTAAGGAAAAACTGCGGAATCTTGACAATGAAAACCCCTGGTACATTATCACCACCAAGCAGGAACGTTTTGTCCAATTCATTCTTCAAGCCAACCGGATTGAATTATCCGAAGAACAGATTTTTGGTCTGGACAGAAATATGGGAAAAAATGCGGTTCTGGAAAGCTTAGTTAACAAACACAACGATGATGTAATTTTCTTTGTTGAAGATCGCTTGCCGACCTTACAAGCAGTCCAAACTAATAGCCAATTATCCTCCGTGGAATTATTTTTTGCCTTGTGGGGATATAACACCAAAGAAGATAAAGCCATCGCCGCG
>CAZGYJ010000263.1:0-2199 GCA_964530345.1 uncultured Methylomonas sp.
CATGACACATACACTTCTTCCTTAAGTCACTGACATTGAGTGATTTTAGCTAAATTAAATATGCTGAATAGTTACATAGCTGGCTATGCGCCTATTTCTACGCCTTGAATACGAATAAAAATACTGCCCCAGTTGCCAAACTTATTCCGTGCTCGTCCCTAAAACGGTTCCTTGTATGGTCTCAAGTCAAGTTCTTGTGTCCAAGCGCTGGGATGCTGACAATGGACGGACCAATAGGTTTCTGCTATAGCCTCAAGTTGAAGTAATCCTTGTTTACCTTTCGAAGCAACATATTCAGGAAATTGTTTGCCTGCACGATCACCATCGATTACTCCGTCGATAACAATATGAGCCACATGAATTCCTTGAGGTGAAAATTCTCTAGCCATCCCTTGTGCCAATGCTCTCAATCCGGATTTTGCTGCTGAAAAAGCAGTAAACGGAGGTTTTGCTCTTAATGACGCAGTAGCTCCAGTGTAAATAAGCGTTCCTTGCTCTTGAGGTTTCATCATCCTAATAGCTTGCTGGCCAAACAAAAAAGCCCCCAAACAATTTTGTCGCCACAATTTTTCAAAGACTTCAGGCTCGGTTTCAAGTAATGGCGCAGGAATATTACTGTCTACATTATAAACACACAACCCCAATGGCCGGCCATCACGTTTTATCTCATCAAATAAATGTTTAATATCATGCTCAGTAGTTGCATCAGCAACAACCAAAGTTGCTGTTCCACCTTTTTCCTCTATCGTATTGACAACTAATTGAAGCTTATTTTGACTTCTTCCTGCGATAAAAATATGCAAACCTTTTGCGGCGAAAAATTTTGCGAGCGTAGCACCCAAGCCACGTTCTGGACCAACTCCGATGATAACGGCTAAACATGATTGTTTCATTATGCTACTTTTCCTGCTACTGGAACTTCAATTAATTGATCTGACTTTACATCATAAATGCAACCATAAACTCGAATATCTGGACGAGCATCCATACAGGTTAAAATTGCAAACTGGCGAGCAGGTGGCATTGCCAAACTAATTTTGTCAAAGTCTGCAGAATATTGCTCATTTGCCTGCAATACTTCAGCAAGTGCTTTTATCATTATCTACTCCTAAAGTTATTTGTTATTAATTTTAGATCTCGTGTTCGGTGACGTAAACTACGATTATTCGATTTTTTATGAGAAATAATTTATATCGAAAATACATATGCTGGAGATAGATTTTTTGAACACGAGACTTGGATAAAATTAAACCGAATTAGTTAGTTTTTTCTGATAATCAAGGAAAAATTATTTACCGGCATATCGACAATTTCTGATAAATTCAGATCATATTCTGCTGCCGCCGCTTTAATATCTGCCACATCTTTCAAACCCCACTCAGAAACACCAGCTGATCTCAATGTCTCATGAAACTCCTGATTTGAAGGAGTAGTAAAAGAACCATCCACTTGAAAAGGGCCATAAATCAGCATAAATCCATCCTGATGAAGAAGATGAGAAGCGCACTCCATCATGCCATCTGCAATCGAAATAGGTGCCACCTGGAAAATATTAATGCAGAAAATAGCATCGAATGTACCTTCCTGCTCCAACTTGGTCCAGCTGTCTGATTCAGTTAGATCTAAATGGACTGGGTCAACTATATTAGGGTTTTCCTCTTCATCCGAGCGTTTTTTTATGGCATCAAAAACTTCAGTATCTTTATCTGACGGATGAAATTGTAAATGTGGAAAATGCGGTGCAAAATAATTCATATGCATTCCACTGCCACTAGCAAACTCAAGAACTTTACCAGGAGTTTCAGGGAATTTTTGTTTCAGTACGTTTAAAATGGGTTCACGATTACGCCCACCAGCCCAGGCAACATAATCACTTAAAGGATGTGGATCTAAAGGAGGTTTATTGTCACTCATGTTTTTTCACCTATATTGGTTAACATTAACGAAATTCGCTGTAATAACCTTCTCTGAAGTATCATTTCCATGCGATAAAACAGTTTCGGATAACATCGAAGCTATAAAAATCTCGCCTTCATATTGAACATAGCAAAACATGTACCACAATCTCGAAATGAGATTGTTTATTATTTTCAGTCACTTGAATTTTTCCGTTGAACTATGAATGAAATTATGCTTCAATCAATGAAAATAAATTGCATATTTTAATGAAAATGAATACCCCCTCCCTATCTCATCTCT
>CAZGYJ010000264.1:0-2168 GCA_964530345.1 uncultured Methylomonas sp.
AAAAAAAGCCGCCCGTTTTTCTGTAAAAAAACTAAGCGGCTTGCTTTACTATCTCCACTTTTATTGTAGCTAAATACAATAAAAGTTTATACTGGCAATATAATTTAAAGAATATAAATATATGGTTTATAAATGATAGTGTTTTTACGGCTTCGGAATTGGCATCTTAGTTAACTTCTCTATCACCTTATCGCCAAACTGATCAGTATTAATCATTTTAACCCCACTTCCAGGTTTAGAAAGATCAGCAGTTGAATACCCTTCTCCAAAAACATTCTGCATTGCGACCCAGATATTTTTTGCCTCTTTTTCCATGCCAAAGCTATTTTCAAGCATCATTGCCACCGAACCGATCATTGAATACGGATTTGCAATATTCTTTCCTGCAATATCAGGCGCTGATCCATGTGAGGGCTCATAGTAAGCTTTCTCATCACCCAAACAAGCAGAAGGCATTAAACCCAATGACCCTAAAATTCCTCCACCCTGATCACTTAGTATATCGCCAAACATATTTTCCATAACCATGACATCAAATTGGGTTGGATTAAGACAGAGCATAGTGGCTGCGGCATCAACTAAAAAGTTAATCACTTCAACTTCGGGATATTCTACCGATACTTCTTCCAAAATTTCGTTCCAGAGCACGCTGGACTTAAGAACATTGCTCTTATGGATATTGTGCAATATTTTTTTCCGCTTCTGGGCTAACTTAAAACCTTCATGCAAAATACGACGAATTTGGCACTCATCATATTCCAGAGTTTCTTTTACAAACCGTAGCCCATCATCATTTATACCTGTTTGTTTTTCTCCAAAATATAGCCCCCCAACCAATTCACGCACCATGATTAAATCAATTCCATCACCGATAATCTCAGGCTTTAACGGAGAAAAATGAGCTAACTCTTTAGGCAAATAAACTGGACGAAAATTTGCAAAAGTATTATATCGACGTCTTAGCGGCAATAATGCGCCACGTTCAGGTTGTTCATCAACAGGAATTTTTTTGGATTCTTCAAAGCTTAATCCAATTGGCCCTTTAAGAATAGCATCCGCTTGATCACATATTTCTTTGGTTTCCTGTGGAAATGAGTGGCCTGTTTCAAAATAGGCACAACCACCAAAGAGGGCCGGTAGTAATTCAAAAGAAATTGCGTTTCGCTGCTCAACTAATTTTAATATTTTAATTGCTTCACCAGTTATTTCTGGCCCAATTCCATCACCTGCCAATACTGCAATTTTATACGTCTTCATTATTTACCTTTACTGATTAAAAAAATTCAATACTTTTCGTGTTTATAAATCCCCCTTTTTTAGAGAACGTCAGCTTTTGTGAAGGACTAGACGTAAAAACAAAACAATAGCAGGAGGCTATTGGAAAATTTTGTAACGATGTCTTTCGCAAAAAATGGCGCGCTATAAATGGGTGGTTCTTGAACGTGAAAGGCATATCTTGCAAAGCATTTTATTTTTCTTTCCATTTTATATTACAGCCAATGCTTGGAATCTGTTTCGGATCAATTGGTCGACCCGCCAAAAGATTATCCAGTGCATTTCGCAAATCATTGCCCGTTAATGGCTCATTATTTTTAGGGGTAGAAGCGTCTAAACGACCACGATAAACGCATTTCAGATCAGAATCAAAAACAAAAAAATCTGGCGTGCAAGCTGCTTGGTATGCCTTTGCAACATTCTGGGTCTCATCATATAAATAGGCTGCAAATGGGTTTCCCCATTGCTCCATCAATTGCTTCATTTTATCAGGCGCATCTTGAGGGTAATTTTTTATGTCATTAGAACTAATAGCAATAAAACTAATACCTTTTTGGGAATATTCCCGCGCAATATCAATTAATTGTTGCTTGACATGCAGAACATAAGGGCAATGATTACAAATAAACATAATCACTGTACCCTTTTCACCTTTAAGATCTTGCAATGAATAATTCGCGCCTGTAATAGTATCGAGCAAATTAAAGTCCATCGCCGTGGTGCCTAACGGCATCATCACGGATTCAGTTGCTGCCATGCCTCCTCCTAACACTGATAATATAAATGCTTAATTATAAATCCTAATGAGTATGAAAACATATATCTATTATTAACATTTCCAAAAAATGATGTTTTATTTCAAGACCGTGATATAAAAAAGATATAATGAATTA
>CAZGYJ010000265.1:0-2157 GCA_964530345.1 uncultured Methylomonas sp.
CGGCGTCTTCTGGAATAAGTTACTGATATTGAAACTATAAATACGCTGAGTAGTTACAAATAAACATTGACAATAAAATCATAAAAAACCATTATGGCTTTCACAGAGTCTTTTTTTTAAAGCCCTCATTCGACTGAAAAAAACCAAATAATTTTTAGCGGTTCGCCGTTTTGCTATTGTCAAAATATAAGTCGTATTGATGTTTTGAGGTCAATACAAATTCATTAATCTGAAAAGGAGAAATATGAAATGTTTAGAAAAATAATTCTGACATCATTTATAAAAATTATCCTGCTGATGTTTTCTTTGGCCGCAACGGCATCAACCGTTGGATTTAATAAAATTTTTGTGATTGGTGACAGTCTTTCCGACACTGGAAATATTTTCAACCTCCTGGCAGGGGCAACGACCAAATCACCTTACAATGAATTAATTCCCTCTGCGGCTTATGAAAGTCAACGACTTTCAAATGGCCCGGTTTGGGTTGAATATTTTGCATCAAGATTAGGTATGGACGTACAAGCATCATTAACTGGAGGTACTGGTTACGCATATGGGGGCGCAAGAACGGGTCCGTTAGCTGGTTTAAATCCTTCTCCAATACCAACCCTCGTTGATCAAGCGCAAGCTATTGTCAATTTGCCGGGTAAATTGTCTGCTAATGCTTTATATATTGTCTGGGGTGGAGGCAATGATATTCGAGATGCCGTTGCTACAGCTGACGCAACGCAGGCTGGCGTTATTTTGAATGACTCGATCAATAACCTTGGCAATGTCATTTCATCTTTGGCTGCTGAAGGAGCAACACAATTTTTAGTGCCAAATCTACCAAATTTTGGACAATTGCCTATTGCCCGTAATCTCGGCCCCGCTGCTGAAGATTTTTTCACACAAATATCTACTGAATTTAACCAGAATCTCGCTCTAATGCTGCCGAGTCTTGAAGCCAATTTGGAAATCGATATCACTGAATTAGATGTTGAACAAGAGCTCGAAAATATCATTGCTAACCCCGGCGAGTCAGGACTGGAAAATGTTACCGATCATTGCATAATACTGGGCGATGATTCTTGCTCAAATCCTGATAGTTATCTCTTCTGGGATGGGATACATCCAACAACTGTAGGACATGCAATAATTGGAGATCAGGCTTTTGCTGCAATAGTACCTGTACCAGCAACTTTACCTTTGTTTTTTTCTGCAATTTCATTTCTTGCTTTTGTTTCAAAGAGGATGAAATTTGCTTAGGTATCCTTATTTCTTACATCAAAAACACCCCATCAATTGAAATACACTATTGATGGGGTGTTTTGTTTTATCAAATGACCAATACCTTACTTCTGAAATTATTGTGACGGCCAATCAAACCAGGTTTCACGGTTGGCTGGCGATAAACCATGCCCCAGCCCATCCTGGCAATGCGATACAATTCGAAGGGCAAAGGGAGCATTAACATTATTATCTCGCGGATTGACAATGGCTACCGGTATGGCCCTCGCTGATGGATTTTGCAGATTTCGAATATTTTCCAATGCAGCATTGGAAATTTTATTGAATGGATAGCTTCCTCCAATCAATGGGAAATCCAGTTTTGTTATCAATTTGCCGCGGCCTGAGCTATTGGTTGTAAATCCATTGACAAGCGTTGTACTACCTGGACTATTCCACGGAGAAATTTCCTCCAGCTCATCTAATTTTGATCCTGCTGCTAACGGGGTTGCACCTCCATTGGTCAAAGGGCTTCCTCCGAATGGATTACCGTCTCTATCGACTCCCTTGACTCGAATCCAAATGGTATACAAGGTATTAGGCCTACCATTTAATATATCAATACTCATATAAGATTTGCCGCCTAATTGAACCGATATAAATTTGGCAGATGCGGGTAACTGTCCTTGAAAATCGCTGCCGTCGAAAGCTCCACCACATTCATCAATCACTGTATGACCACTATTACTGGACGATGTTGGATCAAATCGTTCGAATTGTTCATTCAAAAACAGACTGTAATTTGATGAAATAGCCTTTTTTACTGTATTTTTTTCATCATTGTCCTTCAAGTTCAAATCGGAATTTGCTAAAGCAATATTTGCTAACGCGATCCCTATTATCACGAATGTAATTTTTTTCCACATAAACTATTCTCCTTTTTCTAAA
>CAZGYJ010000266.1:0-2121 GCA_964530345.1 uncultured Methylomonas sp.
GTTTAAGTTATCTGAGTCAATTCTGTATAGATCGAATGATTAAAGCAAAAAAAATCCTCAGTTGTCTGAGGATTTAAAAGGTTGTGCATGGATTAATTTTTATTCGAATCAAAAGGGAATGTCATCATCAAAATCGTCAAAAGATGCTGGTGGTGGATTATTTGAATCAGCACTATTTTGTGGGGCAGCCTGATTTGGTGCTGAATTGGCCTGCATCGGCTGATTATCAGAAAAATTAGCGGTACCGCCACTACGGCTACCCAACATTTGCATTTCTTCCGCAATGATTTCAGTTGAATAGCGATCCTGACCAGACTGGTCTTGCCATTTTCGTGTTTGTATGCGGCCTTCGATATAAACTTGGCTGCCTTTCCTTAAATATTCACCAGCAACTTCAGCCAAGCGTCTGAAAAAAACCACCCGATGCCATTCAGTTTGCTCTCTACGTTCTCCGGATTGACGATCTTTCCAACGACGGGTTGTTGCAAGTCTAATGTTGGTCACTGCTTCACCGCTTGGCATATAACGTACTTCTGGATCGGCACCTAAATTACCAATCAACATAACTTTGTTGAGCATTTTGTTCTCCGTAAAAGTTCTAAAGGCAATAGACTGATTTTATCATCAGGAGCTTGACCACTGCGAAATTAAATTTTGTAATTGATTTTTATCAAGGCGTTGATTATCTACTTTTAAATAGGCAACTGCTTCTTCAAAATGTGGTGTGACTTCCGCAACTCCAGGAATCTGAAGAAGTTCACTAATAAATTTTTCTGTTTGTACTTTTTTAATTGAATTCAACGGTATCAACATATTGGCAAGATATTTTGGGGGTTTCATGAATATTGAAATAATCAGCCAGATACCGCCACAAATAGCGCAAAGTAAAAAAACCATGCCGGCGCCAAATTCACCAAATACATAACCGCCCAAAGTACCGCCAACAAATGCGCCGAGGAACTGAGAGGTGGAGTAAGCACCCATCGCAGTGCCTTTGAAGTCACCCGGCGCAGTTTTGGAAATTAAAGAAGGCAAAGTGGCTTCCAGCAAATTAAAACCAGCAAAAAATAGAAATAAAAATGTAATCAGTCCTGGGAGTTGATAATAGAAATGGAATAAACCTAAATCTGCAATAACCAGTGTTGCGATTGCGCCGATAAACACTGCTTTCATTTTATGTTTTTTTTCTGCAAGAATAATGAAAGGAATCGCAATAATCAAAGAGAAAAAAAATACCGGCAAATAAATCATCCAATGTTGCTTGGGGAGTACACCAGCATCTTTTATCAGCAACGGAATAACCACAAAGCTTGCAGTCAAAATAAGGTGTAGTATGAAAATACCAACGTCAAGACGCAGTAATTCAATGTTTTTTAGAACAGTGGTAAATTGTGAAGGGATTAATTCGGCATCTGCATGAACTTTGTTATGTAAAGGTTTCGGTACGATAAAAATAACAACCAATATAGCAAGAAACGATAATCCCGCTGTTAGCCAGAAAATACCCTGAATTCCGGTATGTGCGCCAATAACCGGACCAAGTGTAATAGCAACAGCAAAAGAAAGACCAATACTGATACCAATAGTACCCATGGCTTTTGTGCGATGCACTTCCTGAGTTAAATCAGCAACCAAAGCCATAATGGCTGCTGCAATGGCGCCACTTCCTTGTAATGCTCTGCCAATTAATACTCCATAAATCGTAGTTGAAAGTGCTGCGACAATACTGCCTGTTGCAAATAATAATAAACCGATAACAATAATTTTTTTACGGCCAAAACGGTCCGATAACAGGCCAAAAGGTATTTGCAGCAATGCTTGGGTTAATCCATAAATACTGATGGCCAGACCAATCAGTAAAGGTGTTGATCCTTTTAAATGTTCTGCAAATAAGGACAAAACAGGAAGGATCATAAATAATCCGAGCATGCGCAATGCATAAATAGCCGCAAGTGAAAAGGTTGCCCGTCGTTCCAGAGGTGTCATTGGGCTGGTAATGTCCTGCACCTGAGTCAAAATTATTCTCCTGTATTGAGTGGTGTGATGAAATAATTGGAAATCATGTATTCTTAAAGCAGTGTATTATATACCGTACTCGTTACATGTTCAGGTATTGCTTTC
>CAZGYJ010000267.1:0-2094 GCA_964530345.1 uncultured Methylomonas sp.
CGAACAAATTCCCGTGCCGCTTCTCTGGCGCATAAAAACTGACCGGTTAAATTAACATTCATGACCTGATTCCATTGTTCCAGAGTCATGTCGAGAAACGCAGCATCCCGTTGAATGCCGGCATTATTAACCAAAATATCGATGCTTCCCCAGGTTTGATACATTTGCTCAAACATATTTTTTACCTGATCTTCCTGGCTTACATCTGCGTGAATAGCCATCGCCTGGCCGCCTTCAGCCTCAATTTCACGAACAAGAACTGCTGCAGCTTCTTCATTCACCACATAATTAATAACAACTTTGGCGCCAGCCATGGCAAGGGATCTGGCAATTGCAGCGCCAATTCCTGAATTGGCACCAGTGACCAATGCCCTCTGGCCTTCTAATGGTTGATTTTTTTCTTTGAACATAATAATTCCATAAAAAATGAGTAACTATTCAGCATATTTAATTTAACTATAATTATTCAATATCAGTAGCTTATGGAAGAAGTGTATGTGTCATGGATGACACAATCAAGCCTGCACGGATGTATTTACGGCGGCTTCTGGAATAAGTTACTGATATTGAGCCTATAAATATGCTGAGTAGTTGTAAAAATGATTAGATTTAGCTTTAAACTTTTTTTTGAACCAGAACCCAAGGTTTGATCACAACACACCAGACTTCAGTCTCTGATTCAATCCAGTCGATGGCTTGCTGATCAGAAACCTTACCGAGCAATTTTTGTTGCAGCCAGGATTCAACAAGAGTTTTGTCATCTTCAGCAAAAGCATTTGCGACTTGAATTAAATCCAGTTTCGATGATACAAAAACGGTTTGGCCGCTGGCGAAAAAACGTTGTAGTTGTTGCCACGGAATTAGCGCGGTTTCAAGGTTAAGTTTTTCATAGCCCTGATTGGTGTTGTTTAATAAATCATTCATGATTATTTAGGGTTATAACCTTCACCAGTACCGGATAAGGCGGCGATAATGTTTTTCTGAATTTCTGAAGAACCTGAAAACAAGCGACTGGCCATTGCATCATTCACCAGGGTAGACATTCTGCTGTCAGAAAGCAAACCATTTGCCCCCAGAATTTGCACGGCATCCAGGCTGGATTGTAAAAAAGCTTCGCTGGCAAACAGTTTAGTTTGTGCGCTTGCCAGAGTAATACGTTTATTAGTATTTTTTAATCGGGCACATTCGTTCAGCCATAGCTGTATGGTATCAAGACGTAGTTTCATCTCAGCAATTTTGTGACTTATGGCTTGATTTTTTCCCAACGGAAGTCGGTTGATTTTTCTTTCTCGACTATAGCGAATGACTTCATTCAATTGCCATTTCATAATGCCACTGATTCCGGCAAAAATAAATGCTCGTTCCAGTTCCAGGGCATGTTGGATCATGCTGCTCCCCATGCCGACTTTTCCCAATAGCCTGTTGGCAGGAATCAGGCAGTTGTCTAAAATCACATCGCCCATAGGGGCGGATTCACATCCGGAAACAATGGGTTCATCAGAAAACGTAGCGCCTTTATCATTTTTTTGGACCAGAAAAGCAGAAAGCTGATGATCCAATCGAGCATAAATAACCAAAAGATCAGCAATAGGGGTATTGGTAATATAACGTTTATGACCGTTAACAATAAAACCATTGCCGACCACGGTCGCTGAACAGGTTAAAGCATTCAGGTCAGAACCAGCCTGTGGTTCGGTGATAGCGTGTCCGGCAATAGTTTTGCCATTGATTAAATTAGGTAGCCAGGTTTGTTGTTGAATTTCAGAGCCATAATTTAATAAAGGAAAAATCGAACCCCACAGATGAGCATTAATGGCGAGGATTAATCCCGAGTCCTGCGTTGTGAAACCAATGTTTTGATGCGCGGCCACCAAGTCGGAAAAATCTGTCTGTTCCCGATTGAAGGGTTTCGGCAAGCCATGCAGAAATAGTCCTTGCTCGGCATATTTATGGATATATTGTTTGATGTTTTGTTTGCTAACCAGCGGCATAAATGTGAAATTGGAAAATATTTGCAAGTATTGTTTTACGCTGAATTATACCTCAATCCGTGACTTCACTACGGCACAGGAGGCAAGCTCTTGATTCATCACG
>CAZGYJ010000268.1:0-2043 GCA_964530345.1 uncultured Methylomonas sp.
TAAGGCTGATGACTACCCGGCGATTTTGTGATCTGCCTTTTGGGGTTCGGTTACTTTTAATGGGTCTGGATTCACCAAACGCTTTCACCATAATCTGACTTTTTGCTACACCCTGGCTTTCAAGATACTTCTTTATAACATTGCCACGCTTTCTGGAAATAACTTTGTTACTCGATTTTGAGCCCAGACTGTCCGTATGACTGTTGATAACCAAACGGCCTTGGCGAAAATTTTCACGAACATATCTGGCTAGAAGGCTAAGCCGTTTTTTCTCGGTTCGGGTTAATTTGGTATTACCTTTTCTGTAATGGAGCCACCTTAACGAATCAGGGCCAAATACGTGAATACGAATTATATTTTTATCGTGACTTTTATTAAATTTAGCGGAAATTTTAACTCGATCTTCGGTTATTCCTTGCGCTAATAATGCTTGCTTTAAAGCAACTGACCTTTTTGAAAACCATTTCCTGTCAAGACTTTTCATCATTGCTGTTTCACTACCAATCACAACCTGACTGGTTTGAATTTCTTTCATATAACTTGCAATTTTGTTTATTTTATCTTTTGCAAAATAATTTAAGCTTTTGCTTCCAGGATCAAAAAAAACGATAGTATCCTGAAGTTCCCTCATACCAAAAGGAAGCATTTTTTTTCTACAATCCCGAAAAGTTTCGTAAGGCTCAAGAAATTTTATTGCAGAAATAGCCACCTTGGTTTCGACAATATCCAGATCTGAAATTGCCCGTGTATAGGTAAAAACAGGACTTTGACCTTGCAAAAGTGCATCAATCATGGCTTCAGCCGTATCACCAAATACTACTAGTTTGTCATAGCTTTTCGCTTCAGAAGCGTTATCCAGATACACCAGATAGTCATGAGGAGATCCCACGTTCTGCTGCCAGGGGGAGGGTTGTGCCGATAAACTGGCTTTTATTACCGGCGGTTTGAATCGTTGCTCCTGAATCGAAAATTGCAAAGCTTCGCCTGAACGATGCATAAAGACTGCGCTGCCATAATGAGGAATCTGCTGTATTAATTCACAGTTTGTTTTACTGGTCTGGACATCCCAATTTGCTTTTAGCAGAGGTACTTCAAAATAATCGCCATAACTATTACCAATAAATATAATGAAGAGAATGAACGCCGATCCCAAAAATTTCATTTCCAAACAATGCCTGCTGTTAAAGGTTATTTTGATACAGTATCGGCAGAGCAGGCGAAATATTTAGCCTGTATTGGTATTGGTTTTTGTTTTGCGCGGCGTTTAATGGTTTCTGTTATTTTTCCCGAAAATTAACCAGAAAATGACACCACTGACCAGAAAAATAGCGATTGCCAATTCTGGATTCGTTCTTAGCAGCACTTTCGCTGTTGCAGACAACACTAGAATAGCAAAAATAATAGCAATTGTTCTCATTGGTTTTTCAGGAGTTTCAACAAAAAATCATATACAAGGAAATTAGCGGTACAATTTCCAAATTATAAAAAAGAGGAGAACGCAATGAAAAAACTCATTTTATCGCTAGTAACCAGTTTTTTTATCATTGGCTGTGGAGAAAATACTACCGGACAAAAACGACATGATCCCAATCATCACGAAAACATACGTTTGACAAGCAAGCTTACTAGCCATTGATTCAAAGGGATAAGCCCCAGGCTTTGATAAATTTTTGGTAAAAATTATTATCGTAACTGATTGCGCCACGAATCCCGACGACAGCGCTGGCAAACTCCGAAGCGCGCTGCATGATCAACTCTAATGACCATTTTTTTAATAATCCCAGCAAAAAAATACTACTGAATGCATCGCCAGCGCCCACCGTATCCATCACCTTCACACCTGGCGCTGGATGAGTCTGGAACTGAAAACCATTTTTAGTTTTTAACTGCGCCCCACTGCTTCCGCTGGTTATTAGCACCAATTCAAGGGGATTATTTTCAAAAAAACTAGTTTCAAACTTTTCAGGCTTTGTATTTAAAAAGCCAGCAAGTTCCTGTTTGTTAACTTTTAGCCATTTTGTTTCGCCTAATAAATCTGAAATT
>CAZGYJ010000269.1:0-2027 GCA_964530345.1 uncultured Methylomonas sp.
CATAAGTCACTGATATTGAGTGATTTTAGCTAAATTAAATACGCTGAATAGTTACATAACTTTGACATGACATAAACCGAAGAAAAGGAGATAAACTTTTAATTCCCAGAAAACTGTCGGGTTGGTTGGGTCGTAACTAGGCGTGGGAATTTGAGCGCGTTTTTGATGTTTTGACGCACACAGAATTAACCTTATTAACGGGAAAGATAAATTGCTTTACTCCCAGTTTCTTTGGCTCGATACATAGCAATATCCGCCCGCTTGAGAATAACATCCGAAGAATCATTTTCTTCCGGAAATAAACTGATGCCAATGCTGGCACTGATAAAAATTTCCTGCCCTTCGATAATAAAAGGTAAGGAAAGCACTTCCTGGATTTTATTAGCGACTACATGCGCTAATTCAGAGGCTATTTGGGGGTCTTTATCCAATTCTTTCAGTAATAACACAAATTCATCACCACCCTGCCTGGCTACGGTATCTTCCTCGCGGAGTAATTCAGCCATACGCCTGGCAACTTGCTCAAGCAACATATCGCCAGCACTATGGCCATAACTGTCATTAAGTGTTTTGAAATTATCCAGATCCAAAAATAACAAGGCACTAAGATGTTGGCGACGCCTGGCAACAGATATTTCTTGTGACAACCTGTCCAGAAACAATCGTCGGTTTGGTAAACCGGTTAACGGATCATGGTAGGCAAGCTGTTTGATTTTGGCCTGCGCTTTAACTCGCTCAGTAATATCCAGAATAATTGCTACAAATGCAAGTTGATCACCATAAGGAATTAATTGCAGGTGCACTTCAACATTATATAAACTATCATCCTTGCGTTTATGTACTGTTTCAAACACCAGTATTTCTTTAGAATGATTCCTGAGTGGCTGAAGCATTTCATTGAAACTTGAAAGAGTAAATTCGGGTTTTAAATCCAGTGGCGTTAACTGTCGTAATTCTGACAGTGAATATCCCAGATTCTGCCTGGCGCCGCGATTGACTTCAATGAACAGTAAAGTTTCTTTATTAAAAATATATATTTCGTTTAGGGATGCTTCGATAATCTTGCCCAGACTTGCTTCCCGTTCCTGCTCTACTTTGCGCTTTCTGATATCAATTACCCTTAAGCAGAGAATATTTTGATTTTTTAATGGGGGTAATTTTATTACCCTTACCTCGCAGAGAATTCTATCGTTTTCACTATTCAGGATCGTCCATTCAAAACAAATTTCTTCTTTCTCTGAAATTTCTTTGACATAAATGTCAATCATTTCAGCGCTTAACCTGCCATCATGCTGTCTTTCTGGACTAATCTCAATTGGACCTTTTTGCAACAACGCATCCTTGCTTAACCCGAATAATACCAGAGATTTTTTATTGGCATCGATGAAGCGCATGGTTTCAAGATTCAGCAACATTAATGCATCGGGGGCACAATCAATCATTGTCTGATATCGCTGTAGAGTCACTTCCAGCGCCTGCTCAGCTTTTCGACGATAACTGATATCTCTATCCACTCCTTGATAACCCAGTAATTCTCCATTAGCATCAAAAAAAGGATTGCCACTAGTTTCTAGAATCACGGGATATCCCGCTCGATGCAGATTGGTGTTTTCCAGATTTACAAAAGATCGCCTGGCAGCAACTATTTCCTGAAAAATTGCAGCAACTCGCTCTGCTTCGTCAGTCGGCATTAGATCAAACGGAGTTTTACCCACCAATTGTTCAGGTTGATAGCCAAGAATATTGCTGCATTGAGGACTAACATAGGTGTATACACCATGCGGATCTACTTCCCAAAACCAATCAGGAGAAGTTTCTACCAATTGCCGAAAAAATTCCTCGGTATTTTTCAAAGTGATATACCTGAGTTACGTGGTAAATAGCTTAAACCAGAACGAAAATGATTATTTTGCATAACTTTTTCTATCTAAAAGAAGCTTCTTGCATCATACATTTACTAAATTCATTGCATGATTTATTGAAGTTGTAATTGATTATCAAACATTTATCTATGCTAATCAAGTGTT
>CAZGYJ010000270.1:0-1987 GCA_964530345.1 uncultured Methylomonas sp.
CTATTCCATTCGAGCATTTAATTTTTCCCAATCAAACGACGGTCCGGGATCAGTTTTTCGGCCTGGCGCAATACTGCAATGGCCAGTAATGGATTGTCTATTCAGCTTCGGGTAATGTTGAATCAGGCTGTCAATCAATAACCCCAGTTGTTGATACTGAGCTTCCGTATAAGGGGTCGTTTCCGTTCCTTCCAGCTCTATGCCAATGGAAAAATCATTACAACGTTCGCGGCCACAATATTCTGACTGACCCGCATGCCAGGCGCGTTTATCGAATGGTACATATTGAGTTATTTTTCCTGCACGATCAATTAAAACATGACTGGAAACCTGTAGCTGATGGATTTCTGAAAAATAAGGGTGTTCATCAGGGTTCAACTGATTAGTAAAAAGTTGTTCAATATACGGGGTATTAAATTCACCGGGAGGAAGACTGATGCAGTGAATAACAATCAACGAAATATCCTCACTATCAGGTCTTTCATCCTGATTAGGCGATAATATTTTTTCGGAATTTTGCAACCAGTGGTGTTTAATAAGCATAACTTTATTTTAGAGCAATAAAAACACCAAATGAAATTAAATCAATCACTGAAAGAATCTGTAAAAGCCTTTTTGGATGAAGATATAGGTACCGGCGATGTCACAGCGGCTATTATTCCCGAACATATCCGTGCCGAGGCATTAGTGATTTCCAGAGAAGACATGGTAATTTGTGGACAGCGCTGGTTTGATGCTGTTTTCAACCTTCTTGATGAAAACATCAGCATTGATTGGCTGGTTGCGGAAGGCGACATCATTAAAGCTGGCGCTCAACTATGCAGGTTAACTGGCTGTGGCAGAGCATTATTAACCGGTGAGCGGACGGCATTGAATTTATTGCAAACCATGTCAGCAACGGCAACTATTTCACATCGCTATGCACAGGCGGTGGCGGGAACAAAATGTAAGGTGCTAGATACCAGAAAAACCATTCCCGGTTTGAGAATGGCGCAAAAATATGCGGTAAAATGTGGTGGTTGTTACAATCACAGAATTGGTTTGTTTGATGCGGTTTTAATCAAGGAAAATCACATTATCACCGCGGGTTCTATAGCCAAAGCTATCGCCAAGGCAAGGGAAATAACCAATGTTCTGGTCGAAGTTGAAGTTGAAAATCTGGTTGAGTTTCAACAAGCTCTGGATGCTAAACCTGATCGCATAATGCTTGATAATTTTTCTTTGTCTGAGTTGCAAACAGCAGTTAGAAAAAATGCCGGAGCTGTCGAACTGGAAGCTTCCGGTAATGTCGAACTGGATAATATCAGATCAATTGCAGAAACAGGTGTGGACTACATTTCTGTCGGTGCTTTAACCAAGAATATAAAAGCGGTAGACTTGTCGATGCGCATTCAATTCAAGGAGTCATGATTATGTCCAAAAATCTTGCCGAAATTTTCAAATACATCATGCATGGCATGTATGTCATTGGGGTTGCTAGCGGCGATCAGAAAAATGCTTTTACTGCTGCCTGGGTGATGCAAGCGTCATTTGACCCGCCATTACTGGTTTTCAGCATAAATCCAAAAAACAAATCATTCCTTATTCTGAAACAAGGTGGAATTTGTTCGATTAACGTATTGGATTGTGAGCAAATGGAACTGGCGGATCACTTTGGCCACCATAGTGATTTGGATAAAATGGCTGTTTCCCAATGGCAAACAGCAAAAACAGGCGCGCCAATTTTATCAGAGGGACTTGCATATTTTGATTGTGAAGTCAGTCATTATGCCGATGCTGGTGATCATCAACTGGTCATTTGCCGGGTAGTTGATGCGGCAATTCTGGATAATCAAGGCACCCCGATGAGTTACAACATGACGGCTGATATGGATAAAAGCAGTGAACTTTTTCCAAATGGGACCTTTGCACGACAAGAAAAATCACAACAATGATGCCCCTACGCGACAATATTCAGGCCAATATTTGAACAAATTTTGCTATTTTT
>CAZGYJ010000271.1:0-1975 GCA_964530345.1 uncultured Methylomonas sp.
AATTAGAAATTTATTTGGATTGGTGTATTCGCATTCTTGGTAATTCTGAAAAGATGTGTCTCCTGAATTTTCGACTAATTAAGAGTCTCGATGGGAGCATTCATTTATTGAATGTTTCCATCGAGGACAGTGGGTGTCTCAAATAATTATTTTAATCTGATGGATAGAAAGAAAATTATTTTTGAACTTTATAAAAGATCAAAAAAACGATCTCAATTTCACACACGTCTCGCTAAGAACTCTTTAACCCGGCAGCCTCTTAGAATTCGGGAAGAAGACTATCAACCAAAGGTACCCATTGGACCAGGATAGCTCACTTCTTCGAGTTTTCCAGTATCAACATCGTAGATGAATCCTCGTACCGTAGAAGCATCAGGACCAGAAGTGGGTATCCAAGGATGATTCATGATTCTGGAAATAGAACGCCTAACATCCCACGAAAGGCGTTCAATTTGCTCATCATTACGAGGAGAATCGAGAGCCTCAATTGGCCCACGAAAGGCATGAAACTGATCGGGTGTTGCAGAGCTATGGTTACAACTAGTAAAGTTGCGTCCCGTTGCCTTTCCTAATAATTCCTCTGCAGCTGGATCACCTTCTAGTCCCGCTTTAAGTAAGTCATCAGTAAAAGCCAACATTCCACAGCGAGTGTGATGGATTAATATGATTTCATTGGTATTGAGTAAGTGATGCGAGATAATCAGACAGCGAATCGCATCGTCAGTCACGACACCCCCAGCATTTCGAATTATATGTGCATCCCCGGTTTGTAAGCCGAGTAAATCTTCTACATCAAGACGTGCATCCATGCAGGCAACAACAGCTACATGTTTAGCGGGATTGATCGGTTGCTTACCGGGATAAGAGGATTTATGTACCTGTTTACCGTTTGCATACTGTTCATTATTTTCTAAAAATTTATCTGTGTTCACGTTAGCCATGATTTTCCTCAAATTGAATTGAAATATCCAGCAACTCAGGAATGCGCATGAAATAATTTAAATAGTCTAAGGCGTCTTTTTTTCTATGGCGATAATTTCAATTGTTGCATATACTTCGCGCAGTTGTGGCCGCGCGAAGTATAGAACAACTATGCAGCTTTTGCGATTATCTGCTCAGAAACAAAAATCTGTTGTTAACATTATTCAAGTTATTTCATGCACACCACTAAGTTTTTCATGCTAGTCTTATTGTACTTTGTAATAGCACTCACAGCATCTTACACTTGGTTATTATAATTTCAAATTATAATAATGGTTTATAGTCTATAAACCTATGAGGCTAGCTGACGGATTAAGGAAGTTCTATTGCAGCAGTGGGAAATTGGCTCCTTTTTTCGACCTGTTTCGTTGTGTAGCACCCATTAAGAGCCTCAAAATAACGCACCTAATTTCCCACTTACCTTGTTACAAATCCTTTGACCTGACAGCCTCCTGGTTTTTCATTATCAAAAATTTCTTTTGGAAGTATAAGCTTGGATACCAAAGTGAAAAAACTGCACTCGGGAACAATATTATTTGTGTACACGACAAAAATTAAATTTCCTATTCGGGGAATAGGTAAGTTATTGAAAATATAAAACACGCGTAAACACATCTCTGTAGCTCTCTATCGCATCTCTGCGATTAAAGATGGTTATTTCATAAAGCTTATCCATCCAAATAAAAATTTAGAATCAATTTCCACCAATTTGTTGATTGTGGTGGTTGGTAATAAATCACAAAATCCTGGTGAATTGAGTACCGTTATTTTTTTGGAAGCAGGAGAAGATATCCCTGACTCATTGATTCTAGTTTTGGAAACTGAGGAAATTTTTTGTAACTGAATCTTTAGCAGTAGAATACAAATCATATAAACATGAATAAAAGGATGCAGGTGCAACCATGAATAATATAAAACGAATATCCAAATTGCTTTTTCCAATAGCCCTCATACAACTAACGGGCTGTGGACTGAACCCGCAAAACGCCGATGT
>CAZGYJ010000272.1:0-1960 GCA_964530345.1 uncultured Methylomonas sp.
TAGCTGTCAGACCATAAATACGATAATGCCCATTCTTGGCCACCCCATAATACCGAGGTTTTATCAAAACCTAACATGCCAGAAGCTACATCTTGATAAGCGCGTGGTGATGGTGCATTTTGTACTGTGCCGGATTCGTTTAAAGCTGCGTTAATATCCAATACCCCAGCGCCTGTTGAAAACACATCAGCAACAATGGGCTTCTTGGCCGAACGCATTAATCGGGCTTTGATGGTATCAGGGTTTAAAGTCGGCTCTTTATCCAGCATCAATGCAACGGCTCCTGAAACAACAGCGGCAGACATACTGGTTCCTGACATTTGAAAATATTCAGCCTTTTTGGCTTTTGGCACTTTGATCAAACGTTCTGGAAAGAAAGTTTCCAAATAAGAACCTGCTGATCTAGTAGAAATTACCCTATTGCCTGGTGCAACCAGATCAGGTTTAACAAAATGATCTCCCTTCGTTGGCCCTTTCGATGAATAGGTTGAAATAATATCGTTAGATGGATCCGTATCACCCCAATGGGTGATAGAACCCACCGTAATCACCCGTGAAGAATTACCCGGACTACTAATAGTACCATAGCCAAATGTACCGGCATTACCTGCTGAACACACTACCGTAACGCCCTCATTCCAAACCGCCTCAACCGCTTGCACTAATGGATCATCTGCCGCAGGTTGATACACCGGATGGCCTAATGAAAGATTAGCCACCTTAATATTATATTGGTCTTTATTAACCAAAACCCAATCCAAAGCTTCGATAACATCTGAAGCGTTACCAAAGCCATCATCATTCAACGCTTTCAGCGAAATCAAGCTGGAACCCGGTGCAATACCTGTATAGTACCCTTTTGATCCATGCCCGCCAATAATTCCTGCTACATGATTACCGTGACCATAGACATCATCTGCACTGTCAATCACTGTGCCGGTAAAATCAATTGCCAGATCCGTATGAAATCTGGAACCTGAATCGATAACAGCGACCCCAACGCCAGTGCCTGTATAAGGCATCGTCGCCAATTCTGGATACATAAAACCAGGTCCTGTCGGTAAGCTTGTTGTCGATGAACTGCCCCCTGGTTTAGCTAATTGCGTCATTGGCTCGTCAAAGGTAATACGATCAATATTAGGATTATTCAATAAACCTTTAATGGCATTTTCTGGTATAGAAATGGCATGGGCTTTAATTGCCTTGAAAGCATGCTTGACACTACCGTTTCTGATTTTAATTTCATCTTCATCTTTAGCGCCAGGTTTGACATAGTACGTAACAATCAAATTTACTATTTTGTTAGACCCATTATTCGCTTTTTCTGTTGCTCTAGGGCCAATTTCGCCAGCGTAAGCGACAGAACTGGAAAGTGCGATTGATGCTATAACACACCGTATTGCTGAAGATATTGTCGATTTTTTCATTTGTTATCACCGTCGTATGAAAAAGTTTAAAACTTTCGAAGAAACTGTTTTCTCCGATCTTGCCTGTAAGGGTGCAATGGCTGTGCCAACTAGTGGATAACAAATATCCTCTTTTTTTAATATTTGAATTGTTATTTATTATCAATATCTTATCTAATAATCAAGGCAATCATGATCAGTCTTGCTCTTGCTGTTTTGAAAATTTCTAACAGGCCAACAAGAATTCCGCTATTTTTTCGGTGGATTAATTAACAATTGCGGTGGATAAACCTAAAAAACGGTGTATTTTTTGAACAAAGTTATTTTTAGCAACAAATCGAATCTAATGTAGTACTAGTGTTAATAAGTTTTCAACAAGCTTTCTGCTGTTGAAAAAAGTTGGGTGAGGAGAAAGTGAATGCGTCACCGACTAAAACCAGTGGCTTCAGGTTACGGCTAAAAGCCGGATTGATCGGCCCTATGGCAAGTTGTTCTCTCCCAAGACTCACTGCCCTATGTGTCAGCCTAGTTGTCGCCTATTTTTAACCTAAGGT
>CAZGYJ010000273.1:0-1940 GCA_964530345.1 uncultured Methylomonas sp.
TCTTCGTCTTCGTCTTCGATTCTATATTCCTTGTTGTTTTCTTTCTCGTCCAATAACAATCTGATCCTTTTATCTTGAATTTTTTTATTAAGCTTTGTTTCGCTTAGTTCAGCAATGACTTTGGTAGGCTTATTTGTTTGTTGGGGCATTTTTTTTTCCGTGCCTGCGGCTACTAGATCTGCTCCGTAGAGTAACAAGGTAACAAAGACTACTTTGAAGACACAAAGCTGAAAAAATAAATATTTTGATCTACACAAAACTCCTGTGAAGAAATTAATTTTTTTACCTACCATTGGTCGTTACTGTCGCCTGAGTGCCTTAGCAGGATTATTTCCCCAAATGGTTCGGTTTGCTAGATGCTCCCCTTTCATAACAAATGAATCTGGACCTATAACCACATCATTTCCTACTGTAACCCCGTAGTGTACAAATGCCTTGGTCTCTATTGAACACTGTGAACCAACCTTAATATAATCAGATTTGTAAATGCCGTCTTCTAGTGAGTGGGATTGCAAAACACAGCCATTGTTGAAATTGCAATAATCACCTATTTCTAACATAGTTTTTTCCGAGACATACAAGCCATCGTCAAACACCATTTTTCCCTGTTTTATACCCAGTAAACGGTTGATAATGCTCCTAAACGGTGTGCCGAGCCAAAGTCCACGAAGAAAGGTTTCTGAATTTTTCCATACACGTTCAACCTGCCAATATTTTTTGTCGTAGATTGAGACATTGATTGGCGTCATTCTGCCAAAGGCAAAAGCGGCTCTTTCCAAGATGATGAAGTATCCGATGCTAAAAATCAGGAATACATTGATGATGATAAGTCTGTCAAGCAGTTCAAGCTTTATCCAGGAATGAGCAAGCGCATAAAAAAATAATAGCGTTATATAGGCATAGGCGAAGCGGGAGATGAGAAATCCGATAATGGTGCGTAGATTGTGCCAATTTTTTTTTCTTACTCCTTGATCGCGGTTAACTGCTTTTGTTGCCGGCTCGATTGTTGGGCTGCGTTCCACTGATCTGGGTATTTCAAAACAAGGGGACCCAAGCAAGCCAACATTTTCTAGCATTTTACCTTCGATTGGCACCATAGCCTTGGTTGCAATTAAACAGTTATTCCCGGTCTTTCCTTGCGGTGGGTAATACACATTATTACCGATAAAATTATCGTCACCCACGGCAGTTTTTGCTAAACGGAATGCAGTACAGGACTCATCCACATTCAGCATTGAGAAACCGTCAGAAATCATGGTTCCAGAACCAAAATGGCATAGATAAGGGTTATCATGTTTATGTTCCAGACCAAAGTTTGAACCGGTTTGAATCACTCTGGACAGTTTGTATCCGACTAATTTCATATAGTAAACGATGAATGAACTATCACCGAACACAAGGTTAAAGGTTGCTGAGTTGGTGAGTCTCTGAATCATTTTGAAAATCATAAAGTGAAACCCATATAAAACATAGCTGCGGTTAACTTTAAGAAATCGGTTGAGTACTCTTGGAATAATGGTATTAAGGAACAAATCCACAAGAAACAAGCAAAGAGAGATGACAGTTGTCACTAACAAGATATACCCTGCCCACGGCTGAGTTAGAGGCTCATCTTTGGGTAAAGTAATCGTGACCAGATAAGCCACTAAAAGAATAAATACAGGGACGACACCAAAAAAATTGTTCAAAAGCTGCCCCAGCGAATAAATGACTTGTCTGAGGGAACTTACCTTTTTTTTATCGTGGAAACGAAAATTTGTGCTGGTTTCCTCGGCAGGATTGCCATGATAGCGTTTGTTTTCAGGGATTGTTTGTCCTTCTCGCAGACAAGAGGCATGCCCGAGTTGTGCGCCATTTTCCATCACGGTTTTAATATCTACAACACTGCCTTCACCGACAATCACGTTTTTACCAAGAGATATAGGTCCGGTGTAGATATA
>CAZGYJ010000274.1:0-1928 GCA_964530345.1 uncultured Methylomonas sp.
TATACATGATTGGTAATACACTATAAAGGAAGAATGTGATCCAATATCGGAATATATTAAATTACAATCCTGCTTCGATACATCGATCCATTTTTTCTGGTTGGCAAGGAATTTCTTTGAATCTTCGTAGGTTTTAAACTCAAAGTTAT
Organism: uncultured Methylomonas sp.; assembly: GCA_964530345.1. Taxonomy (GTDB): domain Bacteria; phylum Pseudomonadota; class Gammaproteobacteria; order Methylococcales; family Methylomonadaceae; genus JALSJK01. Next base: position 150 of record CAZGYJ010000274.1, read on the forward strand.
CACTAATATAGTTTATTAAAAAGTCTAGTTTAGTATGGTTTTCTATATGTCTAATTTTTATATTTGATTCGGAATACAACAAGCGTGAAAAAAGAATAAAAAATACAAAACAACAAAACCGAGTTTTTTTACTTGGTTCTAAAGAAATGGATCCCACATAAACTGGCCTACTCATTTTTTTTAATTAATTCAAGCAACTTAATAGCTGGCTGATAAGATTCAGATGCGGCATTTTCAAGCAGTTCGATGGCAATCGCCCGATTTTCGGGTACGCCAAAGCCGTTTAAATACGCATGAGCTAAACTAGATTTTGCTCCGTTATTGCCCTGTTTGGCTGATAATTTAAGCCAATAGATAGCCTTTTCGTAATCTTTAATATAATCTGGCCCTGACAAATAAATTTCGCCCAATATCTCCTGAGCTTCAGGGTCACCTCTTTCTGCCAGTGGCAGCAATTTATCCGCGGCTCTTTTAAACTGATTTTCTGTTATATACGTATCAATAATCTTGTCAACTTCTGACATAGGTTCTTGTGGAGTAGATTCATTCATTACATTCATTTTGTCATTGTTAATATCGTTATTCTTTCCAGCTAAAATTGTCACAACATGATCAAAGTCTATCTGATTATTTTTCAATAAATAATCAATCTCTTTTTTTGCCAGCATTTTACTGCTACCAGACTTTGAAATCCTTACCAGAGATTCTGCAGCTCTTTTGGCGACAAGCAGGTGGTTAAAACGACATAGCCCAGATAACAATCGGACTGCATCTGCATCATCTACAACGACCAATGCCTCAGGGATTTTTATTAATACTCTCCAGTCCTTTGCAGTAGCTGCTTGTTGTTTGATATACGCACTATATTGAGGATCTGATCTGTCCTCGTCCAATAAAACCTCAGCAAGCTTTAATCTTACACTGGGATGGCGATATTTATCTTGCGCTTTGGTATCTGTTGGCAGTTTATGATCACGCCACAAACTTTTCAAAACCTTAATTTTTTTTGATTCGTATAAATCTGCGATCGTAGAAATAACATGTCGTATTTGGTATATGTTATTTGTATCCAGGTATTTTATTAACCTAGGCAACGAATGTGTTTTGCTGATTTCTTCATGAATGTCAGTACTATCATCTGCATAGCCATTGGAGACAAATGTTAGAGCAGATGCAAAAATAAAAAACAATAAATTCTTGTAGATAATCATATTAGTCACCTTCCTCTCCGGGGCGTGGGTAAATCATCAGGGGTAATACCTGGACTTTCTGATTCATGAATTTTACCTGGCGTTTCATACAAAAAATCACTACCGGGTATCTTTATCCACTCAGGGTCAATTTCCTTAGGCCCCCAGTTTTCATCTGTCAATTTTCGGGCGGCATCATAACATCTAAGAACACCAGGTTGCTTTCTAATGTACTTGCGCTCTTTGTATCCCTTTACCCAATCTACATATTGCCAAATTAATTTGGCACTTATTGGTGGGCCGGGCATTTTTCCGCTTTTTCTTGGATAATCACCTGGACCTGGCATACCAGTTTCTGCTTTTGGGCCCATGATCATTCTTCTACCATCGTCTGTAATAATCTCTCTAACCTCATCAGTCCGTATAAATTTTATCGTGTCTTTAGGGAAGAAAATACATTCCCCTCCACAATTTTGGATGCTACTCTCATCGGTGACTTGTGTTGTCTTCTGCTTATTTACGCTATTAGTTTTATCGAGTGTCCCAGCATCCGACATAACAGGAGAATAAGCGCTGGCATCAGCCAGCA
>CAZGYJ010000275.1:0-1914 GCA_964530345.1 uncultured Methylomonas sp.
AAGACTTTTTTGTTATTTTTGACTTCTGCCAGAATTTTGAGTTTTTTGGTGAAAACCCAGACGGACTTGAAGGCAGAGCCATTAAAAGTTTAACCCAGCAAGTGTTTGAAACAAAGTTAGAAGTTGCCATTACCATTCGCGAAGAATACAGCAGCTCTGATGAACAGCGAAAGCTTGCCGCAACTTATATTGATGAGTTGAATAAGTCGGTATCTGGGCTGGATAGAGATCGTTTTGTGGTGAAAGCAAAACGCAGACAAGTAGAAGAGTTTAGTAATAAAGCGCGTTGGCAAAGTTTAAGCAAAAGCGATCAGCTTGATATTAACACGCATTTATCTGCCTTGATCCTGCCCGATGAAAATGATGATGAATTTGCAAAGCGTTTTGATATTTTGATTTTGCGTTTTCAATTGGCATTGTTAACAGGTGCGCAAAGTACTGAAAGTTTTGTTTTTAAAATAAATGGGCTTGCGGGTGATTTGCTTAAAAAATTAAATATTCCTGAAGTTAAAGCGCAAGAACAGTTATTGCGCGATGCGCAATCTGAATCATTTTGGCAGGCAATGACGGTCAACCATCTTGAAGAAGTGAGAACAGCATTACGTGACTTGATGAAATACCTTGATAAGGAAAGTCAGCCCAATGTAGAAACGACTTTTGAAGATTCCATCGACCATAATGGCATTGAAGAGCAAGACGTAATCCCTGAATATAAAAACTTACAAAGTTATAAAGACCGCGTTGAATCTTATGTACGTAAAAATAGCCATCACCTGGTTATTCAAAAACTAAAAACCAATAAGCCGATTACAGAAACTGAATTACAATCTTTGGAAACTATTTTGTTTGATGATGATACGGTGGGTTCAAAACAAGATTATGTGGAGACTTACGGCGAAAAACCGTTGGGTGAATTTGTCCGCAGCATTATTGGCTTGGATGCGAATGCAGCACAGGAAGCGTTTGCAGAATTTATCAGTCTGGGTGACTTGCGTGCTGACCAGATGACCTTTATCAACACCATTATCAGCTTTCTCACCAGCAATGGTATGATTGATAAAACGATGTTATTTGAGCCACCTTTCACCAATATTCACGACCAAGGTTTACTGGGTATTTTTAAAGAAGCCAATGCAACCAAAGTGATTAATTTGATCGACCGAATTAATCGTAACGCTTTGCCTGTAAGCGATGAGATGGTTGGGTAATTTCGCCAAATCAGTAGCTTTTTTTAGCATGATTCATTACCCATATCATGTCCGCACCCTGCTCCAAAGACGGCTCTGGCGAGCGTGTCATTATTGTTCAGCTATTTGTATAATAACCGAATCCGTGACTTCTCTAAGGTGCAGGTGGCATGCTATTGATTCATCACGGAGTCAGGCAATCAATTAAGAGACAAAACATGACAAATTCTGATACATCAGATTTAAAAGAATATCAACGTAATAACTGGAAATCGGCTGCCGAGGGGTGGCGTCGACGAGATGAGCTCTTACGAAAAGGCGCTGCACCTGTCACCGAGCGAATGCTTGGTCTATCTGGAATTACCTCCGGATCCAGAGTACTTGATATTGCCTCGGGTACAGGAGAACCGGCAATAACAGCAGCACAAATCGTAGGTGAGTCCGGTCAAGTCATCGGCACTGACCTGGTTGATGAAATGCTGGTTGTGGCGCGTGAAAAAACCACATCAATGAATCTCCCTAATATCGAATTCCACTGCATTGATGCTGAATTGCTGGACTATCCCGCCGAGTCATTCGATGCGACTACAATTCGTTGGGGCTTGATGTTTATGCCACAGCCCTTGGATTGTCTTACAGCTACCCATAAAGCGCTCAAACAGAATGGTCGTATTTGCTTGGCATGCTGGGCTGCCCCGGAGAAAAATCCATTTATCAGTGTATTGTT
>CAZGYJ010000276.1:0-1894 GCA_964530345.1 uncultured Methylomonas sp.
GTCGTAGTGATATTATGGCTTCAGGTTTAACCTATCAATGTTTGTAACTGCCTTAGAATACCATCTGGCTCTTTCAAGGCTTGAGATACAATTTCATCAGCTCGCTCCTGAGTTCGAGCATGAGCATAAACCCTCAGTTGCGGCGCATTTCCGGAAGGCCTAATATGGACAATTTCGTCATTATCAAAAAAACAACGAATACCATCCAGAGTATTGATAGCTTTAATTTGAGAAAACCCCAGTTCACCAGTAAAAACTGACAACAGTAAGTCTCGTTTAGCAAAGGTCTCCTTGGACTGGTTTTTCGACAAAGCCCCCTTCTCCAGTATTTGATCATTCAAATCTTTCACGAAAATTTGGTCAGAACGAAATTCAGTTGTGATAGTTTTTTCATCGGCAGGTTTAAAAAATTCAAGAATTTTCTGACTGACTTCCTGAGGAAAATTATCTATCAATCCTGCCTTGCCATACCATTTGGGAAGCCGTGCTAACAATTCAGACAAGCTAATACTATTTTCACTGGCAGCGTGAAGTGCACAAAGAATTGGCAATACGGCATCCCGTGTAGGAAGCGCCTTAAGTAAACCGCCATTGACAGAAATATTAGAACCTAACAAAAATCCACCATTCGCTTCCCAAGAAACCACGCGTTTAAAACCCACATTCAGCGCCTGCTGCATTGCAGCAATAACAAATGGCGAGCCAATTCTGGTTTTTTGGGTTTGAACACCTTTATTTGCAAAAAACTCTTGTACAGCAGGATTGCTGCTAATGGGAACTGATACGGAATCTGCCTGCAAATATTCAGCAACAACGATCCCTAATAAATCACCCGGAATAAAGCGCAAATTAACTTGGTCTCCTCCCCTATCAACCGCAATAACTAACGGCCTGTCACTGTCGCCATCAGTAGAAATAATGGCATCAAACGGCCCTTGATCCTGCTTTTCAAGCAGCAATTGCTTCAGCATTAGTAAATGATCCTGTGAGATCGCTTCGGTATCAATCGGGATAAATTCTTCACTTCGTCCCACCTCAATGACTTCGGCGCCGCAATCACGCAATATTTCAGGAATCATATCTCGCCCCACTGCACTGTATTGAAAAAACAAAAAACGTTTGCCTTTCAATCCAGTCGCTGAAAAAACATCCTGATAACGTTGCTGATAACTTTCAATGGCGGCATTATTAGATTCCGGAATGGAAACACCAAACTCCTGCTTGATCATCCCGATTTGATCAAAAATTGATTCCTCTACCGGTTGATTAAACAATGACTCACGAACACGTTTTACATGGGTAACAATGCCCTTTTCATCTGTTTTTAAAACTTCCCCATCACAACGGTTTGCTTTCTGGCCATTTCTGTCCGCAGGTATATGACTGCCAGTAATAATAAAACTGGCGATGCCATGTTGAAGGGCATAAAAAGTAAGCGCCGGAGTAGGAATTTTACCCTGAAAATCCACTTGATAACCTGCATCAATGATTGCTTTTGCTGTGGCTTTTACCAAGCGGTCTGAAGATGGCCTCAAATCGCAGGCAACTGGAATGTTAATGTTATTTTGATTTTTGGCGCTGACCGAAAGTTTTCCACTGGATTCAAAATATTGCAATGCTCCCATTGTCAAACAGTATACTTCAAGATCGGTCAAATCAGTTACCAGCCCTCTGACGCCACTGGTTCCAAATTTTGACGGAATAGGTTGATAATTTAAAATTTCTCTAAGCGTTAACTTGCCCATGTCGCACTCATGCCAAAAAATTTTTATTATACCGTTTCGACTTGTTGAATTGGTTTTAATGATTTCGGCCAGAAAACTCATCCCCTTGTTTAGATCACTACCATTAAGTTAAGAGCATTTGCAATTTTGTAGTTCGGGTTAGCGGTAGC
>CAZGYJ010000277.1:0-1861 GCA_964530345.1 uncultured Methylomonas sp.
CTGCTGTAGTGTTAGCATTAGGAATCACTTATTGGTTACTAACTTTAAAGAAAGAATAAATATCAACACTGGAAACAATTAGGAAAACAAAAACATAAGTGGAAAATGCGGTAGTGACTGTGGAAGCTTTCGGGAAAAACACCAACATTCCCTTGTATAGTATGGGAGTTTACTTGTGAAAATTAATAAAAATAGATGGATATACGAATCATTAACCGCAATCATATTATGTTTTTTGAATGGTATTGTGTTTGCAGAAACAAGAATAGCTATTCTTGAGTTTGAGCTTAAAGATTTAACAATGATTCCACGAACACCAGCAGAAATAACTCGAACGCTATCCATAAAACCGTTATTGGAAGCGGAGCTAAAAAAACTGGGTTACGTGATTATCGACATTGCCCCAAAGTACCAGAAATTTGCAAATAGCGGAGTTGGATATTTATTTGATCATCATGATGTTGCTGCAAATTTAGGCAAACAATTTGATGCTGACTATATATTTGTTGGAAGACTTCATAAACCAAGCTTTTTATTTGCTTATTTAATGGGCCATTTAATTAGAGTCCGTGATGCTAAATTGATAGGTAACTATGTTTCCGAGGCAAAAGGACCAAGTAGAAATATAACGATCAAAGCAGTCGAAAGTCTTGCCGTCAAAATAGATCAAGCCCTAGACCACAGATATTCTCGACCTCTATCTTCTAAGCAAAGGTAAAATGTAACTACTCAGCGTATTTATAGTTTCAATATCAGCTAAATTAAATATGCTGAGTAGTTACGGTAAAATAAAGTCAGTTCATTTTGAAAAGCACTAACAAAATCCTACAGCCTACTAGAAAAAGATCAGATAAAAAATTCCACCGAATAAAATATATTTGACGGTGTAGTAAAAAGTTCTGTTTTTACTTTTTAGCCATTTTCCCACTCGCCTGATCTGATACAGATAAAAAAACGCTTTATTCAGAAAACCAAGCTTTTCTCCCTCCATGTTTTTTGCTGAAGCCAAAGTAATTACAAAACGTCCGAAAATACGATTAAACCATTTGGCGATCGGATTATTCATCGGCCTTTCAACATCGCAGAAAAAAATCAGCCGATCTGTTTCCGTATTGTTTTCGGCATGATGCAAGTAAGTTTCATCAAAAAGCACTTCCTCACCATCACGCCAGGAATAAACTTCATTGTCAACTTCAATAAAACATTCATCAGAATTAGGTGTAGATAACCCCAGATGATAGCGTAATGAGCCAGCAAAAGGGTCTCGATGACGAACCAGACAACTTCCCGGCGGTAATAGAGTAAACATTGCAGCTTTGATAGATGGACATTGCTTTATCAGTTCTACTGTTTTCGGACACAGCGTTTCAGCCGAAGGGTAATATTGACCTTTGTACCATTTCAGATAAAACCGCTTCCAACCAGTTCTGAAAAATGAGTTAAATGAAATATCGTCCAATTTTTCAGATTTATTGACATGCCCAGCTTCATAAAGTTGTATTGCCTCATCACGAATTATTTGCCAATTTTGCTTAAAAATTTGCAATTCAGGAAAGTCCTTGATATCTAAATAAGGTTTATTTGGCACATCCGAAAATAAGTACATAATACAATTTATCGGTGCCATAAAGGTAGAGTGGTCGGTTAGCTGACGAAAAAACCCATGTCGCGCCTTACCTCTGAAATGAATATAAGTTCCACTCAAAATTAAAGCCACAATGAAAAACAAACTGGTTGCTGACATTTTCTCTTACCAATATATTTAAACAGAACAATCGGTCTTAGAGTTATTGAATCCAAGTGATTAAAGATGTTTCGATTCTAAAAAAAAACATTCACGTGTGCAAGAATAAAAAAACAA
>CAZGYJ010000278.1:0-1853 GCA_964530345.1 uncultured Methylomonas sp.
CGGTTTTGCCCATTGGCTAACGCCAGCCGTTGAAAATATCGGTGTTGTTAAAGGATTAAAAACACTCAAACAATTAAGGGCTGAAGGCAAGCTGGAAATTCTTGAGTTATCTCCTGTTGCCAATATTGGTACCGATAACTACAACTTTAATAATTTGCAATCGCCGCATGTCGTAAATTGCCCGACTCCATTAACCATTGACTCGGCTATTCATAGAGCGCGTAAATTTGACAAGCTAGGAAAAGAAATTTAGAACAACACGGCGCAAGGATGCGCCCTCTTTTTTGAATATAAGGAGTCTAAAAAATGAAAATCTTCATTCATAAATATTCCAGAATAATTGGCATCACATTTATACTTGGCAGCTTTCAAATTTTACACGCAGCCTCTCCCTGGGGTGCTAATTATTTCCCTAACATACCCTTAACCACGCAGGATGGTAAAAAAGTAAACTTTTTTAATGACCTGATTGAAAACAAAATCGTCGCCATCAATTTTATTTATACCCACTGCGCTGAAAGCTGCCCTTTAGAAACTGCTCAACTTGTCAGTGTTCAAAAAATACTGGGAGACAAATTAGGAAAAGAAATTTTTTTCTATTCCATTACCATTGATCCCGAACATGACACACCCGAAGTTTTAAAAAACTACAAAAACAAATTCAATGCACGCTGGACTTTTTTAACGGGCAAAAAATCAGACATCAATATGCTACGAAAAAAATTAGGACTTTATATTGACGAAATACAGGATGGTTCTAATAATCATAACGTCAGCATGATTATTGGCAATCAAAAAACCGGTCGCTGGATGAAACGCTCCCCGTTTGAAAATCCTCATATTTTAGCTGACCAGCTTGGTAATTGGCTGGCAGGATGGAAATCCCAATCCAAACGCCTCAGCTATGCAAATGCTCCCGACTTAAGAAATATTTCCCAAGGCGAACAAATCTACCGAACTCGCTGTATCAGCTGTCATTCCCTCAACGGCCAGGAACTGGCCGGTGCATTGGGCCCTGATCTTTTAGGCGTTACCCTGAAACGAGAAAAACAATGGTTGTTTGACTGGCTTAAGGCGCCAGATAAAATGCTTAAAAACAAAGATCCAATCGCCATAGCGCTTTACAAAAAATACAATAAACTGGCAATGCCGAATTTGCGTCTTAAAAAAGCGCAAGCTTTGGCTTTACTGGAATATATTTCTGTAGAAACTAAACGGTTGCAAGGAAAATCCTTAGTTCCTGGCAAAAAATACTGATAAAAGAAAGATGTTCTTCCTTTTATCAGTTGTTGTCACACTCAATCTCTTCCATATAAAAGAAGAAACTGAACTGGTAAAATTATATTCTAATCACAAATATGCCGTTTTGGCTTACCTTCTTCTGGCAAATTTGCAATCCCGGGTAATGGCGGAATAACGCCTTTCATAATTTCTCCACATTTTTTCATTTGTTTCAAGGTTGGATCCTGATTGATTTGTTTAGCCATATCCATCGCCTTTTCCATTGCTTCATCTCGTTTACCCGCCTGACAAAGAGCATCCACTTCATTTTGCATTTGTTGCATTTTTTCTTGAACCGCTCGCATTTCCTCTTCACTAATCTTCGACATACATTCTTGTACTTGCTGGGCCTTTTGCATCATCGCTTGCATCTGCTGTGGGTCCATAGACATTGGTGGATAATTTTGCGCTGAAACACAAAATGCTGCTAAAAACATCACCCCAAAATTAATGACTCTCATTATCGATCTCCAAAATAATTTTTGTACTTATATTGTCACAAACCACTGATAGTAAAAAACAAAACAACTAAAAAATAGTGCCTTTCACTTTTCAAATGTCTCTGCTTTGTT
>CAZGYJ010000279.1:0-1852 GCA_964530345.1 uncultured Methylomonas sp.
CTGGCGTCATTTAATATTTCTGGAAAACGTGAAATTGTCCATTATAACTTTTTTACCGGATCATGACCTGTTGCTGATTTTTTCACTCTGTAGGGGCTGCTTTAGCAGCGATTAATCAGAAAAGTTTATTTCACATTACTGTTTGTTCTTACCCGGTTTAGCTACAGGACTGGCAGTAGGCACAGAGTCTTCACTGACAGCAGAAACAGGGGTTTCTTCCAGTTTTTTACGGCGTTCACCTTCACCAAAAAGCGTTGCCGCGATCATAAAGAAAACCACTGAAAAAACCATAACCATGAATCTGTCCGGCTTTTTCATAAAAAACAAAGCCCATTTGGGTTTGTACATGCCGACCAGGAAGAAAAGTACAGTGTAGATCAGAATATTAATTGCAGCAGTGACCATAAATGTTGTTCCAAGTTAATAATAGATAGAAAGCGGTTGTATTTTACGCGCTAAAAAAATAGCTATTCATGGGCGCGAAAAGTTATACATGCTATTCTAACCTTATTAATTCATAACATAAATATGAGGAGGCCTTATGGAAGGATTTGCTGTATTTGTTATCGCAATTTTAATTTTAGCGGTCATGTTGGTTGTGCTGAGTGTGAAGCCCGTTTCTCAAGGCATGGAGTATACTGTGGAAAGGTTTGGCCGCTATACAAAAACCTTGTCTCCAGGATTAAATATTATTTTGCCAATTGTCGATCGAATTGGCAGCAAGGTCAATATGATGGAGCGGGTATTAGATGTTCAGTCTCAGGAAATTATAACCAAAGATAATGCCATGGTTCAAGTTGATGGCGTGGTGTTTTTTCAGGTTGTCGATGCCGCAAGCGCATCCTACGAAGTTAACGATCTGGAATTAGCCATCCTCAATTTGGTCATGACTAATATTCGTACCGTGATGGGATCAATGGACCTAGATGAATTATTATCCAGGAGAGATGAGATTAATGCGAGACTGCTGAATGTGGTTGATGAGGCCACTTCCCCATGGGGTATTAAAGTGACGCGCATCGAAATCAAGGATATTGCTCCACCAAGAGACCTTGTCGATGCCATGGCCAGACAAATGAAGGCGGAGCGGGAAAAACGCGCTTCAATTCTTGAAGCGCAGGGAGAGCGGCAATCAGAAATTCTCCGTGCTGAAGGCGAAAAGCAGGCTGCAATTCTTGAGGCAGAAGGGCGCAAAGAATCTGCTTTCAGAGATGCCGAAGCAAGAGAACGTTTAGCGCAAGCAGAAGCTCAGGCAACCACGATGGTTTCTGAGGCCATTAGTAAGGGTAATGTTCAGGCAGTCAATTATTTTGTTGCTCAAAAATATGTGGAAGCGCTCAAGGAAATCGGTTCTGCTGAGAACAATAAATTAATTTTTATGCCGCTTGAGTCCTCTGGTGTTATTGGCGCGCTTGGTGGAATCGGGGAGCTAGCCAAAGAGGCAATGGATAAAAAAGGAAAGTAAAATGGCCGAATTTGAAATTGTTTTTTGGTATTGGTGGGTGTTAGCCGCTATATTACTGGCGGCTGAGTTGCTTTCACCAGGATTTTTCTTTTTGTGGATGGCAATTTCAGGGTTCGTAACCGGCTGTATTGCTTTACTGATGCCGTCAATCAGTCTGGATGTGCAAGTGCTGATTTTTTCCATTTTAGCGATCGTCTCGATCATTATTTGGAAAATTTATGCAAAAAATTATCCGATCGAATCAGATAGGCCGCTGCTAAATAAGCGTAGTGAACAGTATATCGGAAGGGTCTTTACTTTGATTGAGCCAATAGAAAACGGTTACGGAAAAATCAAAGTCGATGATTCAATTTGGCGTGTTCGTTGTGATGATTGTGATAGGGGTTG
>CAZGYJ010000280.1:0-1839 GCA_964530345.1 uncultured Methylomonas sp.
AGCCTAACCGGAAGTAAACCGGTACTACGAATATCAAACCCAAATACCTCTTTGGCTTTTCGCTCATTGACATAAGGATATGCAACCAATTTAACACCCATAATATCAACATAATTTGTCTGAGCTGAAGGCAATGGTACAGGCGCCACCCTCTTTTCGTAAGTAGTGCAGGCAACAGTAACAAATAGAAACAAAGTTATAAGGAATGTTTTTTCCAGAAGAGGAAAACAAACTCGGCTAGATGATATTGTTCTGGCTTTTTGCATCTTTATATTCTCCTGTTGCAGTTACTTATTTGCTTAGCCAATAGACTTCAGGCGATGCCATTCGTTCAAGGCTGCTTTTATGTCAATGCACTAGGAGACTGTCGGATTAAGGAAAAATTCTACTACGGTAATGGAAAATTGGGCGCGTTTTTCCGATCTTTATCGTTGTGTAGCCCCACTATGCGCCTCAAAAGATCAAAAAAACGCGCCCAATTTCCCACTTACCTCGCTACGATTCCCTTAACCCAACAGCCTCCTAGTAATGTCAGAAACTCACTGAATATTCGAACTGATTTCGAGCCAAACATAATGATTAAATTTCTGACGATTGCTGTGAATTATTGGTAATTAATTCCTTTATCTGATTATTTGAATAATGAACTGAGGAATAACCACCAATTAAATCCTGTCGTATCTGTACTGTCAAACAACTTAAAGCATCGGAGAGTATAGCCTTATCTCCACTGAAACTCTTATCCTGTGATATTTTTGCTACCACTTTCAGGAAATTCTGATATTCATTCAGAACATCAGGTGAAGCTACAATAGCTAATCTATGTGTTATAAATTGTAAATTTGTCAATTCTTTACTTGTAAAATGATCTGCAAGCGACATTTGTTCCATAAGATCAAGCAGTTTTTCATAAGTCCTGGCTTTAAGATCAAGAAACTTAATTCTCTGTTCCTTGTCAATTTCTACCGCTGTTTGCTGGTTTAGCAGCAAAGCTGTAAAAAATATTGTGGCTACTGTTCCCAGTATGATTAAAACAATCTCCTGAGTGAAAGGGGTATCATCCGTCACTTTATAGGCATATCTAAGATAGGCATAACCTGCTACCAGTGTCATCAAAGACAGTAATAAAAATACGATTTGCGTAAACTTTTTACTCAAAATTCATTCTCCCCAAATTTCATACAGTTAATAAATTCATGTTCCACCATATATTAAAAGCCCCAGCTCTTGAAACTGGCAAAAAAAGCGCCATAAATACTACGCTATTTACAAATTACAATAAACAAAAGTTGAGGAGGGAAATATGGTTCAAGTCACAAACTTCCGGCGGGGATTTTATTTAAGCATCCTGATGCTAATTACAAACCCGGCCGACGCAGAAGATATATCAACTCAAATCATTCACCAATACTCCAAAATTGATCCGTTCACATTCATTTTACTGGAATTTTGCGCCATTGTTACGCTAGCCGTCATTGGGCACATTATTTCAAAACAATACCGCATCCCAACATTAGTAGGAGCTCTAACTATCGGCATAGTAATCGGCAACATTCTATTTTGGTTAGACTTGTCACCGTTCATTTATATGCTGATGCATCTGGCAGATGCAGGCGAAATATTTAAAACCATCTGGACTTCTGATTTATCTGTTGCAGAAACCATTGCGCAGTATTATGTTTCTGATAACCCGGAATCCAGTGAATTCGCAAATCGCCTGTCGCAAATTTTTACATCCAACCAATCACCCGCTCTGGTTTTATTAGGCGTAGCCTTGTGGATTATTTCTAACATTGGTGTATTCTTGATTTCTTTCAAGCTGGGACTTGAAATTAAAAT
>CAZGYJ010000281.1:0-1839 GCA_964530345.1 uncultured Methylomonas sp.
TAGCTTCATTTTAGCAAAAGGATCTTTGAGAAAAATTAAGTTACCCAACTCAATTAATTCTCATATATTCCTCCTGATGGAGAAGGTAGGGATAAGGAGAAATTAAATATAAACTTATTTTGGATTGATATTAATTTTAGTCTCTCGCAACAGGTAATCGACATTTATCCCAAGCCAGCATTCCTCCGTCAAGATTATAAATATGATCAAACCCAACTGATTGAGCAATTCTAGCCGCACGGGAAGAGCGGCCACCACTACGGCAAACAAATAGATACTGTACTTTTTTGTTCAATGACATCAGTTGCTTTTTAAAGGATTTTTCATTGATGGTACATAATTTAGCACCGTCGATGTGTCCTAGATGATCATTAAATTCATCCGGTCTTCTAACATCAATTATCCGAAAAGTCTCCAATTGTTGCATTGCCTGCTTGGGAGAAATATTGGTTATCGGCTTTCCAGTCACCACCCCAATCAAATCAGAAAGCGCTTGATTAGATACTTCAACCTCATTATTAAGCACTTCAGTCTGAGATTTGGTATCTTCGGCAATTTTTCTGGCCTGTTGCGCTAGTTTTTCAATATTTCCAACAGCTGATACGATGGCTTGTACTGAAGCCTCTCTTTGCTGGACATTTTGATCTTCATTGCCTTTAAAAAGTTTTATCAATGCCGTTAAGGCCTGGGATACATTTTGCGTATTTTCAAGTCCAGCTTGCATATGTTCACGATTAGATTCGATAATTTCCCTGACATTATCACGAGCCGAGGTCACCACCTCATCAATGTGTTTGGAGGCATCCTCACAAGTTTTAACCAGTCCCTGCATTTCTTTTGCAACAATATTAATGCCATTGCCATCACCTCCCAGAGATCCTCCTAAAACCGCAGTATTTAACGCCAACATTTTGGTATGACGGGCAACTTTGAAAAGAGATTGAGTACTTTCCTTGATTTTATCAAAAAGATGAATACTATCTTCGATGCGATTAAAGCCAGACTCGATGGTTGTTACCGTTTCATTTAGTACCGTTAACGAATTATCCGCTTGCTGGACAGATTTTGAGAGCATGGTTTTAATTTGCTCTCCATCAGCATAAACCCGATTAACAACATCATACTGTTGCTGGGTAATTTCAACCAATGACTCATTGATTGCCTTGATTTTCTGGACTGTTCGTGTGGTTTCTTCACTACTTTTGCCCAATTTCTGAGTACTTGAAAGTAATTGTTTTGAATTGTCTTGTTGCGGATTTAACATAACTAGTTTTATATCGCTAAGCACCAGTTCAAGATCTACTATGCTACTGCCATCGGCGGATATGCAGTATTTGAAATCCTCATTTACTCCAGTAAACTCCGGTTTCTGCACTCCATCTGTCCACAAATAACAGCATCTCGTAACGATCTTGAACAGGTTCTAATGTCATTTATCTGATTTTTTTTACTTATTCATCAGTCTAGTTAAGTTCTTATAAAATTCAATAAACCTTAGGAACTACCAGGTAATCAAACCTTGCCATAGGCTTTCAAGAATGTTATAGGTATGCTTCAATTTTATAACTAATAACAAGGAGTACTCATGGCTGTTGCTAAAGTGACTGAAATATCATCCAGTTCCAAAAAAAGTTTTGAAGATGCCATTGAAAAAGGCATAAAAAGAGCTGGGAAAACAATCAGAAATATCGAGGGAGCTTGGGTTCAAGAACAAAAGCTTGTAGTCAAAAAAGACAAAATCGTCGAATACCGAGTGAATTTGAAACTCACCTTTATACTTGATGATTAAGGAACGCGCATGGAATAAATTCGACAACTGGCGCAGGATTTTTGTTTGTC
>CAZGYJ010000282.1:0-1829 GCA_964530345.1 uncultured Methylomonas sp.
GCTAATTCTTTTTCTTCATCGGACAATGAATAAGGGATAATCCAATCAATAGCTCATAAATTTGCTATTGATGTCATTCTGGTAATGATTAATGCACTAAAGAAAAGCTAACTGAATTTGCTTTATATGATTATTTGGCTTCAAATATGCTTTGATTACAAACAGGCAGAATGGAGTTTTATATATTGTGACAACAACAAATAATACCTACCGATTAGGATTCATTGGCATTGGTTTGATGGGGCAGCCGATGACTTTACGATTGCTTGAAGCCGGCTTTAATGTCAATGTCTGGAACAGAACGCCTGAAAAATTACAGGCGGTGGTTAAGGCTGGTGCAATTGCTTTTTCTTCCATTCAGGATTTGGTTGAGCAGTCAGATGTTATTTTGCTTTGTTTAGCGGATACAGCAGTTGTTGAAGCAGTAGTGATGACTCAGATTATTAAGGCTGGCTCAGAAAATAAGTTGCTGATTGACTTATCCAGTATCGATCCGGAAGTTACCCAAAAATTGGCCGAGCGGCTTTTTGAAGAATGTCGTATGAGCTGGGTTGATGCGCCGGTTTCAGGCGGAGTAAAGGGGGCTGAACAGGGGAGTTTAGCCATTATGGCGGGAGGGAATTCAAAAGCAATTGAAATATCGCGGATAGTTTTAGCGCCATTGTATTTGCAGCTGACACACATGGGTGATGTCGGAAGTGGTCAGGTGACCAAAATCTGTAATCAGATGATAGTTAGTTGTAACGTGTTGGTGATTGCTGAAATGATGGCTTTAGCCAAACAATCGGGGGTTGATACCGAAAAAATTCCTTTGGCTCTTGAAGGCGGTTTTGCAGATTCCAAACCGTTACAAATTGTAGCTCCGGAAATGGCAAGTGAAACATTTGAACCGGTTAAATGGCGCGTAAAAACTCTATTAAAGGATTTGAATATGGCAGTAGATTTATCGTCACGGGAAGGATGTTCCATTCCGATGAGTGGTTTGGCTGCACAATTAATGCAGTTACATGGAAATCAGGGTTTTTTAGATCAAGACCCGTCAACATTAATAAAACTCTTCAGTAAGTAATCATGAAATTTTCGGCTAATCTGAGTATGTTGTTTACCGAAAAGCCCTTGCTTGAACGATTCAAGGCAGCAAAAGATTGTGGATTTGATGCGGTGGAAATTCAATTTCCCTACGAAATATCCGCTCAAAATATTTTTGAACAACTCAGTAAACATGAATTAAGACTGATTTTATTCAATGTTGACGCAGACGATTTGCTTCAAGGTGGGGAAGGTCTGGCGTCTGTACCTGAAAAAAAACAACAGTTTGTCGATGCAGTTAATCAAGCTACAGAATATGCAGAAATTTTGCAACCCGAATTTATAAATATCTTGCCGGGCTGCTGCTTTGATGAATTACGTATTGAAACTTATCGGAAAATTTTGATTGAAAATTTGAAAATAGCTGTTAAGCGTTTTTCTTTGCTCGGAATCACTACAGTTTTTGAAGCAATCAATACCTTTGATATGCCAGGATTTTTGATTCACTCCAGTCAGCAAATGTTACAGATTATGAAAGAGGTGAATCATCCAAAACTGTTAATGCAATACGATATTTATCACATGAGCAGAATGGCTGAGGATATTCAGGGTTTTATTAGAAATCATGCAAGAGAAATAGGGCATATTCAATTTGCGGACAATCCAGGGCGAGGGCAGCCAGGTACTGGGAAATTAAATTTTCTGGAAATTTTTCAGGCCATCAAGCAATCAGAATACCAAGGTTGGGTAGGCGCAGAATATAATCCTGATGGATTAACTGAGGCAAGTTTGTTATGGTT
>CAZGYJ010000283.1:0-1827 GCA_964530345.1 uncultured Methylomonas sp.
TGAACAAACCAAAAAACATCGACCGGAAAACGATATCGCCCATAGCCAATTGGCCCAGGTAAGAAAATAAAGTAAAAATTAACCAGCATCATTAACCACAGAAAGCAATTTCTTTTCATTGTGATACTGATTGCTCCGGCTACAGCAAAAACAGCAGTCAGCATGGAAAGAATCGTATGAAACAAATAAAACCTGTCCTGGTGCAAAAAATAATAAATAACGCCAGAAATAACACCAGTCGAGCGGGTTGAATGGTATGCCTTGAAATTACCCATCAATACATCCAAAAAATGTAGTCTGTGATCTGAAAAACGCATCTGCTCATAAAAATCATTCACAAATGACTCATACATCACTCTGGCAGCACCAGCCAGCCATGCTTTAACATAAGTAACCGGATAATGACTTAATTCTTTGACAGCCCAGCTTTGTTGCAATTTGAAAAACTCAACGGCATCAATTGAACGCCCCAATTCCTTCTCTTTTTTATCAACAATTTTTTTTATTTCCTGCTGAGCAAGTTGTTGACCAGGCTTATCGAATTGATCCACATTAGGCCAATGCCAAACAGCTGGAACATGATAATTGGCAAGAAGATTGCTACCTTGGCCGGAAACGAAAAACTGTCCATAGTGATAATAGTTTCGGATTAACCATGGTGAAAGTGTCATTAAAAAAAACATGAACAAAACGACTGCATGCATCCATTTTTTAAAACTGTTGAAATAAAAAATACCAATTGTGATCACCACCACAATCGGTAAATATTGAATTGCCGGTCTAATCCACGCAGCAATACCCATCAGAATGCCAGCGAAAATTAAAAACCTCAGTTGATTATGTTTCAGATAGAGTCCAACAAACAATATGCCTGAAATTAAAAAAGGTAAAAATAATGTCTCTGATATTAAATATTTTGGCCAAACCAGCCCTCCAGAATTAATCAACATAAAAATAACACTAGCCTGAACTATTTTTTTGCTGAACAATTGTTGTCCCAAATGATAAAAAATCAAAACACTCAAAACATAAATAACTTCCTGAACAAAAACAATGCTATATGGATTATCAATTTTTAACCAATGCAAACAAACCAAAAAAAATGGATATCCAGGCGTCCTGAATACTTCCGGCCCCTCTGGTACATCAGAAAACAATATTCGCATCGTATCCCTGGCAGGTATCCCAAATGGCTGAATAACCTCCGGTTGCAGCTTAGGCAAAAAAAAGTCGCCAGTTTCAATGAGATGCTCTGCTAACTCAAGATAAAGCGCACTATCCGGATGAATATAATTGCCGCCACTCATCAAAAAGTAAATATACAAAGCGCCCCTGAAAACAATCAAAATAACAACAGTTGCCGGAAACCACATGCCCCAGAAATTCTTTTTTTCAACCATCTTAACTACGTTTAATCATCTCATTCAGAGTAGAAAGAAAACTGCTGTGCTCAAAAAATAGCACCATAACCAACTTGCATAAATACTGCTTAGTTTGCTGGAAGCAATTGTATCAGAAGACGATTTGGAAAAAATATCAAAAATCAAAACATCAATAATTGTTTGACACAACAAGCTGGCCAGTTAAGAAAATGGCAAACAAGGAAAGTTTTTATCGTTATGGTCGTAATATTCAGTTGCACTAATGAGCCAAACCATATATTTAGAAATTTAGTCCAATTTAAGAGACTGACAAGGAAAACTAATTTTGTTAAGAATGACTAAAATCTATTTACCGATAAAAAAGAAAACTTATCCGGAATAAAAAAACATTTCTGAAATAATATTTATGAGGCTTGCCGCTTATTCTAAAGAGATAGCAAGCCTC
>CAZGYJ010000284.1:0-1754 GCA_964530345.1 uncultured Methylomonas sp.
CACATACACTTCTTCCATAAGCCACTGATATTGAGTGATTTTAGCTAAATTAAATATGCTGAATAGTTACTAATTTTCATTCATACCAGTAAGAAATAAAAATATGTTGGCCTAATAACAACATCAAAAGGGTGGAGGTTCCGACATGACATATTATCCAGGTTTTAATAAGCCATTGTTTTTGGATGCCAAAAACTGAAGGATGCAAAAAACCCATGGTAAAGATGGCTAAAAACGTCACACTCAGAAAAAACAGGTAATAGTTACCCATTCTGGTTGTATGGAAATATAAAAATAATGGCGCCAATACCCCTAAAGTTCTGTGGATGTTAAGCTCTACGAAAGCCTTTGCCATTTTATTTCTAATTCGCAAAATAGAAAGATACCACTGACTAAGAATGAACAGTAAAATAATCAGGCCGGATATTTGCTTATAAATATCATTTTTTTGCATCATGACCAGCCAGGGCCATTGGACATTATAATAATACTGCCAAAGATAGCCGGTAAGAAAAATAGCACTGATAACGCTATAACTTTTTTTCATGGTCAGGTAGTTTTCCCCTCATTACTTGCATGCTCCAAGAGTACATTTAATGTTACAACGGAAGCACCCGTTCTAACCCGTGCCATAAATGAATCAATATCGGGCAAAAAATATCCTTGTTCGGGCCATTTATCCCCAACGATTGGTGGATTCTGAAACGTGTTCACTTTTTCAAGATAGCGGCTATACGCAGTCCTGATTGATTTTCTCAGCATATCCAAAAGTGCTAAACACTCATCAAAAGTAACCCTTTGTTTTGTGTACATCCAGGTTGTAGCGCCCATTATGTCATTAAGTTGCCAATCTGATTTTGGGGTATCTTTGTGGTCATTGTGACAATCAACACACGCCTCAGAAATAGCATAATCAGGAAACATTGCCACATATAATCCGGATTCTTTTTGCAAAAAAAACTGTGGCTTTGTCGTCGTTTTCAATAACTCAAAACTGGTTTTTTGAATCCCTTCAAACTGATTAGAGCGACTGATTGGAAAATCTGACCCCAAAAACAAGCTCAATCGCAAGGGGTTTCTTTCCATATTTTTTGCAGTTTCACGCAAAAAAAGTGCCGGCAAGGGACCTGCCTCAATATCAGCTTGTTTCCAATCTTCGCTAAATTTTAATCCAGCTTGTTTGCCTGCCTTGACGATATGTTTTGTCCAAATTTCTCGAGCCACATCGTTCTCAGCTTCAAGTAGTGCAAAAACCTGATCGATACTAACTGTAGCGCCTTGGTTTTCTGTGTTATTGGGCAAAGGTGGCGGCGCCGTCACAAAAAGAAAAATAATAATTGCCGTTAGCACTAATGAACTTATGAAAAAACATTGAAAATTCATGATATAGGCTCCTCAAGTGATTTTTTATATTTTTTTTCTGAATACGGAGATTTTCCGCCCTGAAAATATTCAAGAATCCTTTTTGTTGAAACAGCTTGCGTGACATCGCGCCGTGTCTTCATTATGTGATTGCCATGAAAATCATGACATCCCAGGCAGGTTTGCCACTTCTCAGCCCGAATAAGCAGATGGTGCGGAATAGAAATAGGATCTTTTTTTAATACCAGCTTTTCATGACAGGATTGGCAAAAGCCAGTTTCATCCATTGTGACTCGTTTGCCGGTATGTTCCAGGTGACAGGAATTACAAAATTGTGGGCTGAATTGATCACGCGCCTTTTTAAAGCGTGGCTCAAAGAATCTGTATACCGG
>CAZGYJ010000285.1:0-1660 GCA_964530345.1 uncultured Methylomonas sp.
CTCATTTTGACTAAGTTCTTGTAGCTCCCGCATAATGCGAACAGATTCACCTATAGTTACATCTATTCTTTTTTTAGATTTTTTATAATCTTTCATATTACTTTCTCCTGTAGTCATGCGCGGTTACTTTTACTACTTTCACATATAGTTCTTCGTTTTCTATTTTATAAATAACACGATATTGGATATTCAAACGTGATGAACGAAAACCTTTCCATTCCGCTTTCAAAGGCTCATCATTAAATCCTTTTATCTGTTTTAATCCGGTTGGACCAGATATAGCCGCTATATCCTTCCATTTTTCATATCTTTTAAGGATATCTGCTGGAAGGGTATTTATTTGTTTTATTGCTGCTTTATGTTCGTATATTGTCCACATATCGAATACAGCATATATACCATATTTGATATGTCAACTTTTGAGTATAACGCCAAAATCAGCTACCTTTTAAAGTGCCGCGCTTTTTACCGTTAGCAAAAAAAACGTAACAATTTAAACGGTCAGCTGGATTTTTTTGTGTACGCCCAGCATGGGCGTGAACTGATGAGGTGAAAGTCCTCTGTAGGAGAACCTAACTCATCTATTTTTTTTAGTGAGTATAACTACTAGCCCTGCCTGTTACCCATAAATCATTGCATACAACATCAATCATCTTCCAGCAGCAAGAAACCTTCACACAAAAGTTGTAAGGCAGCATACCCTCGCCACATAATTTGATGCCCCGGAGACGGATCTTTTTTTCGACCAAGCTATCCACCGATTCTAACGTCCAATCGCACAGCTTAACCTAATAAAACGGGCGGTTTTAATTCTTTTTTTTGCATAAGCATGCAGCGCACGCAACTCCACATCGGAAAATAATATTTCGGCTGGGAGTTCAGGCATTTCTCTGCCCAACAGCGTCATCAGCATGATTCGCCATGCGATAACCAAGTTATTTGCAATGGCTCGATGCAAACGCTCAGCCGTTTCATGAGCAAGATCGTCTATACTGCAACCCGATTTAAGGACACGATGCCAATCTTCAATTCTCCAGCGTAACCTATACCATCGTAAACATTTTTCAATGTCCGCTGCTGAATCAATTTTAAGAGTTGTTAATAAAAACCACTCAACAGCCTTGGTGTCTTGAGGTGGATTTTCTTCTACTACATGCACTATTCGTATTTCAATAGGCTCTTTATCTCGATAATACTCAGGAGCAGGTAGTTGTAGTGTTAAGTAACGTAATGCCAGTTCTGCTTGTCTACCCGGCCTGGCCGCTTTTGCTTTTTGCTTGCTTTTTTTAGGACGAGTACTTTGTTGAGGAATACAAACCCGTACTCGGCTTCCCTATGTGTCAGCCTAGTTGTAAAACAAAACTAGGGTCTAACGGATTTGGCAACGCGTTCACGAATTGCGGTTGCGTAGCCGGGTCGAGTGGGGTTTTACTTCCAGCACCTGGTTTTCCAGCCACTGCTGAGATAGGTAATAACCCAATCATAGCGGATAGAAAAACACCAGCGGCCATTCGGTTTGGAGAATGTGAATGAAGTTTTATTATTGTTTTCATTAATTATCTCTTGTTAAATTTGATTAATTTGTATTCTTAAAAAATAAAAATACGCTTAAAATTCGGTGCTTAATTAACTGCTTTCGAACCAACAACCTCAAAGCTTC
>CAZGYJ010000286.1:0-1634 GCA_964530345.1 uncultured Methylomonas sp.
TCATGCATATTTCTATGATTTGGATACGGATAACTTTATTGATCTGGGTACCCTGCCTCCGACTGTCGGTTCAGCCAGCGCTGCTTCGAGCTGGGCTTATGATATAAATGAATCGGATCAAGTGGTTGGCTTTTCTCAGGTGGTGGTAACGAACTCAAGTGCCAATGCTCCGCAAAGCATTCATGCCTTTATCTGGGAAAATGGACAAATGACTGATTTGAATGATTTAATTCAACCAAGTGCTTGGTTATTAACCAAAGCCTTAGCAATTAATGATAATGGCGATATTGTAGGAATAGGATTAAAGAATGGTGTAGAACACGGTTTTGTACTGAATGTTGCCAATACAAACCCGCCTGTTCCTGTAAATCAGATTCCAGTTGCGAAAGCCAGCGCAGATGTTACTTCTGGTAGTACGCCGCTCAAAGTTAATTTTGACGGATCGGGTTCATTTGATTCTGATGGTTCTATTGTCGATTTCTTTTGGGATTTTGGCGATGGCAATAGTTCGAATATGGCTAATCCAAGTCATACTTTTGCATCTGTAGGTGACTACATTGTTACTTTGACTGTTACGGATGATAAGGGTGAAACAAATAGCGCCTCGGTTACAATTTCTGTCAAGGATATAAGTACTGGTTGTAGTGTTAATTGTGTTTTGGTCGATAAAATTTCCCTTAACTACAGGGCTAAGTCCAAAAAAATTATAGGCCGGGTGTTTTTGGTTGATGAAAACAACCGTTCTACTATTAAGAAAGGGGCGGTTGTCAATGTCACTTGGTTATTACCCGATGGATCAACGATTAAACAAAAAAGAAAAATTAAAAAACAATCTTGGGCTGCTTATTTTAAGCTAAAAAAAGTCAAGGCTTCCGGGGTATATAAACTGACTGTCGATTCGGTAACAGATAATAATCGTGTTTTCGATCCCGACAATAGCAACACATTATTTAAAACAATCAGTATTTCCAGATAATAGTATTTGCAATCATGTGCCAATAGCATTTTTTGGATGATTAGGCATTAAGAAAAGTAGGTGCGCTTCATGCGTGCCTACTTCAATCATAATTTGGTTCAAGGTTGTTATCTGGTCGGGGTGCAGTTCCCTGAGTATTAGCAATTAATTCTTCAAGAATGGGGTCAATGTTTGCAGCGACTCCTTCTCCGTATGTATTATCATAACCATTATTTTGACCAAATGAATGACTGCTAATTGCGATTCCTTCACCAAACTCGTTTTCCTCTCCTACTTTTTCCTGCTCAGGAGTGATGGCTATTGCAACCCCTTCCCCATATTCGTTTTCATATCCTATATCTGGTGATCCCATCATTTGAGTAGGTTGTTTATAGGTGTTGGTTAATAATCTAACTGGTTCGTTGTCAATCAGCGGTTCTTTTTTACTACTGGAATATTTTTTTTGAAAAAAGGTTGTTATTGCTGCAGCCATAAAGGCCCTATTATGATCAGTTTCGCCAGCATAAATGTTTCTTTTTTGTATATTAGGCTTGATCGATTTGGTAATGTCTGAAGTACCAGTGTTGAAATTAAATAAATAAAAAGTCCAAAGAATACTTAATATCAAAAATAAATAGGAATATTTCATGATTTTGGCCTATTAAATGTCCCCTAAATT
>CAZGYJ010000287.1:0-1617 GCA_964530345.1 uncultured Methylomonas sp.
ATATGCCCGCCGAGCGGCTGAAATCTGTGCTTCGACTTCTGTCAATGTATGCTGCAAATGCAGGAAATTCTCATTGGCTTTGAGATTGGGATAATTTTCGACAGCAACCATGATTTTTCCTAATGTTGCAGATATTTCATGATCCAGAGTAACTTTTTGATCATCTGTGATGCCAGGTTTATTGAATTGAGTTCTTAGTTCAGTAATTTTTTGCAAAATTTCTTTTTCATGCGTCATATATCTAGACACCAAAGAAACCAGATTGGGGATCAAGTTGTAGCGTTTTTTTAGTAAGACATTAACGCTGGAGAAAATATTGGTGACTTGATTTTTCTTTTCGATCAATGTGTTGTACATTTTTACCAACAGGATCACTAGGATAATGGTCAAAACGGAAATGATGAGCAGAATAGTCATTGTCAACTCCCATAAATTGGTGTTATTAGAAATTATTGCTACTGCTATTTTGCCTGCCGTTAGCTAAAAAACAAGTGCATAGTTCACTGAAATATATTGAAACGATGTTTTTGATGTTAAGTTAGCGCTTGAATCTGATCCGTGAATTGCACTGACGGCACGGCACTTGGAAATTTTTAGTAATGTTTTCAATACCTGGATCAGTAACTTTAACAAGCGACTAAAGAAACGATTAGCCAAGGTTATCGAGAAGAGAAACTGGTTAAAAAGGCCGCCGTGTACTTTGTCATGGAAATTAGGTGAAGTACGCATGAATAAAGCCACTAGAGTTTGAAATTCTCCTCGCAGATTTATGCCATTTTATGACAGTCACGGAACGTGATTGGCTCAATGCAACAAATACAAGCAGGTAATATAGGAAACTCACCGTATGTTATAGTTCTTGATTCCATAGAAGCAAGTGCCAGTATTACGTGAATCGTTTTTGATTATCGAGGGGGACTTGCTCTACAACCTTCTCAATTTATTAGGAGATTACTCTATGTCTATATCAGGAAAATGCCTTTGCGGTGCCGTGTCATATACTTGTTCCATTCCACCGGTATTTTCAGGAAACTGTCATTGTAACGATTGTAAAAAAACCTCTGGCAGTGGTTATGCAACAGCCATGTTCTTCCCGGAAGATAGTGTTTCGATCTCAGGCGAAGTTAAATACTTTGAAAGTAAGGGTAGTAGCGGAAAAATGGTTAAGCGTGGATTTTGTCCAGCTTGTGGTTCGCAAATGTTTGGAATGCCAGAAGTCATGCCAGGTATGCTGGCTATTCGGGCAGGTTCTCTTGAGAACCTGTCGGACTATGAGCCACAAATGAATATATACACGAGCCATTCAGCTGCATGGGATGTTATGGCGGAAGGTTTGCCAAAATTCCCTGAAATGCCACCGCAAGACTAGCTACTATTGTCGCTTAGTAGGGTGTCGCGGTAGTTGTAAAAAACTAAAGCCGCAAATACATAATTGATGTATTTAGCGGCTTTTCTTGAAAATTATGAATGTTGTTAGAAATTGCCGAACTGGAGATGATTAATATTGGCAATGTGAATAACAGCCATATTTTAATCTCACAACTCGACAAATATCTACCTAATCATCAAAGCTCTTACTTAGGCTGTGACAAAGATTACAGGCAACTTCATCTCCTG
>CAZGYJ010000288.1:0-1613 GCA_964530345.1 uncultured Methylomonas sp.
ATTGAATGAAATAAATTATCATGGCTAAATCGATTTTTGCTTTCATTTTTTAGACATTCTGAATCGATTTCTAAATTTTCAGCCAAACCCACTGATAGCCAAAGTACAAAAGGAACATGGATTTGTTCATCAGGAGCCAAAAAATATGGTAGTCCATGTAAATATATATTATTTTCGCCCAATGATTCTCCATGATCAGAAACATAAATCATCCCGGTATTAAATTTTTTTGAATTGGTTTTCAGAAAATCTATGACTCGGCCTAAAAAATAATCACTATAGAGAATGGTATTATCATACGCATTCACTAGACTTTCTTGGCTACATTCATTTACCTGACTAGTTTGACAAATTGGTTTGAATTTTTTGAATCGTTTAGGTACACGAAGGTAATAAGACGGTCCATGACTCCCTTTTTGATGCAAGACAATCAAGGTATCCTTATCAATTGAATTAACATATTCCTGAAGTCCCTTTAATAAAATCTCATCATAACATTCTGATCCATTACATAAATCTGGATCTTTCAAAAATGCCATATTTTCATATTTCACCCTGTCACAAACTCCCTTGCACCCGGAATTATTGTTTCGCCAAAATACATTCACACCCGCATGCTTCAAAACATCCAGCAGTCCTTCTGTCTGTTTAGCTTGGGTATCGTTATAATTCTCATGGGTCAACAATGAAAACATACATGGCACCGATGTTGCCGTTGCAGTGCCGCAAGAATACACATTATCAAAATAAATAACATCCTTCTGACTTAATACCGGATTAGTCAGTCTTGAATAGCCATTAAGTGAAAAATTTTTTGCTCTCGCTGTCTCTCCCACAACTAATATTGTTAACGTCTTTTTAAGCTGGTTTTTATTAGAAGAATCAATTACAGCATCCATACCGATTACTTTTATTTTTTTTGAGTCACTTCGAATTAATCGTTTAACGTTATTGATTGTGGACTTCACAAAATTCACCGGATTGATGAGATGGCGAATATGCCTGTTACTTCTGTATAGGGGGGCATAATCTCCAAAATAAATGACAAGAATTACAGCCATTAATGAAAATAAAACCAATATATTAAAAAAATTCCTCTGTAATTGTTTTGTAAAAGGTTTATATGCAACCGGTATTATGGAAATAAAAATTGAAGGCAAAACCCCGAGCAAGAAAAAATAAACAAAAAATCTTGGCGTCAATAATTCAACTGTCTCCGCGACATCGGTCTCCAATGCATTATGAATCATGTTGGTATCCAGCATGACACCATATGCATCCATAAAATAGGCTGCAATTGATGCAGTCAGTAAAATTAAAACAGCAGTGATTTTAAAAATATATTTGAACCGGACCAGAACAAAAAAAGCCGTATAAACCAAAAGAAAAAAGAAAAAAAAAGGCAAATAATATTTGATGGTTACAATCGAAACACCGCCTTTAATTTCAAATAATTCCCTCCATAATGCGGAGTTATCAAATACAGCCAGGAACAAGGCAATGAAAAAAGGATAAAAGAAGGATAAAACTTTTATTTTTTTGTTTGAAATTTTCAATATCGTCAAAATTCAGTTGAGTTACTCAAAATGCCACCTGAATATACTTCGCGCGGT
>CAZGYJ010000289.1:0-1578 GCA_964530345.1 uncultured Methylomonas sp.
ATCATCACTACGTTCATTAATCCATCCTTAAAAAAATGTTTTCAATAAAAAATTAGTAACTATTCAGCGTGTTTTATGTAACTAAAATTTTAAATATCAGTTGTTTATGGAAGAAGTGTCTGCGTCATGGATGACACAATCAAGCCTACACGGATGTGTTTACGGCGTCTTCTGGAATAAGTTACTGATATTGAAACTATAAATACGCTGAGTAGTTACAAAAATTATTCGTAAAAAACCATAACTAGTTAATTTAATACCTGAAGCCGTGACTTCACTACGGCGCAGGTGGCAAGCTCTTGATTTATTTTCTCCTCACCCAACCCTCTCCATCAAGAGAGCTTAATTTAATGGTAGTGCCTTGTTACCCGCATTGAAATAACGAATTCAGCTCAAGTCAATTCATACTAAATAATAGTCTGTAACAAAGTATAACGTGAATTTATTAGCGGGAACTGAATCAATCGGTTTGTTGGCTGTACCATTCATACGTCTTAGCAATCCCACGCTCCAAGTCTGTCCCAGCTTTCCAGCCTAATTCATTTAAAAACCCAACATCAAGTAACTTCCTGGGTGTCCCATCTGGTTTGCTCGTATCAAATTCCAGTTTGCCAACAAAGCCGACTTTTTCTTTGACCAGCTCTGCTAATTCTTTAATGCTTACATCACGTCCAACACCGACATTGACTATCTGGTCGCCAGAATAATTCTCCATCAAAAAAATGGTGGCCTCTGCCATATCATCAACATACATAAATTCACGTTTAGGCTTACCTGTCCCCCAAATGATTACAGTATTATCGCCTCGAATTTTTGCTTCATGAAATTTCCGGATCAGGGCAGGTAAAACATGGGAATTTTGCAAATCAAAATTATCTCCCGGTCCATACAAATTGGTGGGCATAAGGCTAATCGCATCAAAACCATATTGTTTCCGATAGGCCTGGCACATTTTAATACCAGCAATTTTAGCTAGTGCATACCATTCATTGGTCGGTTCCAATGGTCCCGTCAGCAAATATTCTTCTTTAAGAGGTTGTGGAGCCATTTTAGGATAAATACATGACGACCCAAGAAAAACCAGTTTTTTCACTCCGGCCTGATAAGCTCCATTAATAACATTATTTTGGATAACCAAATTATCGTAAATAAATTCAGCAGGATAAGTGTTGTTAGCATGTATGCCTCCCACTTTTGCAGCTGCATCAATAACAATATCAGGTTGCTCTTGCGCATAAAACTGATTTAACGCTTGTGTATCTATTAAGTCAAGCTCCCCTCTAGAACGTAAGACAAGATTCTTGTAACCCTTACTTTGCAAATTTTTAACAATTGCCGAGCCGACCAAGCCATTATGGCCAGCCACAAAAATCTTGCTATCAAGTGAAATATTTTTCATGATAATCCTTTCTCCTTTTGTTCCATTTTATTCGTGATAATTAAAGGTTTTATAACCTTCTCTACGGCATAGCTCATCTTTTTTTGCTGCCTGCAAGTCTTCTCTAACCATTTCAGCAACGAGCTCATCAAATCTGATTTTAGGCTCCCAACCTAATTTATTTTTGGCTTTTGAAGGAT
>CAZGYJ010000290.1:0-1536 GCA_964530345.1 uncultured Methylomonas sp.
AGCCTGTTTTTTGTCTCTTTCGACTGAATGAATAAATTTTCAGATCGGATCTATACTTAGGAACGAGCATGAAATAACTTGGACAACTTATTCCGTGCTCGTTCCTTAAAAAACAATTTAAGACGGTAACTAACATGGCAGGTATTTTAGAAGGTGTAGATCAGCGAACCCAGCTTGCAGGGCATAATCGCTTTGAATTATTATTGTTTAAACTCGCTGCCAAACAACTTTTTGGCATTAATGTTTTTAAGGTTCAAGAGGTAATCCAGTGTCCTCCTTTGACACAAATTCCAAAAGCACATTCTGTTGTTTGCGGTGTAGCACATTTGCGGGGTAGAACCATTCCAGTGTTGGATCTGTCGTTAGCAATTGGCCTGTCAGAGCTTAAAAGGGATGGCAGCAATTTTGTCATCGTGACTGAATATAACCGTACTGTTCAGGGTTTTATGGTTGAAAAAGTGGACAGGATTATTAATATCGGTTGGTCCACTGTTAAAGCGCCTCCAAAAGGTGCGGGAAGTGAAGGCTATTTAACCGCAGTTACCGAAGTGGATGATCAGTTGGTTGAAGTCATCGATGTCGAAAAAGTGATGAAGGAAGTGATTGGCGGTCAGGAAGATGTGTCAGAAGGGTTAATTGAAGAACAGGTGATTGCCAAGCAAGATCAAATATTAGTGGTCGATGATTCTTCAGTCGCCCGCAATCAGATCAAGCGGGTTTTGGAACAAATGGGCGCTACGGTTACCACATTTAAAGATGGACAGGAGGCATGGAATCATTTATCCGAACTTGTAGAGGAAGGCGTGGATGTTCCAAATCATTATACGATGATCATTTCTGATGTGGAGATGCCGGTTATGGATGGTTATACATTGGCGAGTAAAATAAAAAAAGATCCACGCTTAAGTGATGTTTATCTGATTTTGCATACTTCATTAAGTGGAGTATTCAATACCGACATGGTTCAGAAAGTTGGGGCAAATGAATTTCTCCCTAAATTTTCGCCAGACCATTTAGCCCAAGCTGTACAAGATAGAATGAAAGCTTTCCATGCTCAATAGACTTGAATTGAGATTTTCAATGTGACTTCTGAGGAATACCATCTTTTTCAGCAATTTTTGAAACAGAGCTGCGGTATTGTTTTAGGCTCAGAAAAACAATATCTGGTAAGAAGTCGATTAACACCCGTTTTAAAAGAATTTCATCTTAAATCTTTCAAGGATTTATTGCGGTTATTGAATAAGCCTAGCATTCAATCTAAACGATTGATGATTCGGGTGATCGATTCCATGACAACCAATGAGACCTCTTGGTTTCGTGAAAAAGCACATTTTTTGGAGCTAGAAGAAGCAATTCTTCCTAGATTAATAACTAATCAATCCAGAAAGTTAAGAGTCTGGTCAGCCGCTTGTTCTACTGGACAGGAAGCCTATTCATTAAGTATTTGCATCGATCAATTTTTGAAACAACAGCCATCAGCAATCACTCAAGATATAGATATTATTGGAACGGATATTTCTGAGAACGCTATTAAAG
>CAZGYJ010000291.1:0-1524 GCA_964530345.1 uncultured Methylomonas sp.
CTCTCGGCATTATCTGATTTTAAGCGCTCTGTATTTGAACGTATTTCCTTTTTACCAACTAATGGAATTTTAGTTAACTCATCCAAGTTCGTAATGTTTGATGGTTCAAACCCAGTAGCCTCAAAAATTTCCCGATAATATGGCACATCACGACCCACGATTGTCAAAAAATCCTTTAGCTTCGTTATTTGAAGCTTTTCAATTTCTCCAGATGAAAACCACTGTGATTTTTCCAGTTCTTTTCTAACAGTGACTGAATCATGCTTTTTTATATATTCATGCAAAGGAAAAATTACATTTGAAACTAGCCGTGTATATAAACTCATTTTTTATTTGATAACTGATGATATAAATCAATCCATTGGTGTTTAACTTCATGCCAGGAATATTTTTTGACTTCTTCAATGCCGTTTTTAGCAAGTGTATTGTATAAATTCTTATCCTGATAAAGTTTAAGCACCGCATTAGCCATTGCTTCTGGTTGACCAATCTCGACTAACAATGCTGTAACATTGTTTTCTGTGATATATGGAATACCCCCTGCATTCGTCGTCACTACTGGCACTCCACAGGCCATTGATTCCAAAATTGCATTTGGCATGTTATCCACTAAGCTTGGATTTAGCATAATATCCGAAGAATGAAAAAGCGCCACCATTTCATCTGGTGTGATTTTCCCTACAAACTTAATGTTTCCCTCTAAATCCAACTCTTTCACTAAAGACAATAATTGTTTTTCTTGCGGCCCACTTCCCGCAACATACAAACGAACTTGAGGATATGTTTTTTTTAAGTATTTAACGGCACGAATGGCACTGTCAATCCCATAAATGCTTTCCAAATTTCGAGCAACCATTAAGCGATATTGGAATTTGCTATTTTCTTTTGGGGTAAATCTATCCAAATTTATAATATTAGGGATAATCTCACTTTCAAAATTAAACTCCGAAAAAATTTTTTGCAAATATCCCGAAGGAACAATTATTTTTGCAGCCCTTCGTAAAGTTGGGCTAACCCAATGGATTGATTTACTAAGATATTGCCGGGCCCCACCCCCCCTATAATTAACTATAACAGGCTTTTTTCTGATCCATCCCGCCCAAATAGCAGGTGCGGAAAATAATTGCCAAGCCCACCCAGAGTTTGAAAAAACATGTACTACATCAACTGTTTTCGATAAATCCCAAACCTTAAAAAAAAAAGGAATAATACGAAAAAAGGCCCTCAAACCTTTGATTCTTCCAATAACTGCAGGCTGATACGGCGCATTATTTTGAACAAATTCAACCTCAATATTTTCATTTCTCAGTAGTTCAACTAACTGCTTTGCCTGATTGGCCATACCACCAAATGGCGGCGGTAAAGGACCAACTATACCGATGGAGAGACTATGACTTTTGTCGAGCATTAAATATATCGTTTTTTTTACTTTAGAAAAATAGCGTGGCGAATACAGGATAACAACGTATAAATAAATGAATAATGAATCAATAATTTTCCTCACCTAGAAAAAGCCATCAAAAT
>CAZGYJ010000292.1:0-1500 GCA_964530345.1 uncultured Methylomonas sp.
ACAGGAGCGGAATCGCTAGTAGAAATTGAAGTGATTCAAACCTTATGGAGTGGTTATGGAAAGATAATGAGATATGGTTTAGTTGGCTGTCAGGAAATGGACAGTATCATTGTCAAGCAAGTTGAATTATCCCCTCAAAGCTCCCATCCACGAGGTTGGGGTACTGATTTTTCTCATCAACGCAAGTTGCGTTCTTACCAGGTTGAAATGGCTTGGTATCGCCAGTGGAGCAGTTATTGTAATGATACTTGCCGCGTAGCTTCCTGTTTAGCGCTTGCTTGTTTTGAAGATAGCTATTTTATGGCGCTTGAGGATCTGGATGCGTCAGGTTTTCCTGAAAGAAAAACTTCAGTAACAGACGAAGAAATTTTTAGTTGCCTGACTTGGTTGGCGAATTTTCATGCGACTTTTATCGGAGAGAAGCCTGAACAATTGTGGAATACAGGAACTTATTGGCATTTGCAGACCCGGCCTGATGAATTACAAAAACTGACTGACATGCCTTTAAAAAAAGCTGCTGCACATATTGATCAAATTCTTAATAATGCCCGTTTTCAGACTTTTGTACATGGTGATGCAAAGCTCGCTAATTTTTGTTTTTCCAGTGACGGAAAAAATGTTGCTGCTGTTGATTTCCAGTATGTGGGGGGAGGCTGTGGTATGAAAGATGTTGCTTATTTTATTGGCAGCTGTCTGGATGAAGACCAATGCCAAGCTAAGGAAAAACAAGTATTGGATCATTATTTTCAGGTTTTAAGAGAGGCGTTGGAATCACGGAAAAAGTTAGTCGATGGTGAGCAACTGGAGCAAGAATGGCGTACTTTATTTCCAGTTGCATGGACAGATTTTCACCGGTTTATTAAGGGTTGGAGTCCAGGACATTGGAAAATAAATGGCTATAGCGAACGATTGGCACAGAAAGTTATTGCCGGGTTAAACAAATAGGCCAGAATTTTGTTTTTATCTACTTCGGACTTAACAGAACTCGCCCAATTAGCCACAAAAGCAGCGCAGCAAGCCGGACAAATTGTTATTGATAAATCACAATCTTCTTTAGTCATTAATAGAAAAGAAGCAGGGGAGAGTCACGCTTCGCAGGTTGTTACGGAAGTTGATTTTTTGAGCCAAAAAATTATTCTGGATATATTAGAACCCAGTTGTAAACAGTTTGATTTGGCTTTACTGACTGAAGAACTGCCAGATAATAATCAACGGTTTGAAAAAGATTATTTCTGGTGTGTTGATCCTCTGGATGGGACATTGCCTTTTATAGAATCAAAACCGGGCTATGCAGTTTCCATTGCTTTGGTATCTCGAGATGGAGTCCCGATAATTGGCATCATTTTCGGCCCTAAGGAGCGGGTGCTTTATCAGGCTATTCAGGGTTCTGGGGCTTTTCGAAACGGCAAGCCATTCAAAATAAAAAGTAAAATACCTTGCCCTGAACAAAAACTGATGTTCATTTCAGACCGAAGTTTTGCTCAACAAGCTTTCTATAAG
>CAZGYJ010000293.1:0-1500 GCA_964530345.1 uncultured Methylomonas sp.
TGGACATGATAAAATTGAAATTACCGGGGTTAAAAAGCCTGTTTCTCAAAATTTATCTCATCCAAACCATGCGTGTTCTGGGTTTGTCCCTGGCCAACGGCGTTTCCTTGATTGAAGCCCTGAATTTGGCAAAAGATGTCGTGAAGAACCGGATTTTTCATGATTTTATCGACCAATTGTCCCTGGATGTAACAGCAGGACGCACTCTGGCTTCCGGCTTTAAAACATCTTCATTCATCCCGCCAATTGTGAAACAAATGATAGCAACCGGAGAAGAAACCGGAAATCTGGCGCTAGTTACGACACGAATTGCTGATTATTTTCAGCAAGAGCTGGAGAAAATCCTAAAATTTATCAGCAAAGCGATTGAGCCAATCATGTTGCTGGTTATGGGTGTAATCGTTGGCCTATTGGTCAGCTCGTTGATATTACCCATCTTCAAACTCTCTCGCGCAGTTCATTAATTAGTATCTCCTCACCCCAGCCCTCTCCATCAGGAGAGGGAGGATAAAAAGCCACTCCTGATGGAGCGGGCCGGGGTGAGGAGAAAAAAATAGATTGATAACCCTTGGCTCCATTTCCAGCCATCCCGCCTCCTGATTAGCTCCTGCACATCTTTGAGCCACCAATAATAAGCGTTAGCCATAAAAAGTTTTTTTGTGATAGAATTCAGGTTTTTTATTTACCCCTTTTTAACAAGGGCTTACCAATGAATTTCAAGCTAACAAAAATTATTCTTGCCCTTTGCTTGAGCGCTTTTTCAGCTTTTTCAATTGCAGCGACCGTTTTAAATCGCACAGATTTTGGTCCGCAAGCAGTTGAATATGGCTTTGACAATGCTCAACTTGGGGATCTTACTGCTGGAGATGGTAATTTACTTGTTTCTGCTTCCGACGGGAAAGGCAGCGTATTTGATAGCAATGACCCTAACTTTCAGGGAGTCTTTCAGTCTCTAAACATGCCCTTACCTATTTATATGCGAACGGCCGAAAATACCAGATCAATCACACTGAATTTTGCTCAGGAGTCAATTGGACGAGTTGGATTTGATTTTTTAATCGTTAATGCCCAACCTTCTCCCGTATTCGATTTATCTCTTTCACTATTCGATGAAGACAACAACCAGCTTGGCTTTTATAATTTGGCTGCTGCAAATCAACCTTCTTGCAATGTGCCAGTATTAGCAAACAGTACTTGTGGGTTCATTGGCTTAGGCATTAATTCCAACACAATAGCTTTCGCATCTGTAAATTATACTTTGTTAGGTAATCCCACAATTGATGAAACTATACTCCGCTTTGGCATTGACAATATCATTTATCAATTAGTGCCTACGCCTGGCGTTATCTGGTTAATAGGACTCGGATTACCCGGTTTGTTTCTGGCGCGAAAAAATCGACTTCTCTAATTTAATCTACTCACTCCAACCCTCTCCGGATTTTTACCTCTTGTATGATTAAAGTAACCGTGAAAAGAGATTTTTATTAGAATAGGATTTCT